>JAPKCC010000061.1 GCA_028823105.1 Phycisphaerales bacterium | reverse complement strand
GTCGCCAAGCAGGCCGCACGCATCCTGCACCTCTTCGGCACCGACAAGGGCGTGGACCAGGTCGTCGGCACCCTCGGGTGCGAGCAGGAATATTTCCTGATCGATCAGGACCTCTTTCAGGAGCGACTCGACCTTGTGATCTGCGGGCGAACCCTGATCGGCGCCATGCCGCCGAAGGGGCATCAGCTCGATGACCATTACTTCGGGGCGATTCCATCTCGAGTACTGAGCTACATGGCCGATGTCGAAAGCCGACTGTTCGAGCTGGGAATCCCGGTCAAGACGCGACACAACGAGGTGGCCCCCGGCCAGTACGAACTGGCTCCAACCTTCGAGAAGACCAATGTCGCCGTGGATCACCAGATGCTCACGATGCACGTCCTCAAGGACGTGGCCAGAAAACACGGATTCGAGTGCCTCATCCACGAAAAGCCCTTTGCGGGCATCAACGGCTCCGGCAAGCACAACAACTGGTCGCTCTCGACCGACACGGGGGTCAACCTGCTCGATCCCAAGGCCGAGCCCCACACCAACCTGCAGTTCCTGATCTTCCTCTGCGCCGTGATCCGAGCCGTCGACACGCACGCGGAGCTTCTTCGGGCATCGATCGCCTCGGCGGGCAATGATCACCGCCTCGGCGCAAACGAAGCTCCCCCGGCGATCATGTCGGTCTTCCTCGGCGAGATGCTCACTGGCATCATCGACCAGCTTGAGGCGGGAAAACCCCGGAAGGCCGTCAAGGGCGGCACCCTCGATCTCAACGGCGACTCCCTCTCGCAAGTACCTCGGCATACCGGTGATCGAAATCGCACCAGCCCCTTCGCGTTCACGGGGAATAAGTTTGAGTTTCGAGCGGTCGGATCGACCGCCGCCGTCGCCTGGCCCACCACGGTCTTGAACACCATGGTCGCCGAGAGCCTCGATTACATGGCGAGCAAGCTTGAGAAGGAGGCCGGCAAGAAGCCGACTCCCGCCAAGCTTGAGACCGCGGCTCGATCACTGCTCAAGCAGGTCATCAAGGAACATCGCCGGGTCTGCTTCGATGGTGACGGCTACAGCGAGGACTGGACGAAGGAAGCGGCCAAGCGCGGCCTTCCCAATATTCGGAATTCCGCAGAATCGCTTCCCACGCTCAAGTTACGGAGCACAACCGCGCTCTTCTCGAAGTTCGGCGTGCTCTCCGCCCGGGAACTCGAAGCACGCGGCGACGTCCTTCTCGAGCAGTACTGCACCAAAATCGAGATCGAAGGGCGAACCCTTTCGACCATCATTCGCACCCAGGTTCTTCCCGCCGCGCTACGAGCCCAAGCCGAACTCGCCGACGTGGTGGGTGCCACGCAGGTCGCGGGCGTCGAATGCCCGGACACTGAGGAGGAGCTTCGAAACCTCGTCGGTCAGATCTCGGACATGCGGCTTGGGATCGTCGAAGTCGAAGCCGCGATGATCAGCCAGAGCCACGACCTCGAGAAGCAGGCGAAACGGCTTCGGAACGAACTGGTGCCGGCCATGGAACGGACACGTGCCGCCTCCGACTGGATCGAGACCCGGATTTCCGCCGAATTGTGGCCGATGCCCACCTATGCCCAGATGCTCCTCGTGGGACGCTGATTCACATCGACCCGTGTGCGACCGCCGTGAAATCTCCTCGAACGCCCTTCTGCCTGATGGCGGGAGGGCGTTTCTGGTCTCGGGGGACTGGCTGCAGCGTCCGGGGGCGGGTATCTTCCGATGTTTCCCCTAAATCGCCCACTAGCCTGATCAACGAAACCGGACTCCGAAGCCCATGGATGACTTCTCTCTCGACAGCGGTGACACCTTCGAACCGACGGTCGATATCGCTGAAACCGGCCCTTGCAGCCGGACGATCACCATCACCATCCCTGCCTCCGTCGTCGACGAGCGGCTTGAGATGCAACTTGGCACCCTGGTCTCGGAAGCCGCCCTCCCGGGCTTCCGGAAGGGTCGCGTGCCACGGAAGCTTCTCGAGAGGCGTTTCGGCGCCGACGTCCGCAGCGAAACTCGCGGACAGCTGATCTCCTCGGCCTACGAGAAGGCCCTCGCCACCGCGGAACTTCAAGTCATCGGCGACCCTGACTTCGGCGACATGGAGTCGATCAAGGATCTCGAACCGGGCCACGACTACGCCTTCACGGTCTCGCTCGAGATCGTCCCGGAATTCGAACTTCCAGAGCTCGACGGTGTTCCCGTCACGAAGCCAATCATGGAAGTCAACGACGAGCACGTCGACGGCGAGGTCCTCCGAACCCGGTATCGCTTCGGTGCCCCTGCACGGATCACCGGCCCGTTCGAACCACTCGACCGGATGGTGGGAAGCGTCGCGATCCACATCGGAGATTCGGCGGAACCGTTCTTTGAGAACGACCGCGCGGTGGCGGTCGTCCCCGCCGTCGAAGACGAAGGCAAGGGGCAGTTCATCGGACTGCTCGTCGAAGATCTCTCTGACCATCTCGCCGGAAAGAGCGTGGGCGATGAGATCACGTTCGAGACCAACGGGCCCGAGTCGCACGAACGAGAAGACATCAGAGGCAAGACGCTCAAGATCTCCTTCCAAGTGACGGACGCCGAACGAGTGACGCCCCTCGAAATCAGCCAGATCGTCGAACAGTTCGGACTCGATGACGAAGCCGGGTTGAGAGCGCAGATCCGACTCTCCCTCGAATCGCGCCGCGACGCCGAGCAACGAAACGCGGAGCGGGAGCAGGTCTACGAGTGGCTCATGGAGAACATCGACTTCGAGTTGCCGCCCAAGATCTCCGAGGCTCAGGCCGCGGGGATGATCGAGCAGCAACGACTTGAGATGACGCACCGAGGACTCGACGAGGACACCATCGAACTCCAACTCGCCAAGATCCGAAGCGAGAGTGAGACGGCGTCTCGAAAACGCCTCCGTCTGATGTTCATCATGTCCAGACTGACCAAGCACTTCGAAATCAACGTCACCGAGGACGAGGTCAACGCCCGAATCAGCGAGATCGCCGCATCCCGCGGCGCCCGCCCGGACGCCGTCCGTGCCGAACTCGCCAAGACCGGCCAGATTCGCGAGATCAGTATGTCCATCCAGCACTCCAAGTCGGCCGACCGCATCGTCGATACGGCCAAGGTGACGGAGATGCCCGCTGAGGACTGGAACAAGTTGGTAGACGCCAAGGCCGCCGCGAAGTCGTGACGGTCCTGCTGGCCCAGGACGCGCAGGCAGCCGAGCGGCTCTTCGCCGATATCCTTCCCTGGATCGGCGTCCTCGCCGTGCTCATCCTCCTCGGGGGCGGCGTCGCGATCTGGCTCAAGAAAAGGATGGCGGTCAACCGAGACGATTCTTCGGCCGGATTCATCCTCGCCGATCTCCGCGGCATGCGGGATCGAGGAGAGATCTCGCCCGAGGAATTCGAGATTGCGAAATCGAGGATGATCGAGGGAATCAAAGCCTCCGCCACACGCGACTCGGAAAAGTCGGGAGATCATACGAAACCGACTCCTGGCTCGGCCCGCCCTCTGAGGCAAGTGGCCCCCACCGTCCCACCCCGAAAGCCTGCATCCGGCGACCGCGTCGAAGGGGATCCACCGGTCGATTCAATCGAATGAACCTGCGGGTCGTCAGGATTCCAAAGGATCACTTTCGTCGCCGCCGCGGATTTCGAAAATCTGGTTCCCGGAGAACCCCGAGTTTCCGGGCCTCGTAGCTCCTCGTAGGTCCGCGTTTTCGGCTCAATTTCACCAGCAAGACAGATCATGGCGAAACGAGTGAAGCCTCGGCCATCGGTCCCCGATACAATGAGAACACCGCCTTTCCGCGGATTTCGTGTCCTCGTTTCTGGAAATCGCATGCATCGCAGTTCGTCGACGGCCGGCCAGGCCGAGAATCCAAAATCTATGATCACCTCCTCCCACCCCGTTCCCCGCACGGCGCGTCCAGCGCCGAGCAACGCCGTGGATTCCAATGAGGGCGACAGCAAGATCGGCCCTGCAGGCACGACGAATCCTGACAGTTCCACGCCCACCGGTGGCGGAGGTTCTGGTGGAAGTGGAAGTGGTGGTGGAAGTGGCGGTGGCGGCTTCCGAGGACGGAAGATCACGACCTGCTCTTTCTGTGGAAAGACATCCCGGGAAGTCGGCCCGATGGTCGAGGGACCGGGCGACGTCTACATCTGCACGAACTGCACCGACCTCTGCCAGAACATCTTCCGCCAGGAACGCCGGCGGGTTGATCAAGGCCAGCCGCTCTTCAGTTCGATTCCGACGCCTCGCAGCATTCGGGACTTCCTTGATCAGTACGTGATCGGCCAGGAACGTGCCAAGCGATCGCTCGCAGTTGCGGTACACACGCATTACAAGCGACTCATGCACGTCGAGAACGATGAGTCGGAAGTCGAACTCGACAAGTCCAACGTCCTGCTCATCGGGCACACCGGAACGGGCAAGACGCTCCTCGCACGGACGCTCGCTCGAATCCTCAATGTCCCCTTCGCGATCGGCGACGCCACGACGCTCACCGAGGCGGGGTACGTCGGCGAAGACGTCGAGAACCTCCTACTGAAGCTTCTGCAAGCCGCGGACTATGATCTTGAGACCGCTCAACGAGGCATCATCTACATCGATGAGATCGACAAGATCGGAAAGACCAGCAACAACGTTTCCATCACCCGCGATGTCTCAGGCGAAGGCGTCCAGCAGTCGCTTCTGAAGATGCTCGAAGGCACCGTCGCCAACGTGCCGCCCCAGGGTGGACGAAAGCACCCTGAACAGCAGTACATCCAGTTGGATACCACCAACGTCCTCTTCATCTGCGGTGGCTCCTTCGTGGGACTCGAAGACATCATCCGCAAGCGACTCGGCGGAAGCCGGATCGGCTTCGCTGGAGGCGATGTCACGAAGGTCAGCGACAAAGATCCCGTACTTTCGAAAGTCGTCCCCGGTGACATCCTCGAGTACGGCCTCATCCCCGAACTCATCGGTCGTCTCCCGATCATCTGCCCGCTCGAGCCGCTCGATCGCGTTGCGATGGTCCGCATCCTCACCGAACCGAAGAATGCGATCGTCCGGCAGTATGAACACCTATTCATGCTCGAATCGGCCACCCTTGAATTCTCGAGCGAGGCTCTGAACAAGATCGCCGAACGAGCGATGGAACGGTCGACCGGCGCTCGCGGCCTCCGCGCGGTGATGGATGAGCTGATGGTGGATCTTCTCTACGATCTCCCAGATCAGGACAACGAAGGCGTCACCTATGTCGTCGATGGAGATTCCGTCGACAACGGTCCCTCCCTCGAAACCATGGCGAGAAGGAACAAAGAATCCGCGTGACCGCACCGGATCTACCCAGAAGCCTCGCATACGACCGAATCAACGAACGCCTCCGTCACTCGCCCAATGGTGATCCGGAGGCGTTCGTGAATATTCTCTGAGACGAGTTAGAGCCACACGGAGTGAGTTGGATCGGCTTCTACCGCGTGGCCAACGATGGCCGATCGATGGCCGACGGCGAAAAAATTGATCGAGTGCTGGACCTGGCCAGCGTTCAACTCGACTTGTTCTCGGACCTTGATGACCGCCATCTCAGAGCGGCCCGGCGACTTGCCGGTTTCAAGCCTGCGGGCGACCTCCTCACCGCTCCTGGTGAGACGGGAATTCACCTCGGTTGATCTCCCGAGCCCCCCCTTGCCGTCTCACCCGAAGCCGGTATACTTCTCGATCCCTCACTTTGGAGCCTGACCGATGCCTCGCCGTTGCCACTTCCTCGGAACCGGAACCCGATCCGGACACAAGAAGACCTATCGCGGCCGCGCCAAGTACCTTGGCGGCGTCGGTATCAAGATCACCTCAAAGACGAAGCGGACTTTCAAGCCGAACCTCCAGAAGGTTCGTTGCGTGGTGAATGGCGCTCCGGTCCGCGTTCTTGTGTCCACCAAGGCCATTCGAATGGGCCTCGTGGTCAAGCAATCGCGTCGAAAGTACACCTATACGAGAGCGCTGAAGGCCGCTTCGGGGGCCTGATTCTCAAAGGGCCGTCTCCTTGGCCCTGATTTGGCAATATCTTCCCCGGAAACTTGCTTCCGGCGTCCTGAGAGCTATTGTTTACCGTTCGACGTTGGGAAATCCAGCGGCCAAGCCTCTTCCCCCCAGAACCGCAGGCTGGCCGAAATCCTTCTCCCACGTAGAACAGCGTTTCGACACACCGCCCGTTCAGGTCCTCCTCTCATCAGTGGACTGAAGGCCGGCCCGATTCGCTTTTGCACCGCTCCAAAATCCTAACTGACGCCTTCCGCCGTGCGGAAGCCCCGTCGATTCGTGCCGTTTTCTGATTTTTACACCGGAATCAGAAATTCGCATGTCTGTTTTTCGCATGTTTTCGCATGCGGCCGCATGTTTTCGCATGTTTTCTTTGGCGATGAACAGACCTCTGATCGTGTGCGCCATCGCATTCGAATCTGCGTTAGATCCGGGTGCCAATCAATCGTCCCGTCCTTGCGTGCGATTCCCTCCTCCCTCCTCCCCGCTTCGGACTCTCTCCCTCTCGTGTCCACGCCCTCTGAAACAAATGACCGCGATCGGGTCCTCGAGGCCACCGACATCGTCTCCCTGGTCGCCGAACAAGTTCGGCTCGACCCCAAGGGTGATGAGTTCGTCGGTCTCTGTCCGTTCCATGAGGACTCGAAGCCTTCGATGTACGTCGTCCCCAGGAAGGGCTTCTATCACTGCTTCGCTTGCGGCGCCCACGGCAACGCCATCGACTTCCTCATGAACTTCCATCGAATGGAGTTCCTCGAGGCACTCGAGACGCTGGCCGGTCGAGCGGGCATGGAACTGTCGCGAGTCGGAAGCAACGAGAGTCGCGCGTCGGCCGGTCGCCGGACCCTGCTGCTTCGAGCCAACGCGCTCGCGGCGAAGTTCTTCAGTCGAATGCTCACCGAGGAAGAAGGCGATGCCGGCCGGGTCGGCCGTGCGATCCTCGAGTCACGCGGAATCGGCGAAGAGACCGCAGAGAAATTCGGCATGGGAATCGCGCCGGACGCGTGGAGCACTCTGGTTGACCGCATCGAGGCCTTCCGGCGGGATGGCACCGAGGTGGATGGCAACGAAGTTCCGGACTTAGAGATCTTTGAGGCTGCCGGACTCGTCCGCCCCTCGAAGCGCGGCACGATGATCGATGCGTTTCGGAACCGCCTTATCTTCGCGATTCGAGACGAGCTCGGCCGCCCCATCGCCTTCGGGGCGAGGAAGATTGACCCAGAGGACGAGCCGAAATATCTCAATAGCCCGGAGACCGACGTCTTCCACAAGGGTGGAACGATGTACGGCCTCGATCTTGCCGCGAAGTCGATCGCGAAGACTCGAACCGCGATCATCTGCGAGGGCTATACCGACGTCATCGCGCTTCATGCCGCCGGATTCGAGAATGCGGTGGCCACACTCGGGACCGCCCTCACTCGGCATCATGCCGATCGGCTCGGGCGTTTCTGCGACACGGTCATCCTTCTCTTTGATGGCGATCTAGCGGGTCAACGGGCTGCGGACCGGGCCGTCGAGATCTTCTTTTCCTCGACCGTCGACGTACAACTCTGCACGCTTCCCGATGGACTCGATCCGGACGAACTGCTCCGAAGAGACGGAGGTCCGGCCGAGTTCAAGAAGGCGCTCGCCTCCGCCATCGATGCGCCTCTCGCACTCCTCGCGGACTTTCGGAAGGCATTGGATGTTGCAGGCGGAGTCAGCGCACGGCAACGGATCGTCGATGACGTCATCAATCGCTTGAACGGTCTCGGCCTCGAAGGCGTGGCCGGCGTGCGGCGATCGTTCATCATCGATCAGATCGCCGCCATTCTCGGCGTGACGCCCTCGATGTTGGATCAGGGGACTCGAAGATTCACTCCAAGGTCCTCAGAGACCGCTGACACCGAGGCTCCCGAAGAACTCGCGGTCATGATCCGAGCCGCGGGCGGACGACGCCGGGCGGAGGAATCGGTGGTTCGACTCGCCCTTGCGGATACCGCCCTGCTTTCCCGCACCATCTCGATGCAGACCGGCGATCGAACCCTCCTCCAGCAGTTCGAACATGCCCGATTCGAAGATCCACCCTGTCGCGAGGCCTGGCGCCTCATGGAATCCACCGCATCCGCGGGATCCATTCCGGACGGGCCGGACCTCATCGCGGCAATCGAGAATGAAGGCATCGGATGCATCGTGTCCGCGCTCTTCGTCGAGGGCCTTCGAGAAGTCTCCGTGCCGGATGTCAATACGGCGGAGCTGCTCGAGCAGGCGGCGGAAACCCTTCAAGCCGCGATCGAACGCGATATCCGCCTCGCGGATCGATCCGATCTCGCATCGCGACCGATCGCCTCCGCGGACGAGGCGCTTGCCGCCATCAACAAGATTAGGGCGTCCGGATCAGATCCGGCCGCCATTGGCCGTCGACGCGTCGGGCGCGTCGGTGGCAGGTTCACCGATGGATCAACCCGTGATCCATCAATGCCGACGTCATTCGACGCCGGCTCACATGAGTGAGCGAGTGCCCACCTCCAGCCTCTCTCCAGGAGATCAACGTGCTGCCTTTGCTACTGAGCCCATATCCCGCTCTCACTGAACTCGTCGAAGCCGGCCGCAAGCGCGGTTGGATCTGCTACGAGGAGGTCAATACGTGCCTCCCGGATTGTTACGTCGATCCCGACGCGATCGATGCCTTTACAACATTGGTGCGGCTCGAGGGAATCGAGCTGATCGATGAGATCGAACGCCGTCGTCGCGGCCTCCATCAGATCGACGCCGCGCTGCAGACGGATCTGAAATTCCAGCGTGATAACGCTCGGAAGGCCGCTCGGACACCGAAGGTTCAGATGATGGACGAAGACGGCGAGGTCACGCCGAATCCCGTTCACATCGACGACGGTGAAGAACTCGGCGAGACCGCCGCTCCGGCGGCCAAGACGACGGCGAGCGACGAGCCGGAGATCTTGGGCGACGCAGAAACTCAGGCCGCGGTGGAACAGGCGATCGCGGAGCAAGGCTCCAAGCGGATTGATGATCCGATCCGGATGTACCTGACCCAGATGGGCACCATCCCGCTCCTGACCCGCGAGCAGGAGATCCGACTGGCGAAGAAGATCGAAACGACCCGAATGTTCTTCCGCCGACTGACCCTTGAGAGCGACTATGCCGCGAGGCAGGCGATCGAGACGCTTCAGCAGGTTCACGAGGGAAAACTCCCGTTCGACCGCACCATGCGGATCTCCACTGCGGAGGAGAACGCGAAGGAGAAGGTCGCCAGTCGAATCCCCTACAACTCGGCGACCGTCCGACGGCTGATCGATCTCAACGAAACCGCATGGGAAGAGATCGACCAAGAAGGCAGCACTCCCGACCGACAGGCCACGCTCCGCTTCGAGATGGAGGATCGTCGTCGCCGGATCGCGACCCTCCTCGAGGAATGCTGCCTCCGAAGCGGCAGAATCCAGCCGCTCATGCGAAAACTGCAGGCGGTCAACAAGAAGCTCAAGGACCTCGCCAAACGCATCGAGAAGGCCGAAAAGCATCCCGATCGTTACGACCCCGAAGACGTCTTCGTCATGCGGGAGGAACGCGCGGGCCTTCGAGGCCTCGTGCTCGAGGAACCCAACGAACTGGCGATCCGGGTCCGCGAAATCGAGAAGGTCTTCGAGGAGTACGAGCAGGCCAAACGGGATCTCTCCGGAGGCAACCTGCGACTGGTGGTTTCGATCGCGAAGAAGTATCGCAACCGCGGGCTTCCTTTCCTGGACATCATCCAGGAAGGCAACACCGGACTCATGCGAGCGGTTGATAAGTACGAGTACAAGCGTGGCTACAAGTTCTCCACCTATGCCACGTGGTGGATTCGCCAGGCGATCACCCGTGCCATCGCCGATCACGCCCGGACCATTCGCGTCCCGGTTCACATGATCGAGACGATGTCCAAGTTGCGGAACATCCAGAAGGTCCTCCTTCAGGAACTCGGCCGCGAGCCCACCGTCGAGGAGATCGCGATGAAGGCCAAGATGCCGATCGAGGAGACTCGTCGGGTCATGAAGATCTCGCGGCATCCCATCAGCCTCGACCGACCCGTCGGCGAGAGCGAGGATTCTCACTTCGGCGACTTCATCGAGGATGAACGCCAGGAATCGCCCGCGGATTCTGCGACCAGCGAGATGCTTCGCCAGCGGATCAACGACGTCCTTCGAACCCTCACCTACCGCGAACGCGAGATTCTCAAGCTCCGTTACGGCATCGGTGATGGATACACCTACACGCTCGAGGAGGTTGGTCGGATCTTCAAGGTCACCCGAGAGCGAGTCCGACAGGTGGAGAGCAAGGCAATTCGCAAGTTGCAGCATCCGATTCGCCGCCAGCGGCTCTCGAACTTCCTCAACGGCGACGAATGAACCGAGACGAGCGAACTCCGCGATTCACGAACATCACGAGGCCGCGAGCACATGCTCGCGGCCTCGTGTCGTGCACCTATCCAGAGATCACCTCATTCGGCCGCCGGCTCGACGGATGAGATGGTGACCAGTTCGAGATACTCTTCGAGTCCCCAGCGGCCGCCTTCCCGGCCGAATCCGGAGTGCTTGACGCCGCCGAACGGAACGCCGGCGACCGCGGGTCCCGGATCGTTGACCCCGATGATGCCGGTATGCAGATCATCTCCGAGCCGCCGAATTCGCTCTTGATCATTGGTCACCACGTAGGACGCCAGTCCAAAGCTCGAGTCGTTGGCAATCGCCAACGCCTCGGACTCGTCGTCGAACATTCGGATCGGGCACACTGGCCCGAAGGTTTCTTCGTTCCAGCAGCGCATTCGTGAGGTACAACTGGTGAGAACCGTCGGCTCGAAGAAGCGATCCGCGAGCCCTTCAATCCGGCGACGACCACCCCCGGTGACTAGGGTCGCTCCAAGTTTGACGGCGTCCGCGACATGAGCCTCCACCTTCTCGATGGCCTGATCGTCGATCATCGGCCCGAGGTCGATGCCCGGATCATGTCCACGGCCGGAGATCAACGCCGCCGAACGGATCGCGAGCATCGATGCAAACTGATCGTGAAGGTCCCGATGCACCAGGAATCGATTCGGACAGATGCAGGTCTGACCCCCGTTGCGGAATTTCGCCGCCATCGCGATGTCGACCGCAAGATCGACCGAGGCATCCTCGAAGACGATCATCGGGGCGTGGCCACCAAGTTCAAGCGAGAGACGTTGGAGATTTGTAGCGGCGCCCCGCATGAGTATCCGCCCCACCTCAGTACTCCCGGTGAAGGACAATTTTCGCACCCGCGGATCTTCGAGCCAGGCGGCGCCGATTGCCGCCGGATCGCCGGTGACCAAGTTGAGAACCCCGGCTGGTACGCCCGAGGCCATCGCGCGTTCAAGCAGAGCGATCGCGGAGAGCGGCGTCTGCTCTGCCGGCTTGAGAACCTGGGTGCAGCCCACCGCGATCGCCGGCGCCATCTTCTTCGCCAGCATCGCCATCGGAAAATTCCACGGCGTGATGGCCGCTGCCACGCCAACCGGCCGCCGATGGACCCGCACCTTCTTGCCGGGAACCAATGGCATTTCATCGCGAATCGCCTGACATGCCTTTGCGGAGACTTCAAAGAAACTCCGGCCATAATCGATTTCGGCTCTGGACTCCGCGAGCGGTTTCCCCTGCTCCTCAGTCAGCAATGCAGCGAGTTCTTCACGATCCTCCGCGAGGCGTGCGGAGAGCGTCTCCAGCACCTCCGCCCGTTCGATCGCCGTCCTCGCGGCCCATCCAGGGAGTGCGTCGAAGGCGGCATCGACCGCTCGACGGGCCTCATCGGCGCCGGCATTCGGGACCCGCCCCACCACCTGATCCGTGGCTGGGTTGCTGACCTCGAAGGTCTCCCCGGAATCAGCTCCCACCCATCGCCCACCGATCAGATTGGATTCCATCATCTTGATCTCCTTTTCAGGGGTCGAGATCCCTGTTCCCGGAAGAGTAACCACCTCCTTCCCGGTACACTCGCACCACTTTCCGAACCCCTCAGGAGGCATGTCATGGCCAAGGCCGTCGCCGATCCGGCCGAACTTCGTCGATTCGCGCAGGATCTCAAGAGATTCAACGCCGAACTCCAGTCGAACATGCAGACCGTCCAAGCGCGGATGGGAACGCTCTCGCAGAGTTGGCGGGATCAGGAGCAAGCAAAGTTTGAAGAGGAGTTCGATGCCACCATCAAAACCCTCCACCGCTTCATCAAGGCCTCGGATGTTCACATCCCGTTCCTGCTCCGGAAGGCTCAGCGTATCGAGGAGTATCTCCAACAGCGATGACCAGCCTCGTGGCCACCTCCCCGCCTCTCGTTCGCCCGACTCCCCTCGGAATCGGGTGAATTCATGAAGACCCATATGCGAATCCCCTTCCAGATATGAGCAGTGAAAGCGCCGACGTCAGATCCATCGACGCGATCGATCGCTTTCGCGTGTCGGTCGTGGAATTCATCGATGCCGGACGGGTCTCGATCACCGAGGCGGATAGCGATCTCGATCGCAACATCATCTGGCTGGAGCGAGAGCGGGCTCCGCACTGGACACGGCAGATTCGAAAACGACAGGAGCTGGTGACTCGAGCGAAGAGCGATCTCTACCGGAAGCAGATGCAGTCGGGCGCCAATGATGGACGAGCGAGTGTCGTCGACGAGAAGGTGGCCCTGCAGCGTGCCGTCCGCCGGCTGGAGGAGGCCCAATCGAAGCTCACCGCGACGCGGAAGTGGACGAGAAAACTCGAACAACAACGCGTCACCTTCAAGGCTGCCTTATCCAGTTTCAGTGTGACGGTTGATCATGATCTCCCTCATGCCGTCGGTCTGCTCAAGAAGATCACCGAGAATCTAGAGTCCTATCTGAACCTCTCGCCGCCTGATCTCCATCGTCTCATCGCCCCGGACGAGCCCGCGGACGACCGAACATCGATGCGGCGAACCGGTGAGCAACCCACCGAAGAAAAGGCCGAAGACGACGCATCGACGGAGGAACAGGCATGAGCGTCACCTCGGCCCGGATGCGAATGCAGAGCGAGTACAAGGAACTGGCCATCGCCTGGCGCCGCGTGAGCGAGACCTGGCGTGATCCGGTGAGCCGAGCGTTCCATGAGCGACGCATCCAGCCGCTCGAGCGGCGGATTCGTTCGGCCGCCTCCGCCATGGAGCAACTCGAAGGTGAACTGGCACAGGCCCGACGCGACTGTGGAGACGACTGACCGATGACCGACATTGTTCCCCAACTCGATCCCGAGACCGCCGCACCTCCAGACCTCCTCGGGAAGATGGGCGCCACTCGACGACGACTCGACGCCCTCACCCGGGATTCCGCGACCGAGAGCATCGCCGCGACCACGGATGGGGACGCCGCGGAAACGGAGGAACGTCGGAGGCACGACGAGAACACCACCGCGATCGCACAAGCCCGCGACGATGGAATCGAGGCCGCGGCCCGGAATCGCCTCGCGAATATCTCGACCGCCCGACAGATCTGCATTGAACGGATACGGGAGATCGACGAAGAAGCCGAGTCGATGTCGGTTCGGATCCGGAGAAAGGCCCACGAGAACGACAAAAAAGCGAAGGAAGCGCACGAAGAAGCCATCTGGCTCGCCGAGACCGTCTTCGAAGCCAACGAGAATCGGCCACGCGATGCGTTTGAAGAACGCCGGAAAGAGATCGACGAGGATATCGCCCGTCTTGACGACCTCGAATCGCGAATGATCCGCGAGACGAGGCGATACAAGCAACTGGTTCCCCGACGTACCGGGCCATCGGAAGAAGATCTCTCCGGAATCGATCGAAATCCACAGGTGACCCTCCGACTTGAGCTCGGCGCGGCCTCGACGGCGACCGAGTCATTTCGGCGATTGTCAATTCCCCGGCTCTTTCGCGGACCGATCATGGTGCTTCCCACCGCGGCCTTCATCGGGGCGGGCGTGGGGATCGCGGCACTCACCGGCTCCCTCGAACAGAGTCGCCTGGTAACCGGAGGCGCGATCGGTCTCGCCGCGTTCCTCCCGGCCCTCGTCGTGCTCTTCTTCTTTGCACGACGGCAGGTCGTTCGAGCCTGGAAGCCATACTCTCGATCCGCGAGCCTCATCCGACGCGCCGCCGAACTCGCCATCGAGTCGTCGAAAGAAGAGCGGACGGCGCTGGAGAAGCAGCTCGCCGCGACTCGGGATCGCGAGATCACATCAGCCAATGCCAAGTTCAAACCGATCATTGCGGAGAATCTCGAGAAGGCCCGGGAACGGGTCACCGAGCTCGAACGCCGGATTCCGATTCACAAGGCCGAGACCGAGGCGACCTGCGCCAGCACCACCGCCAATGCCCAGGCCGACGCGGTGACCGCCGAAACCGAGGCGCTCACCGCGCACGCCACGGCGGTCGAGGTTGAGACGAATCGGCATCAACATCAGGTCGCGGAGAACCTTCGGGAACGAGACACGCGATGGACGGGGTTGGAGAAGAGGTGGTTCGAGGGTCTCGAAGCGGACCTCAGCTCGCTCGAAGCAATTCGCGACGACCTCTCCAATCGCTTTCTGGAGTTCACCGATCCGGCATGGAAAGCATGGAAACCGTCCACGACTGCACCGCCCGCCGTCGCGTTGGGACGCCTTCGCTTCGATCGAACCGCGGTCGAAGGCGGCGCCCCGACCGATCCTCGGTTGAGCACGAACCTCGCGACGAGCCTCGAACTCCCCGCCATGATCGCGCTCCCCACGCGATCCAGCCTGCAGATCGATGTCGATCCGGAACACCGGGATGCCGGCATGGGACTCCTTCGAGCGACGATGCTCCGGATCCTCGCGACGATTCCTCCTGGAAAAGCACGGTTCACAATCATGGACCCCGTCGGGCTCGGCCAGAACTTTGCCGGCTTCATGCATCTTGAAGACGAGATGCCCGGACTGGTCGGCGAGCGTATCTGGACCGAACCACGTCAGATCGAACAGAAACTCACCGACATCACCGAGCACATGGAGACGGTGATTCAGAAGTACCTTCGAAACGAGTTTGCCTCGATCGATGCCTACAACGTCGCCGCGGGCGAGATCGCCGAACCCTACCGATTCCTAGTCATCGCGGACTTCCCTTCGAACTTCACTGAAGAAGCTGCTCGGCGGCTTGCCAGCATCCTGCAAAGCGGACCACGCTGCGGCGTCTTCACCCTTCTGCTCCGCGATCGTCGAGGCGAGATGCCCGAGAAGTTCGACGCCGACGATCTCGACCGCGGCATGGTCACCGTGCGCTCCACTCAAGACGGAATGATCTTCGATGCCGAAGGCATGGAAGATCTCAAATTCACCCCAGCCCCCGGCCCGCCGGACGACCTCCTGATCGAGATGGCGAGACGGGTCGGGCATGCGGCCGTCGAAGCAGGAAAGGTCGAAGTCCCCTTCGAGACGATCGCACCGAAACCGGAGGAATTCTGGACCGGATCGACGGAAAAGAAGGTCTCGGTCGCACTCGGTCGAGCCGGAGCCACCAGGCTTCAGCGAATCGACCTCGGCGTCGGCACAGCGCAGCATGCGCTGGTGGCGGGCAAGACCGGTTCCGGCAAGTCGACACTCCTTCACGCCTTCATTACCAATCTCGCCTGCTGGTACTCGCCCGACGAAGTCGAGTTCTATCTGGTGGACTTCAAGAAGGGTGTGGAATTCAAGACCTATGCCACTCACAAGCTTCCGCATGCGAGGGCCGTCGCGGTAGAGAGCGATCGCGAGTTCGGACTTTCGGTGCTACAAGGTCTGGACGACGAACTCAAGAATCGCGGCGAGTCCTACCGGGCCGAAGGGGTTCAGGATCTCTCCGGCTGGCGTCAGAAGCGACCCGAAATACCCATGCCCCGCGTCCTCCTGGTCATCGACGAATTCCAAGAACTCTTCGTCGACGATGACCGAGTGAGCCAGGAGGCGGGCCTGCTGCTCGATCGCCTCGTTCGCCAGGGCCGAGCCTTCGGCATGCATGTGCTGCTCGGTTCGCAGACACTCGGAGGCGCTTTCTCGCTGCATCGTTCCACGATGGGTCAGATGGGCGTTCGAATCGCGTTGCAGTGCAACGAGCAGGATTCGATGATGATCCTCTCCGACGACAACGTCGCGGCGCGGCTGCTGGCCCGCCCCGGCGAGGCGATCTATAACGATCAGGGCGGTCTGGTAGAAGGCAACAGCCCCTTCCAAGTGTGCTGGCTTCCCGATTCGGTGCGGGAGGGATATCTCGAACGCGTCGCCGAACTGGCCGCGAAACGTCCGGACGCCGGGAAGCGATCATGCATCGTGTTCGAAGGCAATGCCCCTGCGTCACTCGCGTCAAATGTTCCATTGAGACGAACCATCGAGTCAACACCAGAGACTCGTCCCGCGTCCTTCCAGATCTGGCTCGGTGATGCGGTCGCGATCAAGGATCCGACGGCGGGCGTGTTTCGTCGACAGGCGGGCTCGAACCTCGCTCTGATCGGACAACAGGACGAAGCCGCAATGGCGATCTCCGCGGCCGCCCTGCTCGCAGGTTGCGCCGCCCACCGGAGCGGCGATTTCTCCGCCCTCGTCCTCGATGGAAGTACCGCGGATGATCCCAACGCGGGCTATCTGGAAATGGTCGCCAAGGCGATGCCGCATGACGTCGAGATGCCCGGCTTCCGCGAGAGCAGTGACGCGGTGCTCGCTCTGGGCGCCGAACTCGCCCGCCGCATCGAGTCCGGCACGACCGACGGTCCGCCAAGACTCCTCCTCATCCACGGCCTACAACGGTTCCGATCGTTGCGACGGGCTGAGGACGACTTCGGCTTCTCGACGGACGGAGACGCGCCTCCGACCCCCGACAAGGTCTTCGCCTCGCTCTTGAAGGACGGCCCCGAACACGGCATCTTTGTGCATGCCTGGGCGGACACCGTCGCGACGCTCGAACGATGCGTCGATCGACAGTCGATGCGCGGTTTCGATCAGCGTGCGATGTTCCAAGTCGGTTCCGCCGACTCCAGCACCCTGATCGACTCGCCCGCTGCCAGCACGCTCGGGAACAACCGCGGCCTTCTCTTCAGCGAGGAGAAGGGAACGATGGAGAAATTCCGACCTTGGGGACTTCCAAGTGAGGCCTTCGTGGCCGCGGTCGGTCGAGCGTTGGCCTCTCGAGCGGAATGACCGGTCGCGTGCGCCGAAGCGAGGGTTGGTGTCAGCTAGTCAGCTAGTCAGCTAGTCATGGACGCCCAGGCCGCCTTGAGGATGCTCGGCGAGACGCGAGTCGCAGAACGAAGTTCCTGCGCGAATAGCGACACTCGGTAGTCCTCGACCAACCAACCGAATTCTTCGAGTCGGGGATCGATGCGGCCGACTTCGTCCAACTGACGACGCCGTCCTTTCCAGAGTCTGATCCAACCTTCGAGTTCCTCACGACGCTGCCGGTCGCGAGCCAGCCCACTGCCCCGCAGGCGATCCAGACGACGACGGCCGGTCTCGAGGTACCGAGGAATATCCACAAGCCTCGCGGGCGGGATTTGACCGAGGAATCCAGGATGTACGAGTCGATCGAGGTGTTGGCGTTCGTCGTCCCGGATACTGATCCAATCCGCCGGGGTCGGTCGATCTAACATCTCCAGCATCGATTGGCGGGCGATGAGAATCGGCTCGGCGAGATCGCAGGCCCGTTCGAGGGCTGGCCACAGGTGACGACGCACTGCGTCATCGAGGACGAGAAACGCGGGCCGATCCCGTGCCGAAGCGGCGGCATCTACGCCGACACCTTGCTCGACGGCAATCGCAACCGCGAGATCCCCCAGATCACGAGCAAGTCCTTCTGCGCTGCCCAGCGGCGCATGAAGGAGTGAAAGCCCCTCCAGTTCGGTCAGGTGTTCGAGATGATGCCGCAGCGCGTCTCGAACTTGAAGCGCGAGAAGGCGACGCACCCCGGACGCATGCACCGATGCCGCGGTGAACGCGTCATCGGTGACCCGAACCCGAGTCGTCACGCCTTCGTCGCTGATCGCGGGGAAGGCGGTCAGTAGATGGTTCCCCCGCCGAACGATCACCGATCGGGGCAATGACCCGAAATCCCAGTCGTCTCGATCGCAAATGGAGGCCAGTCTCGCCGCCTCGTCGTCTCCGTCGTCCACCGACGCCGTGGATGCCATGGAGGCCTCAAAGGCCGCTCGCGCATGGTCGCGGTGCCCGGTGATCAGCGATGCGAAGTCGCGGGTGGCCGCGATCATCTGCCCTCCGGCGTCAACGAGTTCGAACCGCATGAAGTGATGTGCCTCGAGCATCTCGAGGCGATAGTCATCGCGGCGAACTGGCGTCCCTCCAATCGCTTCGAGATATCCCGAGAGCGCTTCGAACAAAGACCGTTCCCCGAACCGAAGATGTTCAGCGGCGCCCGTGGCGGTCTCCCGAATCGGCATAAATCTCGTCCGCATTCGTCGGGGCAGGCTTCTGATCAGCGTCTCGATCTTGTCGACCAGGAGCCCGGGGACGAGCCATTCAAATCGACCTGCGTCGAGTCGCCCGAGCAACTCAAGCGGAATTCTCACCGTGACGCCATCGTCCTCGACACCCGGCTCGTGTCGATACCGAAGCGCGAGATCCACGCCACCGATCGTCTGCCGGTCGGGATAGGCGTCGTCGTCCGGGCGGTGGTGGCCGAACGCCACCAGATCCGCTTCCTGCATCTCAAGAATGTGGGGATCGCGTCGTTCCGCCTTTCGACGCCAGGCCCCCAGCGCCGCAGCGTTGTGGATCTCGGCAGGAATCCTCGAAGCGTAGAACGCGAATTGTTCGGCGTCATCGGCCAAGATCCCCTGCTCGCGACCGCGGTCGCCGAGTCGTTGTAATTTCTCGCGGAGTTCACGATTTCTCGTGATGAAGGTCGGGGCACCGGGAAGCCGTTCCGCGACCAGAGCCTGCTGAATAAAAACCTCGCGAGCGCCTTCGCTGTCGATCGGCGCGAAGGCAACCTCCCGCTTCTCGACCAGATCTAGATCTCCAAAGACCACCCGCTCGTACGCTGAGACGTATCCGGTCTCCGGAACGAAGTGAGGTTCGTAGTGACTCTTTCGCACCAGGTGCGGCGCCACGCGCTCGACCCAGTCCGCCCGAATTCTTGCGACGGTTCTTGCCCATCGCCTTGATGTCTCGACGATCTCGGCCGCCATGATCCACGGCGCCTCCTGACGGCGCAAAACGCTTCCCGGAAAAATCGCGAAGGTCGTACCGGTGATCCCTTGGTACTCGCCAGTCTCGGTTCGGCGGCCGATGTTCGAGACGAATCCCGCAAGAATGGACCGATGCACCGCACCGCTCGGCGGATCGTCGCGAACCTCCGGAAGTGAAATTCGCCCGGAGCGTTTTCGACCTCGCTCGTCTCGCGATAGGAACTCTTTCGCGAGACCCTCGAGTTGATCGTGGACATCCTGCCACTCCCGCATCCGGATAGCCGAGAGGTGATTCCGACGGCACCAAGTCCGCAATGCGGAGCTTCCTTTTTCAGCCTTCGCCTTCCTCCACGCACGCCAAAGTCGGAGGAAGGAGAGAAAGTCGCTGCCGGGATCTCGGAACGCCGCGTGCGCCAGATCCGCCGCTCCCCGCCCTGCGGCCGATCGATCTCGAGGGTCCTGTACTGACAACGCCGCGACAATCGCGAGGATCTCCGGAACGCAAGCCTCCTCCACGGATGCCAGGACCACGCGGCCGAGCCTCGGATCGATGGGCATCGCCGCCAGTGCTCGTCCAATCTCAGTCAGATCCCCGTCGCGAGTCACGGCGCCGAGTTCCCGGAGGGTTTCGTAGCCATCGCGAATCAGCTTCGCCGAGGGTTGTTCAATGAACGGAAACGAGTCGGGGGTTCCGAGTCGCAACGACGCCATCTGAAGGATCACGCTGGCGAGGTTCGATCGATGAATCTCCGGCGACGTGAACTCCGGCCGCTTGGCGAACTCCTCGGCGTCGCACAGTCGAATGCAGAGCCCGGGCGCGATGCGACCGCACCGTCCGCTCCGCTGATTCGCCGAGGACCGCGCGATCGGCTCCACGGGAAGCCGTTGGACTCGGCTTCGTGGCGAATATCTGGCGATCCTCGCCGTCCCCACATCGATGACGCCACGAATTCGCGGCACGGTGAGCGACGTCTCCGCCACATTGGTGGCCAGCACGATTCGCCGCCGAGCACCGGGGTGGAAGACCTGATCCTGCTGTTCGTTGGAGAGTCGCGAATACAGCGGAAGAATCTCGGTCTCCGCGATCGCCGCACGCTCGAGCGCCGAGGTGAAGTCGTAAATCTCTCGCTCGCCGGGAAGGAAAATGAGAATGTCCGGTCGCCCGGAGGGCTCCTCCACGGCGAGCCCCGCCGCATCGATCTCCTCGACGGCCGCGACCACCGCGGCCATCGTCGCCTCATCCACGTCGGCATCATCGGACGTCGCGTCAACCGGTCGATATCGAATCTCGACCGGGTGCATTCTTCCGTCCACGCGAATGATCGGCGCCTCATCAAAGTGCTGACTGAATCGTTCTGGATCGATGGTGGCGCTGGTGATCACCACTTTGAGATCTGGGCGCCGCGGAAGCAACCGTTTCAGGTAGCCGAGCAAGAAATCAATGTTGAGACTCCGCTCGTGAGCCTCATCGATGATGATCGTGTCGTAGGCGAGAAGTTCACGATCTCGCTGGGTTTCGGCGAGCAAGATTCCATCGGTCATCAACTTGACGCGGGTGTCTTTCGCGGTTCGATCGTTGAATCGCACCGCGTAACCCACGCCCGTTCCCAGTGGCGTCGAGAGTTCCTCCGCGATTCGAGCCGCGACCCTACGGGCCGCGACCCGTCGGGGTTGAGTATGACCGATGACGCCGTCGATTCCTCGACCGAGTTCGAGACAGATCTTCGGGAGTTGTGTGGTCTTCCCCGACCCGGTCTCGCCACAGATCACGACCACTTGATGATCACGAATCGCCGTCGCGATCTCCGCCCGCGCGATCGAAATCGGTAGTTCGGACGGATAAGAGATTTCGAGTCGTCGAGTCTTCCGTGCAGCTTGAAGCTCGATCATTCGTTCGCACTCACGGCGGACCGCCGCGATCGCCCCCGAGATCTTGCGTCCTTGTTCGGCGGATCTGCGAATGCCGGTGACGCGACGACGAATCGACTTCGCCGACATGCTCGGCAGACGCTCCAGCAGAAGCATCATCGAGTCGAGGGCCTTCCTCGCCTCGGGATCGATGAAAAGCTTCTTTCCCGTGCCCTCCCGCGATGCACGAAGATCGGTGCCGCCGCCCCCCTTCCGTCGCCTTCGTCGCCGCGACTTGGGCTGCGGATCCGAACTCCGCGGCGTCACCGCGGGTTCGTCAGCCCCGTGCGGGGAAGGGTCGTTCTCGGAGAAAGGTCTTGACATATTGGCGATGGCGATCCGTCCGGCATTCTAGCCACGCTCGGAGCCCAAAACGCCGCCGATTCCAGCACAAGAGAACTGGCCAAGAGGCGATGGCGGATCGACGACTCGCCGATCGCCTTGGCTCTCAGGCCTATTCGCAAATACGTACCGCCATTTCTGCGGTATCAACCGCATCCGTCAGGGTATGTATGGCTGATGACCTTCCCTGCAATCGAGTTCGTGCCCTGACCGCTTGTCATGCGTGTTGCGGTCGTCTTCGGCAGCTTCACCGCAACACAAAAACCCCAGCCCGCCTCGACCTCGCGTCGGGGCGGGCTTTTCGTTCGGGTCACCGTCGCCGACGTGACCCGTGGAAGTCGTGGACACCCACCAACCTGCTGCGAGATCTCAATCGGTGAGTGCCCACAGTCCCTTCCCGCGGGGTCGGTCCTTCATCCGG
>JAPKCC010000145.1 GCA_028823105.1 Phycisphaerales bacterium | reverse complement strand
TTCTGGTTGACGCAGCGGGGGAGTTTCCGCAGCCGATTCAGACGAGAAGCGAACTCGGATTCTCGAGCAACGTCTTGACGGTGTTCAGGAATCGAGCGCCTTCCGCGCCGTCTACGACACGGTGGTCGCAGGACAAGCTCAGGGGAAGCGCGGTACCGGCGAAGATCATGCCGTTCTTCGCCATGACCTTTTCGAAAGACCGGCCCGCGGCGAGTATGCCGACCTCGGGATAGTTGATGATCGGGGTCGCAAATCGTCCCCCGTAGCTACCGACGTTGGAGATCGTGAAGGTCCCGCCCACCAACTGCTCACGCGGAATGGTGCGATTCTTGCAACCCTCGGCGACCGACTTGACGGCGTTTCCGAGCTCGACGAGCGAGAGTCGGTCAGCTCCGCCGATCACCGGAACCATCAAGCCGTGTTCGGTATCTACCGCACAACCGAGGTTGACCACGTCCTTGATCAGGATCTCTTCGCGAGCGTCGTCGACGTTTGCGTTGAGTGCCGGATGCTTCTTCAGGGATTGACACACGGCGGTCATGATGAAGGGGAGCAGCGAGAGTCGGGTGCCCAGCACCTTGGCGTACTCGCGTCGTTTCACTTCGAGTTCCGTGACATCGACCTCATCGACCACCGTGAAGTGGACCGCGGTCTTGATCGAGCGGTCGAGGGCCTGGGCGATCTTGCGACGGACGCCTCGGAAGGGGATTCGTTCCTTGATGCCGTCGGTGGAGATCGGAGGAAGGTCGCGGGGCCGGGCGGACAACGATTCGGCAGTGATCACGGCCGCATCGGTTGCGTCGGTGTTCGCGTTGGCGGCGGGTGCGCCGTCTCGGCCGAGCGATGCGTGGGCGTGGACGTCGCTCGCGGTGACGCGTCCGCCACGGCCGGTGCCGGGGACGCGGTCGATTGCGAGTCCGAGTTCGCGGGCGACTCGGCGAACCGCCGGAGTCGCCATGGCCTTGCCGTTGGCGGCGCTCCCGTTGCTTTCAGTGTCGTGTTCCGGGTTTCGCGAGAAGCGGCTGCTCACTTCGAGGGTTCCGCTCATGGTGCCGACCACGGTGCCCTGGTCTTCACCCTCGGCGCTGGCATCGGCGTCGCTCGATGCTTCGGCAGATGGTTTGGCGGCGGGTGCGGCCGCGGGCGTGCTAGCGCCATCGACCTTGTAGGTGACGAGAATCGAGCCAACGATGATGATCTCGCCCTCGCTGCCTCGGAGTTCATCGATCACGCCCGTCCAGGGGCTCGGAACTTCGACCAACGCCTTGTCGGTCTCCATCTCGGCCATGGTCTGGTGTTCCTTGACGTGATCGCCAGGCTTCACCTTCCAGCTGATGAGCTCTGCTTCGTGGACACCCTCACCGAGATCGGGAAGGATGAAATGCGACTTGTCGGCGGGTTGCTTGGTGGCGGCCATGGGGAGGATCCGGAGTTCGGAGCGACTGGTGTGATTCGTGACGGACGCAGATCGTTGGCGACGGGGCGGGGTCCCGGCTCAGTAGGCCGAGATTTCGTCGATGGCAAGACTGATTCGTTCGGTGTCGGGGAGGTACTCGAGTTCGAGTTTGTAATACGGCATGATCGTGTCGAAGCCAGCGACTCTCTGGACGGGAGCTTCGAGTTGCAGGAAGCACCGTTCCATGATCCGAGCCGCGATCTCCGCGCCGAATCCACCGGTCTTCGGTGCTTCGTGCACGATGACGCATCGGCCGGTCTTCTTGACACTCGCTTCAACCGCATCCATATCGAATGGATAGAGCGTGCGAAGGTCGATCAACTCGATGCTCTTTTCGCTTTTCTCGATCGCCTGCATGCACTGCACGACGCTCGCGCCCCAGCTCACGATGGTCATCTCTTCGCCTTCGCAGACGGTCCGGGCCTTGCCGATGGGCAGGACGTACTCGTCTTCGGGGACCTCTTCGCGGAAAGCCCGGTAGATCCGCTTCGGCTCGAAGAAGATGCAGGGATCCGGGTCTCGGAGACAGGCGATGAGGAGCCCCTTCGCGTCGTAGGGGGAGCTCGGCATCACGACCTTCAGGCCGGGCTGGTGGATGTAGATGTTCTCGGGGGAATCGCTGTGCAACTCGGGAGCGTGAATGCCGCCGCCGACCGGAACGCGGATCGTCAACGGCACGGTGAGGCCACCGCGGGTTCGGGTGCGCATTCGAGCGGCGTGCGAACAGATCTGGTCGTACGCGGGTCCGAGGAAGCCGTCGAACTGGATCTCTGGCACCGGCCGTAGTCCGGCCATTGCCAGGCCGATCGAAGTTCCAATGATGCCGCTTTCCGCGAGCGGAGTGTCGACCACGCGGTGTTCACCGAAACGCTTCTGCAGGCCTTCGGTGACGCGGAACACGCCGCCGTTGATGCCGACGTCTTCGCCGAGAATAAGCACGCGATCGTCCTTCTCCATCTCCTGAACGAGGGCGAGGTTGATCGCTTGTACGAGTGTGAGATTGGCCATCGAATGCGTTCCGTCTGTTCATCGGGACCGGAAGGTCCCGCAAGGGAGGTCGGGGGAAAGGAGGAGCGACGCCGATCAGCGGCTGCTGACCTGTGGTCGTTCGATCTGGGAAGGGTCCTGTCCGATCGAACTTGTTCTGCGGGTTCGTCGTTGCAGGTCGAGATCGGGAGGGATCTCCGCGTACATCGCGTTGAAGAAGTCGTCGCTGTCCGGGTCTTCGATCGATTCGGCTCGTTGGACGATCGCCGAGGTTTCCGCTTCGACCTTCTCCATGAGGGCCGCTTCCTTGGAATCGTTCCAAATCCCGAGTTGCTTCATGTAGTTTCGGACGCGAATCATTGGATCACGCTGTCGCCAGAGTTCGACTTCTTCTTCGTCGCGATAACGGCGGGCGTCGTCGGCGGTGGTGTGATCACCAAGGCGGTAGGTCACACCTTCGACGAAGAATGGTCGTCCGTGCTCGCGAGCCATTTCGACTGCTTTTCGCATGCAGTGAACGACGGCGAAGATGTCGTTGCCATCGCATTGAATGGTGTCCATCCCGTAGGCGATGGCCCGTTGGGCGACGGTCGGGGCGGAACACTGGATTCGTCCGGGCACCGAGATCGCCCAGTGGTTGTTCTGGCAGAAGAAGACCACCGGGATATCGAGGTTCGCCGCGAAGTTCATGGCTTCGTGGAAGTCACCTTCGCTCGTGGCGCCGTCGCCGAAGAACGTGCAGGCGATTCGCTTCTCGCCTCGATACTTGCTCGCCCACGCGAGGCCGGTCGCGTGCAGCATCTGGGTTCCGATGGGCACCGCGATGGGGGTGATGCAGAGGTCCGGGGCGATGTTGTTACCACGTTCGTCGCCCATCCAGTGAAGGAGGATCTGCTCCGGGGGGAGTCCGCGGTGGAAGAGGCCGCAGTTTTCGCGATAGCACGTCACCAACCAGTCATCCTGGTTCAGGACGTAGGCGGCGCCGAGCGAGTTGGCTTCCTGACCCATGTTCTGCGGGTAGGTGCCCATGCGGCCGGAGCGCTGAAGTTTGAAGGCGACTTCGTCGAGTTTGCGACAGAGCGACATCTCTTCGTAGAGCTTGATGAGATCGTCGTTCGGGATGAGGTCCTTCCCGAGCTTCTCATCGAACTGTCCGTGTTCGTCGAGGATTGAGACCCGCTGGATCTCGGTGGTGAGGGCAGTGGTGATGGGCATGAGCGTGGAATCCGTGGAGCCATCGGTCGGATGAGAGCGAAAGAGCGAACGCGTGCCAGAGGCACCGGGGAAGCAACGAGCGAGCTCGTTCTGGACGGGGCGGTGAATGGGACGCCCGCCATGACCAGACATGAGGCTGGTGCGTAACGGCCGCGATTCCGGATCGAGCGTCTGGAATCTCCCCCTCAGGCTGGATGGCGGAACGCCATCCTCCCGTCCATCTGACGGCGGTCTGCATTCTACCAACCACGACCTCGGCGTTCGATTCCGAAGCCGATCGGATTTGATCGGCTCAGGATGTCCAGATCGAGCGCAGATCGATGAATGGCGCTGAACGCCAATGATTGCCATTGAATGGCGTTCAATGGCAACTGATGACGCTGAGCCATGGTGATCCGATAACTTCTTTCGATGGATCTCAGATCGAGAAACCACCGGCACGGGGCTCGCAGACACCCCTCGCGCGGAACGGCCCCGAGCGGCAGCCCGACCACCGCCCCTCAGAACCCGACTGCTTGGCCGTCGGCGCGGAGGTCGCTGCCCGCGCACCAGCCGCCTTCGATCGCGTGGATCGCCTGGCCGCGTCCGAAGCTCACCGAACGCTGGTCGGCTCGTTTCACCCGGTGGCCCCGCTGGGCGAGGATCTCGTACACCGCGGGATCAAACCCGGGCTCCAGACTGACGTTCACCCCGCTCATCCACTGGAATCGCGAGGCGTCGAGCGCTGCCTGTGGGTTCTGGCGGAAGTCCCGGACCCGGCTGAGCACTTGAAGGTGACCCTGCGGCTGCATGAACCCGCCCATCACGCCGAATGCCATGAGCCCATCGGCCGCGGGGGCGGTCGGATCGGTTGGCGTCGCCATGGCGGGAATGATGGTGTGGTACGGCCGCTTGTCGGGGCCGATCTGGTTGGGATGACCGTCGGCGAGATGGAAGCACGCCCCGCGATTTTGCATCGCCACGCCCCAGCCTGGAATCACCACCCCCGAGCCGAAGCCGGTGTAATTACTCTGAATGAGGCTGACGCAACGGCCCTCCGCATCGGCGGTGCAGAGCAGGATGGTTCCGCCCGGCTTGGGAATACCCGCATCGAACGACTGGGCCTTGGTTGGATCAATTCGATCCGCGAGTTCCTTCAATCGGGCGGGCGCCAGCAACTCTGCCGGTGAGACATCGACGAAACGTGGATCTGCGACGTGACGGTGGGCGTCGGCGAATCCGAGTTTGACCGCCTCGATCTGCAGATGGAGCACATCGGGGCAGTCGGGGTCGAGATCACCGATCTCAAAGTGGCGAAGCACGCCCAGCGCGACCAACGCCGCCAACCCCTGGCCGTTCGGCGGGATCTCGTGGAGGGTGGTGCCGCGGTAGTCGATGC
>JAPKCC010000060.1 GCA_028823105.1 Phycisphaerales bacterium | reverse complement strand
GTCTTGGAGAAACACCCCCGAGAGGACTCGAACCTCTGACCTTCGCTTTAGGAAAGCGGTGCTCTATCCAGCTGAGCTACGGGGGCTGATGTGACGCATGTTAATCGGGATCGGGTGATGTTTCGGTCGTGCTCGGCGGGAATCTGGACGGAGGCCGTCGCAGGGCTTGGACCCGTCTCGGGTAGGCTCATCGCATGAACCTCCTCATTGCCATCGTGCTCGCGATCTTTTCTTCTTCGAGCCAATCCGAGCAGGCCAACGGCGGAACGGCTGATTCGGCGTCGCCTCGATTCGAGGTCATCGTCCTCGGTCGAGCCCAAGACGGTGGTTTGCCGCATCTGGGCTGCACACGATCGTGCTGCGTCAACGCCCGGAAGACCGGCCGGCTGGAGACGCCGGCGTGCCTTGGAGTTCGAGATCTCGAGACCGGGCGGCTTCTTCTGCTCGAGGCGACCCCTCGAATCGAGCATCAGGTCGGCCTCCTCCACGAACTGACTGGTTCGAGCGGTGAGCCTCGCAAGCCGGTCGACGGCATTCTGCTGACCCATGCCCACATCGGGCACTACGCGGGACTGATTCAACTGGGCCGCGAGGTCGCCTCGACGAAGGCGACCCCGGTCTGGGCGACGCCCCGGTTGTGCGAGTTCCTTCGGACCAACGGTCCGTGGTCGCAACTCGTTGAACTCAATCAAATCGAATTGAACGAGATCGCTCCGGGAACCACCGACGGTGCGACGACGCCGCAGCCCTTTGAGCCTCTGCCGGGTCTCCGGGTCGAAGCATTCAGGGTTCCGCACCGGGATGAATTCAGCGACACCGTCGCGTACAAACTTCATGGACCGTCGAAGACCGTCTTGTTCTGCCCGGACGTCGATCGCTGGGACGCGCACGAAGGCCTGCTCGAGAAACTGCTCGAAGACGTTGACGTCGCCTACGTCGATGCAACGTTCTACGACGGAAGGGAACTTCCCGGTCGGAACATCCTAGAAGTGCCGCATCCGCCGATGATTCGGACCATGGAGTTGTTGGAGGCGGTGGGACGGGAGACGCCGGGGCGGGTGCGTTTCATTCACTTGAACCACACGAACCCAGCGCTCAATGATCAGGATCTTCAGGACGCCATCCGGGCCCGGGGATTTCCGGTCGCCGAGGTCAGAGAGCGCATCGCGATCTGAGCCGTGAGGTTCGGTGACGGAGGTGCGATCACACCCCTGGTTCAGCGACCCGCTTCGATCCGGGTTCGGGTCGATTCCATGAGTTTCGTTGCGGCATCGCTCCGCAGGTCTGCGCCCGGGATCGGGTCGAGGGTCTCCCCGTCGCGGGTAAAACGATCACGGTCCTTGCACCAGCCGGAGTTGTCGAGAATCCAATGCATCGAACCGGCACGGGGTGGCGCCGTGAAGGTGAGCTCGACGCCTTCGCCGGGTCCGATGGTCACCACCGCACCGTCCGTGGCCGAGAGGAGTCTGAGCACATCACCGAAGTGGGTGTATAGCCCACGCTGGTGGCGGACGTCCCAGAGGGGTGAACGTGTCGACCAGTCGTAGTCTGGGCGGCGCTGCGGTCTGTTGATCCGCTTCGGGAACCCGATCGCGGAGAATCGGGCGGCAGTCGGCGGCACCCTGACGGAATAGGCCCCGGCGGGGGCGGGTTCGCCGATCACCACGCGAAGACGATCCCAGTAGATCTCCTGATTGGTGCGGAGCCGGAGCGCGTCGCACCCGTCGGGAAGGTCCGGCAATGGAAAGGCCGAAGTTCGGGGCATTCCGGCGGGATAGCCGAAGTTCTGTTGCACCACGAACCAGTCGCCGTGTGCATCGCGAGCCTCAAGGGTGGGGGCGTCGTAGGTCGCGTCCGCCTGCCAGGCCGCGAACATCGTCTGGGCGTAGGGGTACTCGACCCAACCGTCCATGAGCAGCCACGGCGTGCGGCCGGCGCCTTCGAGGGGAATCGGTCGATCAAATTCAATGGTCACCACGTGCTCGTCGGCGAGTCGGCCGATGAATCGGTGGTCGAGTTGTGGAAGGGGGGCGGCGGACCGATCGGTCTTCGTGACGGCATCAAGGATCGAGTCTCCGCGGTCGTTGGTCGCGGCGACCGGGTCGATCGTCGTCCGAAAGAAGATCGGCTCGCCGGTCGCGGCGGGCCCTTCGATCGCGAGTCGCTCGTCGACTGCGAGCGACCATGCTTCGGGCAACGACCATCCGACGAGTTCCACCGCGTCGAGATAACAGACCTCCTCCATCGGCTCGCAGAGGACGAGTCGGAGTTGTCCGTTCTCGTCCGGGGCGAGCGAGCCCTCGGGCATCGGAAATCGTTCGAATGGGCGAGGTTCACTGTAGACGCCAGGCGCTAGGAGATAACCAACCCCACCGACGCCGAGCACGTCGCTCACGAACCGAAAGTCCTGGCCGTCGTGGGCGAAGAGGACCGGGCAGGAGGAGACCTGGCGTTGGATCTCACTGATCCGATCGACCGAGCCTGCGGCGAGCGCGGCGCCTTCGCCGCCGGCGTCGCCGACGCCCGGCACCTCACCCTGGAAGAGTCCGTCCGGCCAGTCGATGAGCAGGTACGAGAGCGTCTCGGCACCACCGAGTCCGAAGGGCACCGGCTGCCGCGATTGTCCCGGCCCGGCATCAGGACGCAGATTGGCTTTGATCGTCCAGCGTTCATCGAGGCGGGCGGCGAGAATCGCGCCGATGCCGTCGGCGTTGCTGCGCATGGCCTGCGTGGTGTCCTCCGCGCCGGCCAGTTCGACTGCCGTGAAGGCGAAGCGCCCTGGCCCCGGGGCGATCATCTGTGGCACACCCGAACCGGTCAGGGCGATGACGCCGTACCCGCTTCCTGGATCGGCGAGCATCGGTGTCCACGCCACGGGCGATGACATGCCCAGCGCCGAGTCGGTCACGATCTCCAGACGGCCATCACCATCGACGTCCATGATGGCGAGATTGTCGGGAGGAGCATCGAAAGAGTGCAGGAGTCGCGGTTCGAAGACGCCGAATTCGTCGCGCACCCACTGTTGGACGTCGCCGTTGCGATTGGCGGTCACCAGATCCATGATCCCGTCGCCATCCAGATCCCCGCTGGTTGCGAGGACGAGGTCGGCATTCCGGATCCGATCGAATTCGACCTCCTCATGCCGGTAATTCCAGAGGCGGTCGTTGAGATGCACCAAATGCGGAGGCGCTTCGCGGATCACGAGAATGTCGAGGTCGCGTGTGCCATCCAGGTCAGCGGCCAGAATACGGTGGGAGCCGGCGCCGCCACCGACGCCAGTAACCTCGGCCAAGTCGGTGAATCGGCCGTTCCGATCGTTGTTCAGAAGCGCGTCTGGTCCGTCGCCGTTGGCGAGCACAATGTCGAGATCGCCGTCGTGATCCGCATCCACGATGGCGACATCGCGTGTGTCAAAATCACCGCCGGACGCATTCGCGGAATTCGTCACGTCGATCCAGCTTCTTGGTTCGCGTTGGAAGAAGAGTCGATTGGGACCGCGGACGGCGAGGTACGCGTCGGTGCGCCCGTCTTGGTCGATGTCCGCGAAGGAAGCGAATCGGACGTCCGCGATCGTCGCCAATGGGTGATCGTTCACCAACTGGAATCCATCCTCGACCTGAAGGAGCACTGCGTTTGGGGCTTCGCCTGCAACTGCCGAGGCGATGAAGATGTCCAGTCGGCCATCGTCATCAAGATCCGCGACCGTCGGAATCGGATTGCGGCCCGGACCACCCCAGTTCGGAGATGATCCGACGATGGTGAGCGTTTTGGGCAGCAACCAGGCGCCACCCGAGGGTCGGACGTGATCCGTGGTTGGAGAAACACCAGGGCGTGCCATCGACTTGGGGCCGAGTCTGCCGTAGATCGGTCGGACCGTGGTGGCCCGAGGGTTGTCCTCAAGCCGCTCGAAAGTCGCCAGAGCCGAGTCTGCGGTGGCATCATCGCCGAGTCGGGCGGCGACCGATCCGAGTCGGTACCAGCCACTGCGTTGATAGGGATCGAGGGTCACGGTCCTCTGGTATGCCTCGGCGGCAGCCTCCGGGTCGTCTCGCTCCAGCGCGAGGCCGTAGTGGTACCAGACGAAAGGATCTGATTCGTCGCCACGCAGAACCATCGCCAGCCGATCCCGCGCGATCGAGTCGTTCCCGGCTCGAAGATGAAGCACACTGGAGACGAACCCCGCACGGGGATCATTCGGATGACGAGCATGGACGTCATCGAGCATGGCAAGTGCATTTGCCTCGTCGTTCTCCTCCTGCCGATTCATGGTGGCGATCGCGAGATCGATCCGGGCATCGAGGCGATCGGGATCGCGATCGATCACCGATTGGAGAATCCGGACGGCGTCTCCGTAGTCGTAGCGGGCGAGGAGACCGGCGGCCTTTCGATGCGGACCGTCGAGATCTCCCGTCTCCCGCTCGGCAGGCGTGGCGTCACCGCAACCGCCGAGCCCTGCGAGAGATAGTCCGAGTGCCAGCGTCCGGATCGGTGAGGGGCCCATGTTCATGAGGGAAGTCTACGACGTTCGTGGAGCCAGGTCTTGCTCGACCCCGGCTCTCAGCGATGAAGAGGTGATGGGCCAATCACGTCGAGGCCTCAATCTCGGAAGTTGATTCCAAATGGCGCTACTCGCACCGTCGTATCGCCGATTTTTCCGCGGATGATGTACTTCACGAGTCGATCCGTGATCAAGCCGAGGATGGAACCGACGTCGCCCGCGGAATCCTGGATGGCCTCCAGCGGACCGGCGTTCGCATCGAGATGGAGACTCCCGTCGAATCCGACGGTTCCCTTCGCCCGGACCCCGACGGATCCGGCGAGTATGTTCATCTTGCTGAAGTCGAATTTTTCGTCGTCGACGGTGAATTGTAGGTCCGCTCGGTCCTTCCGAGTGGGATTGAGCACCACGAGTCGCATCAACGTGGCCAGATGCTTCCACGCATCTGTGCCGGTCAAGACGCCGTCAGACACGCGGAGCGTGCCACCGCCTTTCAAGCTCTTTAGCGGCGCCGCGAGATTGAGATCCACCTCAATCGCCGCATCAACTTCGCCGGCATACTGATCAGCAGGACCACCACCGACTCGTCGAAGATCTTGAATCTTCATGTCCTCGATCCGGACGGACGCGAAAGCATCGATCGTCTTTACGAAGTCTTCAGCTTTCTGGAAGGAGGCCGGGGTAATGAACTGGTTGTCGATGTTCGTCTCGAGCGTCTTCATGGACTCCGGTGAGGCTTTCGTCAGATCCGGTGGCGGGATGGTCGATGCGGGCGGCTTCGCCGCGCTTTCTGCACCTGGTTCCCCCCTCGTGGCTTCGTCAGAGAACCTCAATGTCCCGGTCATTTTGCCGCCCAGCGACTTGACGACGATGGGTTCCAGAAGAAGCGTCTTTTTGTCCGTCCGTCCACTGGCGGTCGCCTCGTCGATCGAAAACAGAAGCGAATCGATGGCGAAGTGCGTCGGGCCGAGTTTTATGTCCATCTTGGTCTTGCTTGAGAGGAACTTGTTCATGTTGAACGTCCCCTTCAGTTCCACGTCGAGCTTTCCGTCGACATTATGCGTGCTCAGGAAGGACTGGGCCTGAGGCGGGAGCATCTCCCGTGATTTTTCGTCAAGCGTCAGGTCTAACTTCACGAGAGTCAGTTCGACATCCAGCTTGTCGATGTCGACCCCGGCATTCACTTTGAAGTCGAGCATGTCTCCCTGAGTCAGTCGAGTGTCGATCTCGTACCAGTCGGCGGTTCGGCCGAGATCCACCTTCTCCGAGCCGTTCTTTCCGCGATTGTCGAGTGAGAACTCAAGGTCCTTTAAGACCATGGGGTTGTCGTAGCCTTCGATCATGTACTCAAAGTCGAGTCCGGTGACGTTGATCCGATCGATGGCGAAAATGTCGCTGATCGGACGATCGTCGTCGGACGAATCGGAGTCGCTCCCTGAGTCGTCCTTAATGAAATCCCCCCAGCCAATGACGTTCCCCGTCTTCGTCACGAGAATCTTGGCGATCGGATTCTCGAAGTCAAGATCTCGAAACACCAGCGGTCCACCGAAGATCGGCAATCGATCGAGCGTGATGCTGACCTCGTCCGCGGTCATGATGTCGACCGGTTTTCCGTCTGGTCCGTCAGCGGTCAACTTTGGATTGATGATCTTGACCTGGAAGGGGAAGATGTATTCGAATTTCTCGACGGTGAGCGTCGGCTTGACGTACTGGGCGGCGAGGCCGAGAAGCTGGGTACGAATCGCGGGTTCGGCGAGGCGGGCGACCAGGTTAACCCAGAGCGGCGAGGTCACCACCAGCACGGCGAGCACGATGAGCGAACGGATGAGGAATTTACGGAGTCGTGCCATGATGGCGTTCAGTGTATTCGGCAAGAGTGGAGCGAGGCGAAGGGTCTTCGCGCAGGCGTGCCGGGGTGGCCGTCGAGCAACCGTGAAAGCCGTGGACCATCGAAGAACGCACGACGGGATCCCGGAGGGGCCGTCGTGCGTCGAATGCCGATGGGAGGAGTCGAACCTCCGACCTAGGGTTTATGAATCCCTCGCTCTAACCACCTGAGCTACATCGGCGTCTGGATTTCGGATCGGTGATGGTAGCCTCGACGGGCGGCACGTCAAGGCCGCCGAGCACCTCATGCGTTCGCCGTACACCCATTCCGCTGTCTCACCCATCGAGTGCCGATTTTGGTCGCCGCGAAGGCCGGATCTAGGCGGGCGATCGCTGCGGCGATGAGCCCCATAAACATCGGCTGGGGCTCCAGCGGACGTCCGGTCAACTCAGGGTGGTACTGGGCTCCGATGAAGAAGGGATGCGTCTCCAGCGGAAGTTCAAGCACCTGCATGATCGGAAATTCGGGATGCCGGCCGGTGAACCGAAGTCCGCCGGCATCGAGCTGCTCAATGTACTCCGGCTCGACTTCGAACCGGTGACGGAATCGTTCGCGGACGAGGGTACGGTTGCCATGTAGGAAACTCACCAGCGAACCCGGCTCGAGGATCACATCCTGCGCACCCAGCCGCATGGTGCCGCCCATGATTCCTTCGAGCTTCTTCTGATCCGGGAGTTCCGAGATCATCGGATGGCTGCAGCCGGGGCTGAATTCGGTGGAGCCGGCGTCAGTCAGGCCGAGTGCGTTCCGTGCGAATTCGATCACCGCCACTTGGAATCCAAGACAGATGCCCAAGAAGGGAATGCCTCGATTGCGGGCGTGTTCCACGCAGCGGATTTTTCCTTCGACACCACGGACCCCAAAGCCCCCGGGAACGATGATTGCATCGACCCCGTCGAGCATCGCATCGGCATCGGCGGCGGTCTCGATTCCGGTGGTGTCGATCCACTCCGTATCGATACGGCAGTTGAGATGAATGCCGGCGTGTTCCACGGCCTTGTCGATCGAGGCGTACGCGTCACGAAGCGCCGCGTACTTGCCCGCGATTCCAAGTTTGATCGAGCGAGATCGTGAGGCCGCGAGCTTCCGCGAGAAATCCGTCCACCCTACGCGGGCTTCGTCTTCATGGACGGGGTCCACGCGGTCATGGAGCGAAAGCATGGAGAGGATCTCGCGATCGAGGCTGGCCTTCCGCATATCTTCGGGGATGGAGTAGACCGAATCCCGGTCGTGCATCGAGAAGATGCGACTCATCGGAACGTTTGAGAACATTCCGATCTTTTCCATGACCGTCTCGGTGACCGGATTCTTGGCTCGACATGCGACGATGTTGGGCTGGATGCCCGCCTCCATCAGTCGCTTGATGCCGAGCTGGGCGGCCTTGGATTTCTGTTCGCCGAGGATCTGTGGTTCGAGGATGTACGTGAGGGCTACGAAACAGGCCGATCCGGGGCCCTCCTCGAAGGCGAGTTCGCGGAGTGCCTCGATGTAGAAGCCGTTCTCGTAGTCGCCGGCGGTGCCGCCGACTTCGACGAAGACGACATCGGCGGGCCCGCCGTCCTTGCCGCCTCGCATTGCGAGTTCCCGCAACTTGTATTTCACGGCGCCGGTGACGTGCGGGATCATCTGGACGTCGCGTCCGAGATAGCCGCCTCGTCGCTCTCGGTCGAGGACTTCGGTGTAGACCTGGCCCGCGGTGATGTAGTTGCGACGCGTGAGATTCTGATGAAGCATCCGCTCGTAGGTGCCGAGATCCATGTCGGTCTCGAGGCCGTCATCGAGCACGAACACCTCGCCGTGCCGATACGGGTTCAAGGTGCCGCTGTCGATGTTGAGGTAGCCCTCCATCTTGATGGGGGCGACGGAGAGTCCCTTGTCCTGGAGAAGTTTCGCGAGCGAGCTCGAGAAGATGCCCTTGCCGAGGCCGCTCATCACGGTTCCGATCACCGCGACATACCGAGTCCGGCCTTGGACGTATCCGGATGGTTTTGGGCTGTACCACTCGGTCGACTCGCCGGATTTTCCAAAACTGGCGAGAAAATCGGCCTCGGCCGGATCGGCGTCATCGCCCGAAACGGGTCTCTTTGCATTCGAATTGGAGGAGCCTCCGCCCTTGTGGGAGGCGGCATGATCGAAGTGGCGCGACTTTTGGGGCATAGACGAGTGTACCGCGCGACGGGGGTCGAACTCAAGGGGCGCCGCCGGTAGTCCGAGTTCGTGGATGAAGCGCCGTCAGGTGCCGTGGCTCGCCCGCCAGCGAGTCACGAACGCGGCGTATTGCTCCGGGGTGTCGATCCCGCCCCCATCCGAGGCGTGGACCGCCACGGCGATTCGGCCGCCGTGCTCGAGGACTCGAAGTTGCTCGAGCCGTTCGGCCAGTTCCAACGGCGATTCGGGCCATGATGCGAACTGCTGGAGGAAGCCGCGGCGATAGGCATAGAGCCCCACGTGTCTCAGGGGGATGATCCCCGCGGAATCGCGATCGAAGGGGATCGGGCTCCTGCTGAAGTAGATCGCCCGGCCGTCAAGGCCCATCACCACCTTGACCTGATTTGGGTCGTCAGGGTCCCCGTCAGGGCCGAAAGGCGTGGCGACCGTAGACATGTCGGCGTCAGAATCGTCATTCAAGGCCTGAATCACCGCATCGATCGCGGCTGGATCCAGTTCGGGCTCGTCGCCCTGGACGTTGACGATGATCGCATCGATCGGCAGTTCGTCCGCGAGTCGGTCGGCCACTTCGGCGAGACGGCTGGTGCCGTTGGGATGATTGAACGACGTCTCGATCGCCTCGACTCCGGCCTCTTGGGCGATTCGGATGATCTCGGGATCGGGTGCGGTGACGATGACCCGGTCGACGCTCGAGGCGGCGCGGGCACGATCGACCACGTGAAGAATCAAGGGTCGTCCGGTCTCGGCGGCCAAGGCCTTACCGGGGAATCGCGTGGATCCCAGACGTGTCGGGATCACGACCGTGACGGAGGACGAAGCTGATCTGGAGACGCTCAGCCTTCGAGTTCCTTGATCAAGGTGTCGACTTCCTTCCGCTTCTGGCGGATGTCCCGGTAGCTGATGTCCTTCCGAACGATCGCCGAGCAGATTTCTGCGGCCTCCCGAGCCTCCTCCGCCGACTTCTCATGCCGAGCGAGATCGATCAGGGAGAGCATGAGGTCGTACCGGATCATGAGCTCGCTGTCCTTCTCCGTCCCATCGAGGTTCTCGATCGCTTCGCGGAACTCGCCGACGGCTTCCTGGTGCCAGCCTTCGTGGGCGAAGCACTTTCCGAGCATGTGCGTGGCGCGGGTCCGGTACTTGGACTCATCCTTGCACTGCTGGAACATCGCCATCGCATCCTCGAAGTTACGTCGGTCGAATTCGATGGCACCGAGTTCGAACTTGATGCCTCGGTCCGTCGGATATTTCGCGACTCGCTCGTTGAACTCGGCCGATCTCAATTCGAGGAGTTCAGCCCGCAGGGTGGCCGCTTCCTCGCTGCCTTCTTCGTGTTGGTCGAGCTTGCGAATCCGCTTCTTGAGGCGGTTCATCGTCACGTCGCCCGCAGCCATCTTGAAGCGATATTGCTTCGTCGACTCGAACCCCTTCAGGTAGACCGTCACCGCCGTTGCATCGTCCTCGGCCGTGTCCTGCCGGCGAAGCAACTGTGCGTACTTGTTGACCGCGTCGGCGTTGTCGGGAGTCTCCTCGACCGCCAGCCTGGCCCGATCGATCGCCCGATCCGTTCCGGCGCCGCCGGAGAGGGACTCCTCATCCTGGAGTGCCTCCTGCTTGTCGGCGTCCTTGATGTGGCGTCGAAAGTCGCCAGTCTCCGTGGACTGGCCTTGATTGAAGCCACCCTCGGAGATGGTTCGCTGTGCGGAGAGTTGATTGAGTTCGGAGATCAGAGTCGAGTCGGAGGGGTCGATCTGAATCGCCCGTTCCGCCGCCGCGAATGCTTCCTTCCATGCGTCGACCTCGCCGAAGCGATCCTTTCCTTGTGCATAGAGTTGCTTCGTCTGCTTCTTGGCCTTGAGCATCATCGCGAACATTCGTGGTGCGAGCCACTGTCCGAACTCCTTCTCGCCGGCCTTGCCGATCGCCTGCATGAGTTTCATCGCGAGGGGGAGATTATTGATGTCCTTGGCCCAGGCAAATTCCGCGACCGCCATTTTGTCGGCTGGGTTCGGCCCGTCGATGGCTCGGATTTCCTTGCCTGACGCGGACTTCCCGTTGGAGTTGTGGTAGCGGATCGCGGTCTCGTACAGGGCGATGTGCGATTCCATGTTGTTGGGCTCGAAGCGGAGTCCCCGGGCATACATATCGATCGCGTAGGAGTAGTTGCCCGTCTGGGCGACGGTCCGAGCGTGGTCGAAGAACTTCGCGGCCTTTTCAGGCTGCGGTCGCCATCCGCCGTCGACGATTCCACTCGGAATCTCCTCTTCGGTCTTTTTCTTGCCGAACAACGCCACTCTGGGCTCCTTCGCGGTCTTGCGGCGAATCGTGCCACATGGTTGAATCGAGGACAAATGCCTCGCTCGAACGACTCAAGGTACCCGCCACCGGCCGAGGAGGTCAATGGACCGGCGAGTCGATCTTTCGGTGTCCGGGGGGGTTTATTGTTCTTCGGATCGATCCGGGGACCTGATGCAGATGGATCCCAAGATCCCGGATTCACCGTTGGTTCATTACCATTCCGGACAGTGAACACCATTCCAGCACAACCAGCGAAGATCGTTCTGTATCCGGACCCCGTGCTCGCCCGCCGCGCCGGACCCGTTGAAGTCTTCGATGAGCAGCTTCAGGCCCTCGTCGAACGGATGATCGAACTGATGCGGGACGCCCAAGGGGCGGGTCTTGCCGCTCCCCAAGTCGGGATTTCGCGGCGTCTCTTCGTCATCGAAGGCGACGCCGGGCCGGTGGAGACGCCCCAGCCGATGGTCTTTGTCAATCCGGAGATCGAACTCGGCGGAGACCTGATCTCCTTCGAGGAGGGATGCTTGAGCATTCCGGACGTCCGGGTCACCGTTCGCCGGCCGCAGGCGGTCCGGATCAAGGCGGTCGACGTCCACGGTGAACCCTTCGAACTTGAAGACGATGACTTCCTGGCTCGCGTCTGGCAGCACGAATACGACCATCTCGAGGGTGTGCTCATCACGGATCGAATGAGTCCCCGTGATCGATTGGCGAATCGGCGGACATTGAAGGAAATGCGTCTGGACTTTGAGCAGGATTCAGAACAATGAACGAGGACGTCCGACTTCGCGTCGCGTTTCTCGGATCCGGCGCGTTCGGTCTTCCGACGCTGGAGGCCCTCGGCGCGGTCCATGACGTGGTGCTCGCGGTCTCCCAGCCGGACCGGCCCGCAGGACGGGGAAGGCAGTCGACGTGCACGCCGATCTCCGCCCGAATTCTCGAAGACCAGTCGCGGGATGAGGGCCTCTTCGCGAAGACGGAACTCATCCGCACCAACGACGTGAACGCCCCCGCGGTACTGGATCGGCTCGCCGACCTTCAGACCGAGGCGATGGTGGTGATCGCGTTCGGCCAGAAACTAGGCGGCACCCTGCTCGACGGGCGTTTTGCCGTGAATCTGCACGCATCGCTCCTCCCACGCTGGCGGGGCGCCGCGCCCATCAACCGAGCGATGATGGCCGGAGATCTCGAGACCGGCGTGAGTGTGATCTCGCTTGCGGCTCGCATGGATGCCGGGGAGGTGCATGCCACACGATCGACGCCGATCTGGCCGACCGAGACCGCCGGTGAACTTCATGATCGCCTCGCCCGGCTGGGCGTCGAGCCGGTGCTCGAAGTGCTGGATAGGTGGCGGTCCCGCCTCGTCGAGACGGTGGTTCAGGACGAGCAGGCGGCGACGCCGGCCGCGAAATTGTCAAAATTGGAGGCGACCGTCGACTTCGCAGCCCCGGCTTCTCTGGTGCGGGGTCGAATTCACGGGCTGGTGCCCTGGCCCGGTTGTCAGGTCGAAGCGGTATCGCCAGATGGCGGTTCTCAATTACTGAGAATTCACCGGGTGCAGGAGATGACCGAGTCGACCAGCGTCCCGCCGGGAACCATCGGCGATGGGGGTGTGGTTGGCTGCGAGACCGGCTCGGTCCGATTGATCGAAGTGCAGGTGCCGGGTGGTCGAGCGATGGCGTGGGAGGACCTCCAGCGAGGCCGGCCCTTCCCCCCCGGAACGACGTTACGGCCAAAGTCGGCGGGAACGCCAGCATGAAGCCGCCACGCCGAACCAGAAACATGGTGGCGGAGTTCGCTTCCAACCTCTGGGATCTGCTCCAGGGCCAGGTGGAGCTGCCGAGGCGCGGTCCATCCGCTCCCTCGCCCGCCAAGGCTGGATCGGTGCGGCCTCTCCGAAGATCGCGTGGATCCATTCCGCCAGCCGCGCCGACTCCATCGGTGCGGGGCCGAGGATCCCGCCAACAGAATCGATACGACGAACTCGTGAAGACGATGAAGGCCGAATTCGGATTGCGGGTGGTGCGATGGCGATCGAGTACGAGCGGGTGCGCGTGGCAGGTCTTCTACCAGGACGGCTCCATCGCCCGACTGATCGAATCGCCTTATCCGCGCGGTCCGATGAGTTGCGCGGTATTTCTGCATGAGGTCGGCCACCATGCCATCGGTTTCAAGACCTATCGGCCTCGATGTCGAGAGGAATACCACGCGTGGCGTTGGTCGTTCGAGAAGATGCTCGAACTCGACTTCAACCTCACGGAATCGGTTCGGCGGCGGCGGGATGAAGCGCTGCACTATGCCGTCGCGAAAGCGGCTCGACGCGGTCTAAAACGTCTCCCGGTGGAGTTGGTTCCATTCCTGAAACCGCGATCCCGGGATCTGGACCCGTTGCCCGCGTTGCTCGAACCGCCCGTGAACCCGGTGCTCGCGGCCCGAATCGGGAAAGCGGGTGAAATGTCGGGGAGTGGTGGGGGATCAGCAGAGGATGGCCTCGAGACCATCGGCGAATCCACCCGCGCCGCCATCGGCGTCGAGCGTGGCGGGTTGGCTTGATGCCTTTCGTTGTTCGCTTCCTGAAGCGATCCGATGTATTACCTGCCCATCTCGCCTGACTTCCAGAGGCGGCCGAGCTTTACGTCCGCCTGGCCTTCGCGATCCAAACACAATTCATCTCTTCGGTCTGGAATTGAGTGAGCCCGATAGCTCAGACGCGTACTTCTCGATCGTGCCAGAGATCCACCGGTCCCGTTGCTCACGCTTCTTCGCAGCCTTTCTGGAGAGACGGGCAGCATTCGTTAAGGTCTTTGCTCTCTCCTCACTGAAACCTGAAAGGGATCAAACACATGCGCTTCACGCTCTTCGCCATCGCATTCACGCTCACGACCCTCTGCTCGGACCGGGTCCTCTCGCAGGACTCTGAGGGCAAGGAGATCAAGGGGATTCAGCACTCCTTCTTTGTCGCCGGCCCGAGCTTCACTGGCATCATCGATGAGGAGGGGAAAGAACTCTGGAACTCGGGCGCTGCGGGAGCTCGTGACGGCTTCGTCTTAGAGAACGGCAACGTGCTGATCACCTGGGGTGCTGAGGTCAAAGAGTTGACGCGCGAGCATGAGCTCGTCTTCCACTATCAGAAGTCAGCAGAGAACGCAGAGCTCGGGACTTCTTCACGACTCGCGAACGACAACACGTTGATCTCTGAGCTCGGTGTGAAGCCGAGGCTGCTTGAGGTGAATCCAAAGGGCGAGGTCGTCGTGGAAGTTCCGCTCCAACCAGAGACAGACAACGCGCACATGCAGACCCGCATGGCCCGCAAGCTCGCGAACGGAAACTACCTCGTGCCGCACCTCCTCGCCTTCAAAGTGAAGGAATATTCGCCGGAAGGGAAGGTCCTCACCGTCTTCAAGACCGACCTAGAAGAGCTCGGCGGAAAGGCCGCGGAGAACTGGCCCTTCACGGCGATCCGACTCGCCAATGGAAACACGCTCATCAATCTGACTCATGGGAACAAGACCATAGAGGTGAACGCCAAGGGAGAGGTCGTTTGGAAGATCTCCAATGCCGACTTCGAGGACGACCCCTTCGCAGATCCTTGTGGTGCTCAGCGGCTTCCCAATGGCAACACTGTGATCGCGAGCTATGCGGCTGGCGGGGGAAAAGTGAAGCTCTTTGAGGTGACTCGGGACAAGCAAATAGTCTGGCGCTATATGGGGCCGCACCGAGTTCATCATTTTCAAGTGCTGACGACGAATGGAAAAGCGCTCAAGGGACCGCTCCTGAAGTGAGTCGCTGTGAGGGATCGCGGTCGTCAGGACGGCGTGCTCCCAGATCGCCCGCTCTGGCGTAGATGGTCTCTTGCCCAAACTCAACGCTCTCCGATGACACCGCTCTTCGCCCTCCTCCTCTTCCGCCTCCTCCGCCTCCTCGTGGTCGGCTCTGATGAGGCGATCAAGGTCGATTTCGGTCCTGGAGGTTCAGCCGATACGCTCGAAGCGCTGCTTCGTCTGTCATGTTGATTTCGTTCCTGAAACCGCGATCCCGGGATCTGGATCCGTTGCCCGCGTTGCTGGACCGCCCGTGAACCCGGTGCTCGCGGCCCGAATCGGGAACGAGGGTGAGATGTCGGGGAGTGGTGGGGGATCAGCGGAGGATGGCTTCGGGACCATCGGCGAATCCACTCGCGCCGCCATCGGCGTCGAGCGTGGCGGGTAGCATCGGAAGTCGATGGGGCTTCGTACTGATCAACTCGATTTCGACTTCGACCCGACGCTCGTTGCAGCGTCGCCCGTCGAGCCCCGCGACGCCGCGCGCCTGCTGGTGGTGACGCTCCCCCCGATCGATGAAGACGACGGCCGTGAATGCGGCCTCGATCATCTGCAGGTCCGCGATCTTCCCGACCTTCTCGAGCCGGGGGATCGACTGGTGCTCAACGAGACCAAGGTCGTCCCTGCCCGCATCGCCTGTCGCCGGATGGACACCGGGGGGCTCCTCGACGGGTTGCTCGCCGAAGCGGTAGGCGTGGGACGATGGTGGGCGATGCTCCGCAAGAGTCGTCGGCTGCAGCCAGGACACGAACTTCGAGTGATCGGTCACCAGGGACAGGACACAGAATTTCGTCTCGTGGTGGAGGATCTTGATTCGGAGGGTCGGGTGCTGGTCGGGTTGAAGTCCGACAAAGATCACTTGGAGCCGGCGTCGGCCATCGACCAGAATCAGGTGCTGGCGCTCTGGCAGGAGGCGGGGCTCATCCCGCTTCCGCCGTACATTCGGCACGCTCGCCGGGATCGCGGCCTCCCGGAGACCGATCCGCATGATCCTGCCTGGTACCAGACCACGTTCGCCGCGATCGATGATCCGACGGCATCCGTCGCCGCCCCGACCGCGGGGCTTCATCTCACCGACGGCATGCGACAGCAACTCGCCACGCGAGGAATCGAGGAGATTCGCGTCTCACTGGAGGTCGGGGCGGGGACGTTCAAGCCCGTGGAGGTGGAGGAGCTCGACGCCCATCCGATGCACGAGGAGCGATGTCTGATCACGCCGTCGGCGGTGTTGGCGCTCCGAGCGGGCGAAGAAGCCCGGGATCGAGGCGAAGGGCGGTTTGTGGCGGTTGGAACCACGAGTGTGCGAACGCTCGAATCGATGCCGGGCCTCGACCGTCTGCCGGGGTTGATCGAGGGGCGGCACCAGTGGCGAACCGATCTGCTGATCCAACCGGGATATGAATTTCGGCGGGTCGATGCGATGCTGACGAACTTTCACCTGCCTCGGTCGACGCTGCTCGCCCTGGTCGCCGCCATGACCGGCCTCGATCGCATGCGCGACGTCTACGCCACCGCGGTCGCCGAGCGGTATCGCTTTTTCAGCTACGGAGATGCGATGTTTATTCGACGTTCAGGATCATGAGTCGTCGGCATTGAAGAAACCCGGGTCGAATGGTCGATTTATCGAGCACACCATTAGGGAAACGAATGGCCCGCGACACGAGCCTTGATCAACTGCTCGAAGACGCGGCGCTCGCCGGGACGATTCGCATCGTCGCCGGGGACGCCGTCGGTGGCCATCTCTGTGGCATCAGCGAAGACAGCCGGATCGTGGAGGCGGGTCACCTCTTCATCGCTCGTTCGGGTCTTGATCACGACGGTGCCGACCATATCGAGGATGCGATTGACCGAGGCGCGATCGCGATTCTGGCCTCGCCGGAGGTCGCTCTCCGCGTTCCGCCCCCGATCATCGGCCTGGCCGCGGACGATCCTGGTGAGGCGGGCGGCGAACTCGCCCTCGTCTGGAACGGCCGGCCGGATCGCCAACTCGACCTCGTAGGCGTCACCGGAACCAATGGCAAGACCACGGTCGCGACCCTGGTCCGGCAGATCCTTGAGCGGACACTCGGTCGCACGGGCCTCCTGGGGACGGTCGAGATTCATGACGGACGGTCCTCCAAGCCCGCTCGATTGACCACTCCCGGACGGGTGGCCCTCGCCGGCATCCTCGGGGACATGGTGGATCGATCCTGCAGGGCGGCGGTGATGGAGGTCTCCAGCCACGCCCTGGATCAAGGGCGGACCGCAGGGCTCGATTTCCAGGTCGGGCTCTTTACGAACCTCTCCGGTGATCATCTCGACTACCACGGTTCGATGGAACGCTACGGGGCGGCCAAGGCGAGTCTCTTCGCCGGGCTTCGAGAAGAGGCGACCGCGATCGTCAATCTCGAGGACGAGGCCGCGGACCTCATGCTGAGAGCCTGTCCGGCGAATCGGATCGGGATTGCGGCCGCCGATGCCGAATGCGACGCCGACTCGAAGACCGCGATGGTCCGACATGCCGTTATCGACCGTCGGTTCGACGGCATGACGCTCGCCATCACCACGCCGGAAGGCCGGACTCACGAGATCCCGGTACCGCTGGTCGGCGAGCACAACGCATTCAACGCCACCGCCGCGGCCACCGTCGCGGTCGCGCTGGGGGCGTCATGGGAGGCGGCGTTAGAGGTTCTTCCAACCATTGAGGCACCGCGTGGGCGGCTTCAACCAGTGCACCGCTCGAACGACGACATTCGAGTGTTCGTCGACTACGCGCATACCGACGATGCCTTGGTCAACGTGCTCGCCGGCGTTCGACCCACGGTGCCCCCGGGCGCGGACTTGATCGTGGTTTTCGGCGCCGGGGGTGATCGGGATCGATCGAAACGACCTCGCATGATGCGGGCGGCGCTCGACGGCGCGGATCAAGTCGTGGTCACCAGTGATAACCCGCGAACCGAGAATCCCGACACGATCGTGACGGAGATCGTCTCCGAAGTCACGAAGGCCGACCGTGGACGCACGGTCTGCGAGGTCGATCGCAAGACCGCGATCGCTTCCGCCATCGCAAGCGCTCATCCGGGCGATGTTCTGATCATTGCGGGGAAGGGCCACGAGGACTACCAGATCATCGGAGTCCAACGGGTGCATTTCGACGACGTTGAGGAAGCCGCCGCCGCCCTGGCCCATCGACGTGGGGAGGCCAGCGGATGATCGAATCGAGTCTTGACCACATCGCGGGGGTCGTGAGCGGCCGAGTCATCGGTGACGGCTTGCGGTTCTTCCGAGGTGTCGGCACCGATACTCGAGCCGATTTGGAGGGTCGTCTTTTCGTCGCGATTCCCGGCGAGAACCATGACGGTCACGATCACCTTGAGGCCGCGTGGGCCGCAGGGGCGTCGTCCGCATTGATCGAGTCGAGTTTCATCGATCGTGGTGGAATGCCGCCGGAAGGGCTGGATGTCCTCGTGGTGCCGTCGATTCGACCAGCACTGGCGGCGATGGCGTCGGCGCATCGGGCGGATCTGGACGGCGTGGTGATCGGTATCACCGGCTCTTCGGGGAAGACCACGGTTCGTTCGATGGCCCAGCCGGTACTGGGGCTCAAGGGCGCCGGAACCGCGAGTATCCGGAGTTTCAACAACGACCTCGGCGTGCCGCTCACTATTCTTTCCGCGTCGAAGGACGACGCGTGGCTGCTTCTGGAGATCGGTACGAATGCCCCGGGCGAGATTGCCTCACTGACCGCGATCGCGAGACCGACGATCGGCATCATCACCGGCATTGGCCGGGCCCATCTCGGCGGCTTTGGCTCCGAGGCGGCGATCGCCGCAGAGAAGGCCTCGATGCTGGACGTGATCGGCGCAGAGCCCGGAGGCCTTGCGATCGTCAACGTCGACGGATCGGCGATGCGATCGGAACTGGAACATCGCCGCGATTCAGGACTGGAAATCACCACCTACGGTGCGGCCGGCGATGCCGATCGCCGACTCAACAGGCGGGTCGTCCTTCCTGCCGGCGGCCAGCAGATCGAGATCGGGGACTTTCGGGCGACCCTCTCGCTCGATGGTCGCCATAACGCCATCAATGCCGTCGCGGTTCACGAACTGGCCCGTCGACTGGACATCGAAGACGCAGGGATCGCCGGGGTATTCAGCACGCTGGAGCCGCCGGCGATGCGATTCGTCCGGCACCTGGTGAACGGCGTTCTGGTGATCGATGACACCTACAACGCGAATCCCGAATCGATGGCCGCGTCGCTGGAGACGTATGCCGAGATCGCGACGACCGCCGGTCGGCGCATCGTGGTGCTGGGTGCGATGTACGAACTGGGCTCGGCGTCGGAAGCATTGCATGTCGAACTTGGCGCGACGGCCGCCGGCATTGCCGATGAACTGTTACTGATCGGTGGACCGGAGACGATGGCGATGGAAGCGGGGGCGCGAGCGACGAGCTTCGCAGGAGCGGTGACGACATTCACCGGTGCCTCCGAGGCGTCAGCGTTCCTCGAGCCTCGCGTGCGACGGGGAGACGTGATCCTGCTCAAAGGGTCGCGTCGAGTGGGTCTTGAAATCATGGTTCAGGGGCTGATCAAGCCCGGGGAGGTTCGCGCGTGATCTATCATCTGGTCGAAGCATTCCAGGGGCCGCTCGAGAGCACCGGGCTCTTTACGGTGCTGCAGGTCTTCTTTCAAGTCGAATTTCGAGCCTTCCTCGCGGTACTCGTCTCCTTCGGCCTGGTACTCGCCTTCGGTCGTCCGGTCATCCACTGGCTTCTCCGCCAGAAGGTGGGCGACTCGCCGGAATTTCATAACGCGGATCTCAACGAACTGATGCGATCACGCGCGGGAACACCCACCATGGGTGGCATCCTGATCTGCGGCTCGATCCTGATCACGATTCTCCTGTTGGCTGAATTGCGTGAGCGCTACGTGCACATCGCGATCGCAGTGCTGATTTCCTTCTCGCTCCTGGGAGTCGCCGACGACTGGCTGAAACTGACGTCGGCCCGGCGTTCGCCAGGATCTCGAGACGGGCTCCGCCCTTGGGAGAAACTGCTCTTCCAACTCGGGCTCGCGGCCCTGTTCTCCTACGTCATCTTCACGCAGGCGACGGTCAATTCATCGGTCAATCCAGAGTCGCCGATGTTTCAGGACGTCGCGCGGGTACTCAATCTTCCGTTTCAGAAGACCTGGGAATCTCCGATCGCCGGAGACCCGTTCTCCGCACAGGAAGAGTCGATCACGGATCTTGCGCTGAACCCGAGTGTCATGGTGCTCGGGGTCGGGTTCTTCATGCTGCTTGGCACGTTGTTCATCGCTGGCACCAGCAACGCGGTGAACATCTCGGATGGAATGGACGGCCTGGCCGCGGGCGTCATGGCCTTCGCATCGATCGGGTTCATGATTCTCGTGCACATCGCGGGAAGTCAGAGCGAGGCGCAGTCGCTTCTCGTTCCGTATGTCGCAGGTACCAAGGACCTCATGGTGGTCGCGGGGGCCATGACCGGGGCGTGCCTTGGATTCCTCTGGTTCAATTCAAGTCCGGCGATGGTCTTCATGGGCGATACCGGGAGTTTGGCGCTGGGCGGGCTTCTGGGATTCCTCGCCGTCGCCATTCGGCAGGAGGCGTTGTTGATCTTGATCGGCGGCATCTTCTTCGTGGAACTGGGAAGCGTGGTGATGCAGGTCGGATGGTTCAAATGGACGAGGATCCGGCACGGAAAAGGGCAGCGGCTCCTACGGTGCAGTCCGATCCACCATCACTTTCATCTCGGTGGGTGGAGCGAGCAGCAGGTCGTCACCCGCTTCTGGTTGGTCACCGTGGTGTTGGGGATGGCGGCGTTCGCACTTCTGAAACTTCGTTGACCACGTTCGCGGCCACCCCTGGCCGTGAACAAGAAACTCAGTTCGCGGAGTCGGGCTGGATGTCTTCGGTTGGTTCTAATTCGACTCGACATCCCGCGACGTTCGTCACCCGCCGGTGACGATGCTTTCGAAGGAGCGAAATCAGTTCCTTCATATCGGGCCAGAGCGGCGCGGTGAATGATCTTCGGTCGCCATCGATGGGATGATCGAACTCAAGCAAGGCCGCATGCAGTGCCTGTCGCGCGAGAAGCGGTTCGTCGGGTCGTCGACCGGGATCATCCTCACCTTTGGCGACCACCATGCTCCGGGTCAGTTTCGAGCCCCCGTAGTAATCGTCGCCGGCGATGGAGTGACCGAGATGGGCCAGATGCACTCGGATCTGATGGGAGCGGCCGGTGAGCAATTCCAGTTCGACCAGGGTGTACCCGTCGAAGATCTCCCGGACCCGATAGATGGTCTGGGCGCTCTTCCCGAAGTCGTCGAATCGAACGGCATATCGATCGAATATCCGTGGATGCCGGCCGATCGGAAGGTCCACGAGATCCGTCATGGTCTTCATGGTGCCATGCACCACCGCGAGGTATCGCTTGCCGACGGTTCGATTCTGGAACTGATGGCCGAGTCGCCAGTGCGCCGTGTCGGACTTGGCGGCGACCATCACTCCGGTGGTGAACCGATCGAGTCGATGGACGATGCCCGGTCGGGCAAACTCTTCGCCCACCGAGGAGAGGCCTCCCGACGACTCATGTTGGAATCGCCAGCTGAGTGCGTTCACGATCGTGCCGGATTTCATAGCTCGGGCCGGATGCGCGATGATGTCAGGATGCTTGTTGATGACGATCAGATCGGCATCCTCGTACAGCACGTCGAGGTGAATCGGTTCGGGCGGGATTTGATTGGACGGCGGTGGCGGCAGGACCGCTTCGACCACGTCTCCGAGCCGCAAGCGGGTGCTCGCCTTCGGCCGCCGTCCGTTGACGGTGACCGATTCCTCATCGATGAGTCGTTGGAGCGACGTTCGGCTCATGAACGGGATTCGATCGACGAGGTATCGATCGAGCCGTTTCTTCAGATCGCGAGACAGTTTGAAGCGAACGCTCACGGGCGCATCATCGTCTTCTCGCTCTTCGTGGAGTCGATTGATCGCGTCGCGATCGACTTTGCCGCCGGCATCGAAGAGATCGTTCGCGTTCGCTGACGAGGATTGGTCCGAATCCACGTCTGGCGTCGATTCGGGTGGGGCCTCGTTCCCCTCACCAGGCTCGGACGGCGCGTTCACGGTGCCGCAGGTGCCGCGGGTGCCGCAGGTGCCTCAGGTGCCGCGGGTTCCGCGGGTGCCTCAGGTACCGCGGGTGCAGCAGGTGCCGCGGGTGCCTCAGGTGCCGCGGGTGCCTCAGGTGCCTCAGGTGCCTCAGGTGCAGCAGGTGCCTCAGGTGCCTCAGGTGCCTCAGGTGCCTCAGGTGCCTCAGGTGCCTC
>JAPKCC010000144.1 GCA_028823105.1 Phycisphaerales bacterium | reverse complement strand
CCGCAGTGGAGATGAACGTCCGTCGTTCGATGTTGGACATGCGTGATTCCTCCTTATCAGTCTCGACTCAACCTTCGCCGCGACGAGCGTCATCGGATCGATTCATCCGGGTCTTTCCGGGCACCGGAACCGGCGGATTGGCCATCTCCGCGAACTCCATGACCTCGGGCATCAGATCTTGGTCGCTATTGAGCGCGTCCTCGTAGGTGATGACCTTGCCGGTATACGCGGCCTCTCGACCCATGATCGCGGTGAGCGTGCTCTCCGCAACCCGTTGGCCTTCGTTCAGGTACGGACCGCTTCCTCGAATCGAAGCCTGCAGATCCATGTGCTCCTGCACGTAGGGGTTCCGCTGCGGCCCCTTGAATCTCCATGCATTGGCCCCGGTGAGCTCCGCCCGGCCGGAACTCAGTCGCGCCGTCCCCTCCGAGCCGGTGATGATCTCCTCGACGCGTCCATCTGTGCCGACCTGCTGACGACACATGCTCATCGCAAAGCGGTCGTCGGGATAATCGTACTCAAGACCGAAGTGATCGAAGATGTGCCCGTACTGATCGGTGTTTCTCGCTTGACGACCTCCGACCCCGAACACCTTCTCCGGCGGCGACTGGAACGCCCAGTTGATCGCATCAAGGTTATGGACATGCTGCTCGACGATGTGGTCGCCGGAGAGCCACGTGAAGTAGAGCCAGTTGCGAATCTGGTTCTCCATGTCGGACCGGTCTTCAGTCGCGTCAACGTTCCAGAGCCCACCCATGTTCCAGTAACAACGGGCGGCCAGAAGTTTGCCGATGTCTCCACGGTGGAGCCGTTCCATCGCCTCGAGATAGCATTTTTCATGCCGACGCTGGGTTCCCGAAACCACCGAGAGCTTCTTCGCCTTCGCGGCCGCCGCAGCTTCCATGACTTTTCGGATGCCGGTCGCATCCACTGCCACCGGCTTCTCCATGAAGACGTGCTTGCCGCCGGCTACGGCGGCTTCAAAGTGCTGCGGTCGGAAGCCCGGCGGCGTGGCGAGGATCACCATGTCGCAATCGGTTTCGATCACGCCCTGGAAGGCGTCAAAGCCCACGAACTGCCTCGATTCGGGAACGTCCACCCTCGCGCCATCCTGCTTCATGAGGTTGTTGCGGCTGCCGTTGAGACGGTCCACGAAGAGGTCGCCCATCGCATGGATCTTGACGTTCGGCCCGGCTTCGAGCGCATTCACGGCGGCACCCGTGCCTCGTCCACCACATCCGATGAGACCAATCGTGATCTCTTCCTCTCGGCGCGGCATCGCTCCGAGAATCGATGGAGCAGCGGAAACGATCGCCGGCATCGCGGCGACCATCCCCACGGAACGGACGAAGTCGCGGCGATCGAGGTTCTTGTCGGTCATCGAGGGGACTCCCATTCGAGGGTTGTGTTAGGAGACGGACGCGCCGCTCCCGAGAAGTTCAGTTTCCAGCATCCTTGATCCGGTCCATTCTTGCGGCGACGTCGACCAACCAGGCACGATCGCCTCCGCTGATCTCCGCAGTCATCCAGCCTTGATATCCGATCTCGTCGAGCGCCTTCATCACCGCAGGCCAGTCGCAGTCGCCTTCGAGGAGCGGCACGTCGAATCCGGCCCAGCGACCTTCTTTATCGAGTTTCTCACGGCTGTACTCTTTGACGTCGACCTTCATGACCCGAGGCCCGAGGATCCGGATCCACTGTTCCGGCCAGCCGTAGGCGACGAGATTGCCGACATCGAGATACCAGCCCACCCGCGGACTCTCGAAGGAGTCCACGAATTCCGCGGCTTCACGCGGACTGAGCAGGAAGTTGTTCCACACGTTCTCGAAGGCGATGTTGATCCCGGCGGCTTCGGCATCCGGGACGACTTTGAGAATCTCCGCCCGACTCAGACGCCAAGCCTCGTCATAAGACATGCCCTTTCGGACGACGGCGGGGACCACAAGTACCGAGGTCGCACCGTAGGCCTTCGCATCCCGGATCGCCTCGCGGATCGCCTCAACGCACTTCTCACGCACTGCCGGGTCCGCATGGTTCAAGGGACTCGCCCAGTGTTCGCTGCAGACCACGCCATGCACCGGAAGGCCGGTCGACTTCGATGCCGCGACGACCTCCTCGACCGTCCATGAATTCGGACTCGGAAGTTCGACCCCGTCGAATCCCAGTTCCTTCAGGAGCCGGAACTTCGCCTCGAGCGTCTCACCGTCCTTGACCATTTCGATCTTCACGGCCTTCTTCATGGATCGCTCCGAAGCTTCCGGCGGCGAGGCCGCGACTCCGACCGGCGGAATCAAAGGGTCACCACTCATGGAGAACCCGGCGACCAGCAGAAGTAGAACTTGAATCATCAGCGCTCCTCTGAGACCGTCATGATCGCGTCATCGAAACCTGAATCGCCTCGGCGGCTCAACTGAACTTGTAGACCCCCGGTTGCGGGATCACGATCGCCGGACGGGGACCGAACTTCGGATCCGTGGGAACGATCTCCTTCTGCGAGTTCATGATCTCGTCCCAAGTGATGGTGCGTCCGCTGTAGCCGGCCTCTCGGCCCATGAGCCCCATCGCGACGGACTGCGTCATCCAATCGCCGTCGTTGATCAACTCCCCGTCTCGAATCGCCTTGAAGAGTTCATTGTGTTCGTTCTGATACATGCTGGGCGTCTCACCCTTGTACCGGAAGGTCGTCGCGCCGTCGTTGAACTTGAGGTTCGACTGCCTCGGCGCCCATCCATTCACGTAGCCGATCCCCTTGCTGCCGGCGATCCAGTCGGTGTTGTCGTTGGAGCAGTTGGCCACCTGACGGCAGGTGAGGAACCCACGGGCACCGTTCTCCCACTCGTAGATCACGGCGAAGTGGTCGAAGATGTCCCCTCGCTCGGGTCCCTCGCGAAGCCCTCGCCCCGCCAGTGCCGTTGCCTTCACCGGCGGCTTGTTTCCCATCGCCCAGTTCATTTTGTCGACGCTGTGAACAGCCTGCTCAACGATGATGTCGCCCGACAGCCAGTTCTGATGCTGCCAGTTGCGCAGCTGGAAGTCCATATCGGTCATCTCGGGCGTTCGAGCCCGGGTCCCGAGCGGACCGGTGTGATACGTCGAATGAATCGACTCGATCTCACCGAGCGCTCCATCGTTGATCTCGCCGTACATGGCACGTTCCGGCAACGAGTACCGCCAGCAGAACCCAGACATCAGCTGAGTGCCCTGGCCCTTCGCCTTCTTCGCACTCTCCATGACGCGACGAAGTCCCGGCATGTCGGTGGCCATCGGCTTCTCACAGAAGACATGCTTCTTTGCCGCAACCGCCTTCTCAAGATGATCCGGTCGGAAGCCGGGAGGCGTTGCCAAAATCACCACATCCACGCCGCTTTCGAGCACCTTGTCGATCGCATCGAAGCCCACGAACTGGCGCTCCTGATCCACCATCACCCGAGTCCCGTGCTGGTTCTTGAGACCGTTGTAACTGTTCTTGAGACGGTCCTCGTAGACGTCACCCATGGACCAGAGCATCACACCCGGATCGGCGTTGATGGCCTGATTGGCCGCACCCGTACCTCGTCCACCGCATCCGATCAACCCGACCTTGAGTCGATCGCCAGCGGGCGCTGCGCCCCAAACAGGCATCGCCAGGCCGGCGATGGAGCCGGCGGCTCCAACTGCGGCCGCAGTCTTCACGAAATCACGTCGATCGACTCCTTGCGTGGCGGAGCCTTTGGTCTTGGTCGGAGTGTGAGGGTTCATTTTGGTCATGGGGTTCTCCAGTCAGGCCGTCTGTGCATCAGACGGGGCGAGGCATTGATTCGAGAAGGCAGGAATTTTTCGAGAGGACGGGGACGATTGAATTGAACGCTAGGGATCACAGACGAGCCGGACGCCGACCCAGTCGTTGGAAGCGAGCCACCATGGACTCTTGGGGATCTGCGGGTCGCCCTCATTCCAGTCCGTCGTGAAGGGTATTCGGTAGTCGAGTCCCACATCAACCACAGGGTCCTGAAATGAACCGCCCATCGCAACGTAAGTTCCATCTTGAGCAACCGCGTACTCACTGACGTTACCCCAGATGTCATGCAATCCATTGACATCGGCGGGTTTGGTGCCAACCGCCTGGGTTGAATACTCTGAGTTCTCCTCGAACCAGCCGTGCTGAAGTCGAGAATCCGCATCATCGACGCCGCTGGTGGTCAGGAGATACTGCATCTCATGTTCGGTGGGAATCCGGATCGGCCGACCGGTCTTGACGCTCAACCATTCCAGGAACTGCTTGATCGCGGCGGGGCTGGCGCTCAACAGCGCGTATCCGGCGTGACCGTACCCTCGATCTGCGAGGACGTACGGTTTGCTCGGTCGAGTCACGCCGTCCGAGTCGGGCGTGCTTTCGCCGGCATCGGTATCTAAGTTGAAGATGAACGCGTCGTAGAGGTCCCAGGTCGCCTCGGTGGTGGTGACGTAGAACGCATCGACACCTTTGACCGACGCGATCGGCTGCATCATCAAGGTGACGCTTGTTCCGGCAATCGGCAGTTCGAACGGCGACAACATCACTTCGGGCGCCGCCTGTTCGACCGGCTTCGCCTGCTCGACCGGCGCCGCCACGGCATTCTCCGACGTCGAGGGCTTCGCAACATTGCAGCCGGGGAGACCGGCAAAGAGACCGAGCGTGAAGGTCATGCAGACGATGCGGAACGTGCAGATCGTGCTCGCCCCCCCGTCTCGAGAACCCTGATGAACGGCATTTCGGCACCCGCTGGTCGTCATTCACACACTCCCGCTCACCGGCCGAGCAAGGCCGGTGCCGATACCTGAATTGGCATCGGAGTTCATGTCTGGTCTACCGGCGATCGCCACCGGAAGTTCGTGGAACTCGCTCGACCGTCCACAGACGACGCCTCGGACATCCGGATCGCTTGGGAACAATCAACGACGGCCCCCTCAGTCGAGGAGCCAGCCAATACATGATCACCGTTTCTGATGCCGGGGTCCAGTACTTCCGAGCGGAAGGTCTGGAATTCGATCACCTGCCCAAGAGGGGGCACGCGATCCACAATCGAGCGCAACGCGACCGCTCGCTCGTTCAGTACGTCCAATTCAGCAGGAGAATGCCGAGATCGCGGACTACTACGTACGCTTCGTGTGGCCCGCAC
>JAPKCC010000059.1 GCA_028823105.1 Phycisphaerales bacterium | reverse complement strand
AGGCGACCTCTTCCCAAAGAGGCTCGCGACCCGTCTTCGTTCAACTGGCCTTGGTTGTCGCCGGCCTCGCCCTTCTCGTCGCCGGTGCCGATCAACTTGTCACGTCCGCGACCGAGGTCGCCCGATCCCTCGGCATCTCCGAGGTCGTGATCGGCCTCACCATCGTCGCGGGCGGTACCAGCGCCCCCGAACTCGCCACGAGCCTGATCGCCGTGTTCCGTGGAAAAACAGACCTTGGCGTCGGGAACATCCTCGGATCCTGCGTCTTCAACATCCTCGGGATCCTCGGTATCACGGCGATCGTCGTCCCCCTCCAGATCCCCGAAGAGGTTTTCTGGTTCGACCTGCCGGTGATGATTGGGGTCTCGGTCGCCTGTTTCCCGATTCTGCTCTCGGGCCACCGCATCAGTCGCTTCGAAGGCGGGTTGCTGACCACGATCTTCGTGGTCTATACCGTCCTGCTCTTCGTCGGCTGGCCATTCCCCGTGGCCCGGTGATCACCAATGGCACGGGCGAGCGGTTCAGCTCCCCGTGGCCATTTTTCGACCATGACCATGATTGATTGAACGCGATCGGATTCGCTCGACCGACCCTTGCCTCAGGACGAGAGCGGCGCGTCGATCCAGCCACCACCCAGGACCACGTCACCGTCGTAACAGACCACGGCCTGTCCTGGCGCCACGGCAAACTGCGGGTCCGCGAAGCGAACCTCGAGGCGATCCTCACCGACCATCCGCGCGGTCGCAGGAACCGGGGCCGCGTTGTATCTGATCCGGACCGTGCATTCATGGTCGGCGGTGGGCGGTTCCACCAGCCAGTTGGTCTGACTCGCGAGACAGCCGGCCGAACGCAGATCCTCGCGTTCGCCCACGGTGATGGTGTTTTCTTTCGGATCCTTCGAGACGACGTAGATCGGATGTCCGAGGGCCATGCCGATCTTCCGCCGTTGACCGATCGTGAAATTCTGATGCCCTGGATGCTGGCCGATCTCCTGTCCGGATTGGTCCAGAATCGCGCCGGGTTTCACGCCGGTCGATGACTTTCGTGCGACGAGCCCCGCATAGTCGTCGTTCGGAACGAAACAGATCTCCTGAGAATCCGGCTTGTCAAAGACTGGAAGACCAAATTCCTCCGCCAGTTCACGAACCCGGGACTTCGGCAGGCCGCCGACCGGGAGCAACATCTCGCCGAGACGGTCCGCGGGCGTTCCGAAGAGCACATACGACTGGTCCTTGCCATGGTCGACGCCTCTGAGCAGACGCCGCTCCCCCGTCTCGGAATCATGATCGACTCGCGCGTAGTGCCCGCTCGCAACGTACTTCGCCCCGACCTGCTTGGCATATTCGTGAAGCCGGCCGAATTTCAGCCAGTCGTTGCAACGGACGCAGGGATTTGGCGTCCGTCCGGCGTCGTACTCGGCGACGAAGTGATCGATGATCCGGCCGAACTCTTTCTTGAAGTTGACCACGTAGAACGGCACGTCGAGTTTCGCCGCGACCAGACGGGCGTCCTCCGCGTCTCCGACCGAACAGCAGCCCTGCTTCCCGATGCGAACCTTGGCGGTATTGCACGCGTCGCCGGGGATCAACTCCTCGAGAGAGTCGCCGGGTGAGCCGAGCCGCATGAAGACCCCGATCACCTCATGACCCGCCTGATGCAGGAGCGCTGCGGCGACGGAGGAATCGACGCCGCCACTCATGGCGACCAGGACCTTGCTCGGCTCGGACGGAAGCATGTGTGCATCGTAGAGGACACGGCCCGTTCATCGATGGTCGCCGTCAAAAAACGCGTCGGCGGCGGATTCGGCACAATGAGCGGCAGAACCGACCGCTGGTCGATCGAGCCTTCGAAGACCCCCCGATACTGGAAATCCTCGCATGCATCAGGACCTCTGGGCCCCATGGCGAATGGCCTATCTTCGCGATCTCGAGCGCCGCCGATCGGAGATCCCTGAGGGCGAGCCGGTGCTGGCCGACTTCATCACCCACGCCTGGGAGAACCCCGACCTTGACGAGGACTCGCTGGTCATCCACCGGTCCAAGCTGGGCCTCTTGATGTTGAATCGATTTCCCTATGCCAACGGTCATCTCCTGGCCGCGCTCGGCGTCGCAAAACCTCGACTCCTCGACCACACGCCGGAAGAACGAGCGGCCTTCTGGGAACTCGTCGATCATGGCGTCAATCTGGTCGAACGCGTCTTCCAGCCTCATGGGGTCAACATGGGCGTGAATCAAGGAGATGCCGCAGGAGCCGGGCTTCCCCAGCATCTGCACGCTCATGTGGTCCCGAGATGGTCAGGAGACGTGAATTTCATGTCCGCGGTGGCGGGTGTACGGGTGGTCCCGGAGTCGCTGGAATCGGTCGCCAGTCGCTTTCGAGAGGCGAACGAGTCGGTCTAAGGCCCCCCCGGAGCAGTACCTGTGAATCCTGGATGCCGGTGCGACCCCCGACGGGTCCGCCACCGATTGCTCGGCAGGCCGGGCCTCACCCGACTGGACCGGATCTCGAAGCTCAAACCCCGCGTTTGAGGTGGGTTCGCCGCTCATCGATCCCGACCTTCCACTCCAAATCCACCCTCGAAAGAGAAGATTCGTGAGGCTTGATCATCGTCGCAAGACGCACGACCCCGTGGGGTTCGCATCGGTTCGAGACATGGAGTTCCAGCACGGCCCGACAGGGGTCGCCCGGCATCCAGTTGGAACTCTACCCCCTGTTTGGTCCTGAGGAAGGAAAACGGAGGAAACCGGACGAGGACTCGGTGCGGAAGGCCCTCTCGGATCGTTTGACACCCCGCCCCGCTGCTGTCAGTATTGTTTCTTCAAGGACCGAATTGCGGTCTCCAACGGATTCCCGAGGACTCACAGACATGATCACCCGAGCCGCATTTCGTTCCAGTTGCCTGATCGTTGCCATCGGCGCCACCGCCGGGATGAACGGCTGTTCAAATCCCAACGATGTCAGCTTCAACGCCATCAAGGGCGATCTGACCCCGCACATCATGGGTATCAGTGAGCGGGACGTCGACATCGAAATGAACATGGCGGTGATCGGCAACCAGAACCTTCGGATGTTCTGGGGCGATCTTGGTCGCGTCTGGCTCTTCGACCGCCCAAGCCGTCTGAGCCCGTATGACATCATCTCGACGGGCGGCCAGCCCAGTCAGTGATCAATCCGGCAATCTGAGGGATGAATCCCTCCTGAAATAAGATCTTCGCACGGGGTCCCGCATTCGGGGCCCCGTGTTCCATTTTTCCGACTCCTGACCAGGTCCCCGGCGAACTCCCATCGTGCCCTTCCATCGACTCGCCACCCTTCCGATCCGGCTCCTCGCCGCGTTCGTGTCGAGTTTTCATCCGCACGCGCTCCCACCGATGTTGCGTCGGAACTACGGGCGGGAACTCGCGGCATGGGCCTTCCTACCACTGATGCTCGGCGGCATTCAGAGTGGCGCGATGGGTGTGGTGCTCAAGAAGACGTTTGTCGGAATTCCAGAGCTTCCAGACCAGACCCTCGACATCGCCGTCGCGGCGATCGCCGCGGCCACCGCGATCGGGAACCTCACCAGCGGGATCTGGGCGACGATCGCCAACGGGCGACGAAAAGTCGCATTCCTCTCGGGTCTGATGCTCGCCACCAGCGCCTGCGTCGCGACGATGGCCTTCATTCCGAGGACCGCGTTTGGCGCCTGGAGCCTGGTGGCGTTGGTCATCCTCGGCTGGGTCTTCTGGAGCGCCGTCGTCACGATCCGAACCTCGGTCTGGCGAGCGAACTATCCGGATGCGGACCGAACCAAGATCACCGGCCGGATCGCCACCGTGCAGGTTCTCGTGATGGCGGCGAGCGGAGTGGTCATCGGATGGAGTCTCGACCGCTCCGTCGAGTCCATCCGGTTTCTCTTCCCGATCATGGCGGCCTTCGGCGTGGTCGGCGCGATCATCTACGGTGGCGTCCGGCTCCGAGGCCAGAACCGACTCGCTCGAGCTGAACGTCAGGGGCACCACTCGGAGCGACCATCGCTGAACCCTTTCGCGGTGCTCCGGGTCCTTCGGGATGATCGACGGTACGCCGGCTACATGGCATGCATGATGCTCTTCGGCACCGGCAATCTCATGATCTCACCGACGCTGGTCATCATTCTTGAAGATGAATTCATCGCCAGCTATCAAACCGCCATTCTGGTCACCACGGTCGTGCCACTGGTGATCATGCCCTTTGCCATTCCGATCTGGGCACGCCTCCTCGATCGGATGCACGTCATCTCGTTTCGCGCGATTCATTCCTGGGCCTTCGTGTTGGCCAGTCTGCTCTTCCTGATCGCGGTGGAATACCATCTGCTGCCGTTGTTGTTTATCGCTTCGGCGATGCTCGGCATCGGCTTCGGCGGTGGCATGCTGGCCTGGAATCTCGGCCATCAACACTTCGCGCCTCCCCATCGGGACAGCCAGTACATGAGCGTGCATGTCATGCTCACCGGCCTGCGGGGGCTCTTTGCCCCCTTCTTGGGCGTCGCCATCTACACCGCCTTCGCGGCGAATGGACATCCCGGCCTGATCTATGCGGTCACGCTTGGTCTCAACATTGCCGGCGCACTCGGTTTTCTTCTGCTTCGGGCCCGACACAACGCCTCACTCAAGGCGGATCAGCCCACCAATCGTCCGACCGTATAGGCAACCGCGAAGCCACCGAGGACCACGATGCCAATCCACGACCAGACCCACCAAAGCCGGGTCGGACGGTCGCCGACCGGAATCTCGCTCGAAAACACACAGCGATGGTTGAAGAAGGCCAGCAGCGGCGCCGCGAGAAACGACGTGATGGTGACGACGTCGACGAGTTCGGTGAAGGTAATCCCGTTCTCGGGAGCAAGGCCGAACCAAAGAATCAGCGTCGCGCCGACCGAGCCGATGGCAAAGACGATCCCGTAGACGGTTCGACTTCCCGTATCCACCCTGGATCCTCCGACCGATCCGGCGCTCGAAACGGCCTTTTTCTTCATGGCGGAAGAAGAAGGCAAACCAATCAACCGAAACTGACGTACGAGCGCCGCCACGGTTCGAGGAAATCCGTCGGCGACGGTCACCGTCGTCGAGAGCATGGCGAGAAATGCGACCGATGCGATCAACGGCTGTGACCAGGCACCGAGATTCGACGTATAGAGTTCGATCACCTGGCCACAAAACTCGACGGAGGACGCCGAGAACTCGACATCCGATCTGTGCATCACGGCGGCGCCGAGCAGGACAAAGAGAATGGCCAGAACGAGCGTGGCCAGGAATCCTGCATCGAAATCGCCGAGCACCGCCTGCCGGTCCATCCGTCGGCCCCGCGCGCGGGCCAGCGTCCACAAGGAACTCCAGACCGCGATATCGATCGGGGCCGGCATCCAACCCACCATCGCAGCGAGCAGGTTGCGATCGGCACCGGTCGAGATTGGTGGCAGGATCGTGAATTCAGCGACGGTCATCTGTCTGATCGCCAGCCCCGTGGCGATGATGGTTCCGATCATCAGCAAGGGCATCACGACCTTCATCAATCCCTCAAGTAATCGATATCCACCTGAACCGATGAGAATCGCCGTCAGTGCAAGGAGCAACGCGGACATCACCGCCGCCTGCTCGGAACTTGCCTCCAGCCCCAGGGCACGGAGTCCCTCCCCGATCGGCGGAACGAGATTCAGCAGGAGTCCCGCGGAGACCACGGTCACTGCGGCAAGCGTGGTGAATAGGATCGCAAGCGTCAGGACGGCGAATATCACCAGAACCCAGAGTCCTTGACGGCGATATCCCGCCAGCAGGGAATCTCCGGTCACGGCGGCGTAGAACGGTCCGAAACGAAATGCCGGGAACTTGATCAGGCAACTCGCCACCACGATCAGCACGGCCGCAGTGCCCATTTCAGCACCGCCACGGGTGCTTTGAACCACGTGGGAGACACCGACGGCGGCGCCGGCGAAGATCAAGCCGGGCCCGAGGGCCTTCCACCGCGATCTGAGTTGAGATTGCCGAACGTCGGATGCCATGACTTTGGAGATCGTATCGAGAAGAATGTGGCTTTTGTCAGAGGCCAGCGGACCCTATACTCTCCGATTCGTTCTCTCGGGCGGGACCCGAGACAACGAGCGGATCGAGTCGACGATCGTCGACACCGCACTCGCACCAGTCCCCCGCCTGATTCGCCCGTCGGTATTCGACGACGCGAGATCAAGGCCAACTCACCACACCTATGGTCGACTACAACCTTATCGAAGACCTCGGGATCAAAGATCTCGATGCCGAAATGTTACTCCGCACCGCATTCGGTGACGAAGTCGCCGACGGCGACATGGACTCGCTTCTCGGCGAGGACATGGACAGTTTCTCCGCCGGCACCATTCTCGCCGGCAAGGTCGTCGGCTTCGCCGGTGACTTCGTCGTCATCGACGTCGGTCTCAAGAGCGAAGGCCTCGTCCCCAAGACCGAATTCGACGACGGCGCCGTCGACCTGCAGCCCGGCGACGAAGTTGAAGTCCTGCTCGAGGACACCGAAGACGAAAGCGGCTCGGTCGTGCTCTCGAAGCGAAAGGCCGATCGCATCCGCGGATGGGAACAGGTCCTCCGAACCCGATCCGAAGGCGATATTGTCGAAGGCAAGTGCATGCGGAAGATCAAGGGCGGCCTGCTGATCGATATCGGCGTCCCCGTCTTCCTCCCCGCCAGCCAGGTGGACATCCGGCGTCCCAGCGACATCGGCGAGTTCATCGGCCGCAACGTTCGCGCCGTCATCCTGAAGATCGACGAGGAACGCCGGAACATCGTCATCAGCCGTCGCAAGCTGGTCGAAGAGGAACGTGAGGATGCGAAGCGCAACCTGCTCAGTTCCATCAACGAAAGCGACGTGGTCCACGGAACCGTCACCAACATCGCCGAGTTCGGTGCCTTCATCGATCTCGGTGGCATCGACGGCCTTCTCCACATCACTGATATGAGTTGGGGCCGGGTCAACCATCCATCAGAAGTCGTTCGCATCGGGCAGGAGATTGAAGTCAAGATCCTCAACATCGATCGCGAAAAGGAAAAGATCGCCCTCGGACTCAAGCAGCTTGAAGCCTCCCCTTGGGAAGAGATCGAAGAGAAGTACCCGATCGGCTGCCGCGTCAAGGGAACCGTGGTCAACCTGATGACCTACGGCGCCTTCGTTCGGATCGAAGAAGGCATCGAAGGCCTCGTCCACATCTCCGAGATGTCTTGGACCCGCCGCATCAACCATCCCAGCGAATGCGTTCAGGTGGGAGACGACGCTGAAGTCGTGGTCCTCGACATCGACAAGGAGAAGCTCGAGATCTCGCTCGGCATGAAGCAGACCGAGGTCAACCCCTGGGAACTCGTCGCCGAGAAGTACCCCCCGGGAACGATCATCGAAGGCAAGGTCCGGAACCTCGCCAACTACGGCGCGTTCATCGAGATCGAGCCGGGCATCGACGGACTCCTCCACGTCAGCGATATCTCGTGGACCAAGAAGGTCGCCCACCCGAACGAGATCTTCCAGAAGGGCGAGGTCGTCAAGTGCGTGGTCATCGAGGTCGACCAAGAGAAGCAGCGAGTCGGTCTCGGCCTGAAGCAGTTGAGCGAGGATCCGTGGATCGAAGCGATTCCGACCGCGTATCGACCGGGCATGATCGTCAAGGGCACCGTTACGAAGATCACCAACTTCGGTGTCTTCGTCGAGCTCGAAGAGAACCTCGAAGGCCTGCTCCATATCTCGGAACTCTCCGACCAGAAGGTCGAGAACCCGCAGGACGTGGTCAAGGTCGACCAGGAGGTCGATGTGAAGATCCTCCGAGTCGATGTCGACGATCGCAAGATCGGCCTGAGTCTCAAGCGAGCCCAGTGGGGTGCCAACGACGCCACGGACTACAGCGAAGAGGCCAACGCGGATGGCGAGAATCCATCCCCCAAGCGAGGCGGCATGGACGATCACGGTGCGATGGGTACGGACAAGATCGAATTCTGATCGAGTCTTTCCCTCGGATCGCGGGATGAATGCGATGAATGCAATGAATGCAATGCAACACGGGCCCGTCCAGCAGGACGGGCCCGTGTTGTGCGTGTTGCGTTGGAGAACTGACCTGCCCACTCAACTGAGTAGGCTGCCGATCAACCCGCGAGAGAGCGTTTTCTGGTCTGCTTCTCAGCACATCGCCATGAAGGTGAGGCCGGTGAGCAGGATGAGTCTGCGACGATGAGCCGAAAATTGAAACAGCTGGACTGCAAGCATGATGAATTCTCCGATCTTTGGTTTTTGGACACTCGATTCTGCCCCACCTCCGACGCCGTGCAAGGCCCATAGAGGATTCCCGCCTGCTTTCGAAGTCGATACCGACCGCATGATCCGAACCCCCCTCCATTTCGAGCTCTGTACCGCGATTCGACCGCTCAAGAATTCTCGTTCTCGGACGCACAGGTTTCCGAGTCTTGCCGTCAGCGTTCTTCTCCTGCTGACGATGGTCAGTCTTGCAACCGCGGCTCCGCCAACGCTCGACCAGGGAATCAACGCGTGGTTGCAGGCACGGGCCTGGCTCGATGAAGGTGACCTCCCGTCGGAGACCGACACCCGCGCCGAGGTCTCGATCGAAGCCCTCGATGCGGTCGGTGTACTACTGAGAATGGAAGGCCGGGTCATCGGCCGAGGCTTCGATCCATCAGGTGATCCCCTCGCCCTCCGACGCGCGGTGGGCCGCGCCCTCGCTCAGGCATCAGGGGATCGAGCGATCAAGAATCTCCCCCCTTCGCTTCAGGACGAAGTTGTCGGCCGGCTCACGTTGGAGATCGAATTCGCGGGAAACACCGAACCCCTGTTGGGAAGCACGCTCGCCGCTGCCACCGGTCGCCTGCGGCCCGGCATCGATGGCGTCGCGGTCCGGCGGGGCACGATGATCGCCCGAAGCCTCCCGGGCCGTGAACTGGCGACCGGAACCGCGGGCGCCTCCACGTCGACCATCTTTCGCCTGCTCGACGAAGTGGGACTTCCACCACGGGATCTTCCAGAACTCCGCCGACTCGACAAGGTCTCGCTGCATCGCTTCGAGACCCTCCGACTCGGACAGTCGATTTCTACCGACCTGCCTCGCGAACTATCGCGAAGCGGCCCCATCGTCACGAGGGCGCCTCTGGACGTTCAAATCACGAATGATCTCCGCGAAAGAATCACCGGGCATCTGGTCTCGCACCGTCCTCCTCCATCCCCGGACGTCTCCGAACGCCCTTCGCTCCTGGGAGACTTCGACCCGATCGCGAATCGCCACCTGCCCTTCGAGGCGAGGATTCCGGATCGACTTCTCGTCGCCTGGGCCCTCGCGATGAACTCGGCGCTCGACCATGGCGGGATCGCGACAGACGCGACGCATGACCATGGGCGGTCGGTCGCGATGGCGATTCTCGACGAACTCCCGCCCGCCGCGGCGAACGACGCCATGGCCGTTGATCTCGCGCTGCTGACGGCTTCGGCACTCCAAGACCGTGACCGTATGGAGAAGTTCTTGAAGTCAGCATCCGGCACCACGACGATCGGAGGACCGGTGGGAAGCGCGAGACGAGCCGCCGCACTCGGCAGTCTTCCTGTGGACCTGCTCGACGACGACACCTTCCAGTCTCATCTCGACGACGCGTGGCAGGCCAACACGTCCATCGAACAATTGATCGCCTCCTTCGAATGGCTCTCCCTTGCCGAACTCGCGCGATATGAACGCACCGGCGAACCGTCGGTCCGGGTCGCGACACTTCGGGCCGCTCGGGACGCACTGCTTCTCCGCCAGATCAACGATCCGCGGAGCGACCTCGACGGTGGCCTTCCGCTCCGGTCAGGGACGCGAACCCTCGTGAATGCTCGGACCTTGCGCCCCGCGTTCGGAATCGCCACTCTCTCACGAATCCCCGAAGCCGATGAGGCTGGACGGATTCGAGCGGTCGAAGGGCTCGAAGGTTTTCATCGGTTCATCCGGCAGTTGTTGGTTTCAGAGTCGGATGCCCGACTCCTTCCGGGCTGGCGACGAGCGGCAAATGGCCTCCGGACTTCGCCCTGGACATCGAAGCAATCGCTGGCCGCAGACGCCACGGCCTTGCTTTTCTTGTCCCAGTTGCAATCCTCGCCCATCGACGGCCCCTGAATCGGCGGGGGATCGACGGTACGTCAGCGTGCGTTTCTGCACCCGGGAACGCCTCTTGATGTCTGATTTTGTGGTTACTAGGGGGATTCCGAGGATCTAAACCTTATACTTTTCGGATGCAACGCTAGGTGATTCTGTCGATTTCAGATTTGTGCAGATCAGATTTGACGACCAACGCTCACGACTCCGCTTCAGCCCACTTCGGGACGAGGCACGAACGCAGATGGAGATCAGGCAGATGCAGACAAGACCCATCCGATTCACACTCGCCGCGGTGATCGCCGCCACGATTGCTCCGGCCTGGATGAACCATGACGCCTCCGCGCAGAATCTCTCTGACCGCATCCGCGCGGTCGCCAAACAGCGTGATGCCGCGGCTGCTCGAGACACGAGTCAGGCGGCGCTTCTGGGCACCCTTCTCTACAGCGATCTCAGCGTCGACTTCGACGAGACGCCCGCCCGCGACGCGTTCGAATACATCAAACAAATCATGGGCGTCGATCTCGTCGTTCGATACAGCGACGACCGCAGCGGAATCGGAATCGATGCCGAGACACCCATCACGTTGAAGGCGACCGGGAAGCCTGCCCTGACCATCATCGAGATGATGCTCGACCAATGCGGTGATCTTGACCCCTGCACCTGGCAACTTCGCAAAGGGTTCATCGAGATCGGAACCAAGGAACGGCTCTCCGTACCCGCGGCCCGTCAACTCCGCATGTACCCGATTCGTGATCTCCTCTTCGAGGTCCCGTACTTCGACAACGCGCCCGAGTTCGATCTCAGCAGTTCCCTCTCCTCCGGCGGCGGTGGCGGTGGCCAAGGCGGCGGCGGCGGCGGCTCCGGTGGCGGTGGTGGTGGCTTTGGCGGCGGCGGATCCGGTGGTGGTGGTGGTGGATTCGGCGGCGGCGGCGGCGGCGGCGGCGGCGGCGGTGGTGGCGGCGGTGGCGGTGCCCCCTTCGGTAATCCCGAAGGCGAACCGGATCGACTCTCTGAAGATGAAAAAGTCCAGCAGCTCGTCGACATCATTCTGGAGACGATCGAGCCCGACGCCTGGCAGCAGAACGGCGGCGACGCCGCTTCGATCCGATACTACGAAGGTGTCCTGATCATCCGCGCCCCTGACTACATCCAACGACAGATCGGCGGATATCCGTTCGCACCGAGGCGCCAAGCCGCCCCGGCTCGGCCGCGGAACGGTCGATACGTGACTTTCACGGCACCGATCTCGATCATCGAGAATGTGAAGTTCAGAGGCACCACGGTGACCGGCTCCGCCGGCAGCACCGGCAATCCCTGAGGATCACTCTATTGAGTCCACGCGCGATTCCAGCGACCATTGTCGCTGCAGTGGCCGCATGGATCTCCGTGCCCGTCCCGGCCATCGCCGGTCCCCTGCCTCACCGGTCCGCGACGGGGTTCTCAAGATGCGCCTCACATCCATTCTCCCTGCTGAAGGCCACCAGTCCTTCCAAGTGACCTCCCGGATTTCCGCCGTGGGGTATCTTTATCGGGGAACGTGACTCCCTCCAGCCAAAAGACCGAAGACCGATGGCGTGACCCACTGGTGATCACGGGATGCATCGTCGGGCTGGCGATTCTCCTGCTCTCGCTTCTGATCCCTTGGGACACGAAGCTCGCGTGGTTTACACACCCGCTCAGATTCGATCGGATCGGTGAAGTTCCTGCGGAAACCGTGGCGGGCGTCACGCTGCTCTCGTACGTGGCGCCTTTGGCGGCCATCGCCTGGTTCGCGGCTCCCTGGATTCTGAGACGACTCGAGCGTTCGCCTATTGTCCGATCTCCCCTCGGTGCCCTTCCCACCCCGAGTTGGGGGATCCGCCTCGCCGTCCTCGCCGTGACGATTATCGCCATCGTCCCGAGAGCGATGCGAATGGGCGAAAGCCTCTGGTACGACGAGATCGCCGCCATGCTCTCGTTTTCCATCCACGGACCCGGACCCGCGCTCGGCAATTACTACGCGCTGAGCAATCACGTTCTCCATTCGGCCCTGGCCAGCGTGATGATCGAGGCCAACGGCGGCGCCGACGAATTCATCCTTCGGACACCGGCCTTTCTCGGAGGCATCGCGTGCATTCCCGCGATGTTCATGCTCGCACGCAACGTCGACGGTGATCGATTCGGACTGCTTGCGGCGGCGGTGATCGCCTTGATGCCCGTGGCGGTGCTCGAGAGCGCCAACGCCCGCGGATACTCGATGATGATGCTCTTCACGATCCTCGCCACCTGGCAGGTGCTGCGAATCGCTGACGGACGTCGCTCCGGCCCGCTCTGGTATGCGCTCTTTGTGGCGCTCGGATGCTGGTCGCATCTCGCCTTCGCCTTCGTGCCACTCGGCCACGCGGTGCTCGCCCTGTCGTGGCTCGCACGGAGGCATCGCAGAGCCGCCGGAATGCGTCTGACGGCCGCCATCGCCCTCGGCGGCCTCTCCACCCTTCTGGTGATCAGCCCGATTCTTCCGGATCTGATCGGCCTTCGACAGGAGTTTGCAGCTTCGGACGGTGATGAGCCATCGCTCTTCGGCGTGGAGGGGCAACAGGCCATGCTCCAAATCGGAGGATCTTGGTTCTGGTGGGCAGCGCTGCCAGGCATCTTGCTGGCCGCGATCGGAATTACCGAGTCAAGTCGCTGGCCAAGGCTGCGGATTGCGACCATCGCGGCCGCCGCAGGTCTCTTCGTGGCATTCACGCTGCTCTTGGCGGGCGGCGGTTGGATCTATGCGAGATTTCTACTCTTCCTGATTCCGGTGGCCACCCTGCTCATCGCCGCGGGCATCAGAGGGCTTGCCTACCTGCCGAACCGCCCCGAGCCCGCGATCATCGCGGCGACGCTGCTCGGATGCTGCTGGCTCGCCGATCTCTCGACCCGAAGTGATCGCCAACCCATTCGTAACGCGGTTGACTACCTCATCGCGACCACCCCGCCCGGAACCTCGGTCTGGTCGATCGGACTTGGCGATGACGTCGCCGACTACTACGCCACGGGTCGTGACCTCACCCTTCGTTCGGTCTCGGGGCTCGGGGTCGGACTTACCCCCGCTTTCCTTCGTCGAGGCCCAGATCACATCATCATGCTCTATCCGGACCTCGTGACGCCGGAGGTTCGAACCCTGCTCTCGAATGCCGGCTTCAAGACAGATGCACGTTTTCCGGGTTGGTTGGACTGGGGCAAGGGCGACGTCCTGATTCTCGATCGCGAGTAGGCGAAGGTGAATGCCCGGTCGGACGAGTCAGTCGAGTCAGTCGAGTCAGTCGAGTCAGTCGAGTCAGTCGTGGCGAAGTGCTTCGATCGGATCCTTGCGACTCGCGACGATCGCGGGGTAGATCCCGAAGATCAGACCGACACCGGCGGCCACCAGAAAACTGACGATGATCGACCAGTTCGTGATGATCGGCTCGAGCTTGAACTCCCCTTCCACGATCCCTTCGAACAGCGGGAGCGAAAGCAGCCAAGGGACCACCGAGCCGAGCCCGATCGAGATACCCACGCCGAAGAGGATTCCGAGGATCCCTCCGAAAGCCGAGATCGAACCGGTCTCGACAAGGAATTGCGCAATGATGTGGTTCCGAGTGGCGCCGAGGGCGCGACGAATCCCGATCTCCCGCGTTCGTTCGACGACGGACGCGAGCATGATGTTCATGATGCCGATCCCACCGACCAGGAGACTGATCGCCGCGATCGAGACGAGCATGATGTTCCAAATCAGCATCGTCCGCTTGGCGTTTTGGAGTAGTTCCCAAGGGACGATCACCTGAACATCGCGAAAGTCCGGGTGTCCGATCTCAAGGATCCTCGTGGCACGATTCGCCAGGTCGATCACCGACTCGGTATCAACCGCCTGCAGATAGATTTCGTTGATCTCGACCTGTTCCCCACTGAACGAACCACTCTGGCGGCGGACCACGATGTCGCCGAAGCTCCGCTCGGAGGCAGTGACGGGAATGTGAACGTCTTTATTGAGATCACGGCCCACCAGCGCGACGCCGGCGCCTCCTGCCAGCCCGACCGGTTCGAGTACCCCGATGACTTGAAAAACTTGGTCGTCGATCCGGAGGTCCTTGCCGACCGGATCCTCGAGTCGATAGAAGGAATCGGCGATCTCGGAGCCGATCACCGCGACCGGCGCCGAGTTCTCAATGTCCTCGGCGACGAGATAGCGGCCACCTTCGCGAACTCGAAGGTTGGCCGCCTCCGCCAATGACGGCTCGGTTCCGAAGACCTGACTGACCGTCCGCTCATTCCGCCGACGAATCTCCGATCCGGAAGCTTTCAGCGGCACCATCATCTTGGCATCACCGAGGTACCGCCGGAGTCTCCGCAGGTCCTGACGCTTCAGCCCGTACTCGACCACGAACGTGGTACTCGTACTCGCCGACTGGGTCGTGGGGGGCTTCTGACTTCGAATGATGATATTGGTCGCGCCCAGGGCCGTGATCTGCCGAAGCGTCGTTTGTTTGTTTCCCTCACCGATCGCGACGACCACGATCACCGCCGCCACGCCGAGAATGATTCCCAGACTGGTCAGGGTTGACCGAAGCTTATGCAGCCCGAGGTTTTTGATGCCGAGCCGGATGATCTCGAAGATGAAGGCCATGTTGAAACCGAGTTGAAACCGAGTTGAAACCGAGTCACGGCTGGAACGTGGTAGATCCGGAAGTGGCCCGGGCGAACGAGCGGCGAGCGCGATCCCCGCGATGTCGAAGAAGAGGCATGGTACGACGAGCCAACCGGCGAGTCTCCGTCGGGTTTCGACGGCCGACCCATCGAGATTCGACCGGATACCCTTAGGCCCCCGGAGGCTCATGTTCGAACTCATTGACGAAAACGAGGACTCGACGGGATGCACCTGGACGATCCAGGCTCTGGATTCCGAGGGAGGCCTCCAGAGGACCCGCATCCGGCTCGGATGGGCTGACTACGGCATCTGGAGCCCGGATGGAGGGATCACACCAGAGCGAGTCGCCGAAGCCGTGGTGTCGTTTGCCTTGCAACGCGCAGAATTCAGCCCACTTCCCCAGATGCTTGATGCCGCGATGGCACGCCAACGAGTTCCCAATGCGGATGTGGAGATCGGCCGCTTGATCCGCTGAGCATCGACTCGACGCCCGCCCTCAATCGAGAAGCGACTGAAGCTCCTGCTCCCGGTAGGTGAGCGGCACCTCCACACTAAAGGTCGACCCGGACCCGATCTGACTAGACAACGCGACCCTGGCACCCAGCAACTCGGCAAGTTCACGGCAGATGGACAGCCCCAACCCTGTGCCGCCGTGCGACCTGGTGTGCGACGCGTCAGCCTGTCGGAATTTTTCGAAGATTGTTTCTTGAAGGTCGAGCGGAATGCCCGGGCCGTGGTCCGTCACGCGAAAGCGCACGCCGTTGAATCCGTCGTCGCGGAGGAAACTCTCGGCGCCCAGAATGATCACCGAATCCTCGGGCGAGAATTTCACGGCGTTCGATACAAAGTTAAAGAGGATCTGCTGAAGTTTTCCCGCATCGGTCTCGAGTTGCGGGAGGCTCTTCGGAAACGCGAGTTCGATGGTGATGCGTTTCGCTTTCGCCTGCGGCCGCATGATCGCCGCAAGCCCCTCCATCAACTCCCTGACGTCGACGGGATCGATCGATAATTCGACCCGACCGGCCTCGATCTTTGCCATTTCCAGCAGTTCCGAGATCATTTCCAGCAGCCGCCCCGCGCTGATGATGATGTTGGACAGATATCGTCGCCGTTTCGGATCGGGTGTGCCTTCACGCCCCGCAAGTTCCTCCAGAAGTTCCGCGAACCCGATGATGGAATTGAGCGGCGTCTTGAGCTCGTGACTGACGTTGGCCAAGAACTCGCTCTTGAGCCGGTTCGACTCGAACAGGCCGATGTTCGCCTCGGACAGTTCCGTCACCTTGAAGTCGAGCGACTCGTTCATACTTCGGAGACGTGAAGCGGTCCGCGAGGTCTCATCGAGCATCCGATTGAACGAATCCGCGAGTTGCTCGAAGTCGTCACCGGTTCGGATCTCCGCACGAACCGAGAAGTCGCCCTGTTCGACCCGCTCGGCGGTCTCTCGAAGCAGTCGCACCGGTTTGAGAATAACCCGGTTCAGGATGAACCAGAAGAGGAGAATCGACAGGCCCACCGCGGCGATTCCCACCGCGACCAGGTAGATCCGAGTCGAGAGCAACTGGCCGGCGGCCAGTCGGCTTGGTCGCTCGATCAGGAGCAGGCCGCCCAATGAACTCGAGGATCGCGACGGCCCTGGATCAACGTCGCTGGCGATCGCCGTTTGTCGCCAGGCCTTCCCTCGAAGGCCTCGCGCGTACCGGTACACGATCTCGTTCCCGACCTCGATCTCTTGGAACACCTCCTCGAAATCGTCGGTCGCCATCATTCGCCGGCGAGCATCCGCCGCAAAAGGGTTCGCGGCGGGGTCGATTCGTTCGACCGGCACGAGTTCGATCGGCAGCGGGCCATTGGGGATCAGCGGGGTCGGGGATTCGAGCCAAGTGTCTGCGAGCTGTCGCGAGACCTCCAACTGGCTCTGAAAAACCAACTGCTCCGATCGGATCCAAGGCAGGGCCAGCGTTCCGGCCACGATCACGAGCAACGCGATGCCGAAGAGGAACTGAACCTTGTTGGCGAGTGAAAGTCCGGAAGTCATGGCTTGGCGAGTAGGATACGACCCTATGCATCGACCCGGCGCCGATCCCGAAGCAATCCTCCCTTCGGACATCCTCTGCGACTTCTGCACTCGGTCCTGGAACGACGATATTCCCCTCGTGGAGGGGCATCAGGGCTCCTGCATCTGTGGAAACTGCCTCGCGACCGCCTGGCGTGCGGTGATCGATGCCGGAATCGACGATGCTCCACCCCAGACGCCCGAGGAGGACATCACCTCGGGTCCGAGCTGGGTGTGCGCCCTCTGCCTAGAGCCTCGCCGCGATCCGGCATTCCAAAGCCCCGTGCGGGAGGAAGCCTTCGTCTGTCGCCGCTGCATCCGACTCGCGGGTCGTGCCCTGGATGGCGATCCTGATCACAACTGGACGAAGCCGTCGAGCGGCGCCGTGGCGGACCGGGAACAGGACGACTGACGGCCTCGACTTCGACCTCGAAAGCCCAACCAGAGCCACCATGCGCCTCGCCGCCATCCAACTTCGGTCCGCCCTGCTCGATCGCGACGAAACCTCGAAGCGAATCGTCCGGCATATCCATGCCGCTGCGGAGGCCGGCGCGGAACTCGTGGTCTTCCCGGAGGCGTGCCTCCCGGGATATCCGGTCTGGCTCGCCCGAACCGACGGCGCCGCGTTCGACGATCCGCGGCAGAAAGTAATTCACGCCCGGTATGTCGACTCTTCGATCATGCCATCCCATGGCCATCTGGAACCGATCTGCGCTGCGGCAGCCGTCTGCAACGTCGAGGTCGTTCTCGGCGCCGTCGAGCGTGCCGTGGACCGAGGTGGTCACACCCTCTACTGCTCCGCGTTCTGGATCGATTCCGACGGCCACCTTGTCAACAACCATCGCAAACTCGTCCCCACCTACGAGGAGCGGCTCTGCTGGGGCGCCGGTGACGGTGCCGGGCTCCGCACCCGAAGAGTCGGCGGCATGAATGTCGGCGTGCTGAATTGCTGGGAAAACTGGATGCCGTTGGCGAGGACCGCACTGCAGAGCGACGGTATGGACGTGCACTTGCTGCTCTGGCCCGGCTCGAAGGCGCTCACTCGAGAACTGACCCGCGTCGTGGCTCGGGAAGGCCGGTGCTACGCCGTCAGCGTCGGCGGCGTCCTCGCTCCGAAAGATCTCCCGGCCGACCTGCCGGAGCTGGCGGAACTCCGGGCATCCACCGAGCCGTATCTCCTCGAGGGCGGCTCCGGCGTGGCCGGACCAGACGGCGTCTGGATGGTCGATCCGGATGATCTGGCGTCGGGAGAAGAGACCATGCTCGTGGTGGATCTGGATCCCTTGAAGATCCGGGAAGAACGCCAGAACTTCGATCCGGTCGGTCACTACGCCCGCCCTGATATCTTCGAACTCGTGGTCGATCGCCGACGCCAGGTCGTTGCGGGGTTCATCGACGATGAGACGCCGACCACCTCCCCGAGTGGCGGCCCCTCCGTCGATGGGCTCGATCACCTCGTCCTGACCGTCCGTGATCCCGATCACGCGGTGCGTTTCTACGTCCGCGTCCTCGGATTCGAAGAGTTCCGGGTCGGTGACGAACATCGTGGCCTCCGATTCGGCGGCCAGGAACTCGTGCTTCGCACTGAGGATGACGGATCGGATGTCCAGAGCAGCCGGGCGACCTGGGGATGTGCCGACCTCTGTCTGATCTCACGAACACCGGTCGAAACGTGGCTCGTTCACCTAAAGCGTTACGGTATCCAGATCGTGCAGGGCCCCGTCGACCGGACGGGTGCCACCGGCCCGATTCGGTCGGTTCATTTTCGTGACCCCGACGGAAACCTGATCGAGATCGCGAATCGTCGGCCAACCCGACCCCATAATGCTCCCCCCCCGCCGGGCCATGACCCGACGGCGTCTTGAATCACTCCATTTGAAACGGATTTTTCCAATGATCGAACGAAGATCCCTCGCCGTGCTCCGAGCCGAGCGACGCCAAGGCAAGACCAAGAAGACAGGCATCATCGCCATCGTGCTGATGCTGCTCGCCCTCGTCGGATACGTGCTGACCAATGATGAGTCCACGGTTCCCGGCGAAGGTGGCGAAGAGATGGTCGGGGAATGACCCCGGTCGCCCGAGACGTTCCCGTCAACGAATGAGTCGTCGAAGCAGGTCCGGCGTTCGGGCGAATTCATCGAGTGGCATCCACTCGTCGGGTTTGTGCGCCACGCCGATGTCGCCTGGCCCGAAGACCACCGATTCGCACCCGAGCCCGGCCAGTCGCCCGGCATCCGTGCCGAAGTTCGCTCCATGCGACTGAGGCGCCTCATGCTTCTGATGGCCGTCGACCAGCCCCCCGACTTCGACGAGGAAGTCCGACGTCGCATCGATCGCGTAACTCGGCGTGTTATTGATGTCGACGACCAAGCATTCGTCCTGAGAGGCCCTCGGAAGCGGTTGGTCGAGATTCCCCGACTTCATGGTCACACTGATTCCCCGCCCTTCGATCGCCGATCGGAGCCGAGGAAGAAAATCGGCTGCCGACTGACCCGGGAGGAGTCGTACTCCGACTCGGATGACGCACGACTCGGGCGTGACGTTGATCGCTGATCCACCATCGATTCCAGCCACCGTCAGCACCGGGAACGGCGTCTCGGGAAAGAGCGCACTGATCGCCAGGCGTTCCTCGACCATCGACTGCCGCAGATCGCGTAGTCCTTCGAGTACCGGCATGGCCCGCTCGATCGCATTCACGCCTCGATCCGGGAAGCCGGTATGGCCGCCGAGTCCGCCCACCACGATTGAGATTCCGAGATGCCCCTTGTGCCCACGAATCGGCCGAAGCGAGGTCGGTTCGCCGACGACGGTCCGGCGGGGAATAGGACGGCCAGCCCACTGCGTCGCGAACTGCCCCGCGCCCACCGTTCCGATCTCCTCGTTGCACGTCAGCAGAAGACCGAGCGGCGCTTCGAGTGAGCCGGATTCCGCCGCCTCGCGAAGCAGATTGATCGCGATGGCGTCGAAGCCCTTCATATCACAGGCCCCGCGGCCGATCGCCCGATCACCTTCGACTCGAAGGATGAACGGATCCGCGGTCCACTCCGGTTCCGTCGCCGGAACCACATCGACGTGACCGCACAGCAATAGACCAGCACCATCACCGCTGGACCGGGGCCCGGTCTCGAACCAGAGATTTTCTTGGTCGCCGCCGCAGTCGAATCGCTCAACACGAATCTTCTGATGATCGAGGTAGTCGCACACGAAGTCGCCCAGCGGTCGGGTCGGACGTTTCGTGGCACTGGTGGTATCGAAGGAGACCAGCCGGGCGAGAAGATCGAGGTCGCTGAGAACGGTCATGACACCAGCCTAGCGATCAATTGGCGGCCAAGCCCCGGAATCGACTCATGGCTTCCGCAAGGTCCGCAAAGTCATGGAGTGGAAGGGTCGCCCCTCCCGCTTGAACTTCCGCTCGAAGTTGGTGCCGACCACTTCGCCCGCTTCAGCGGATTCGGGCGACTCGAAGTCACCTCGCTCGAAGAGATCCTGATGCCGGCTCGCATGATCCTCGTACCAAGCCCAGAGATCGTCGTGGTCGGTGACCAGTCGAAGCTCCCCACCGGGCACAATCACTCGATGGAACGCCCGCATCGTCGCGTCCTGTACCACCCGCCGCTTGTGATGCCGCGACTTGGGCCAAGGATCGCTGAAGTAGAGATGGACGACGTCGCAAATCTGGTCCGGGAGTCGATGACTCACGATTTCCGAGGCGTCGTCGTGCAACACCCGCACGTTCTTCATCGCATGACGTCGAATGCGATCCGCCGCATACCGGAAGAACTCCCCTGCCCACTCGATGCCGAGATGATTGATCTCTGGTTGCAGGACCGACTGCTGCACAAGGAAGGTCCCCTTGCCGGAGCCAATCTCGAGCTCGAAGCGACGCCCTGGCTCCTCGAACAACGTCCGAGGATCCCACGGACCTGCATCGAACGGAGGCAGATCGCTCCGATCAAGTCCGTATCCATCGAAATCCAGCTCCCGACCACGGCTAAGACCGAACGACATGATTCACTCCTTGGAGACGCAATCTCGCACGAATCCTACCGCGTGGTGGCTGGCGGAACCCGCTGAATGAAGTCGGCGATGCGATCCATCGGTCCTTCATCCATCGTGATGTCGATGACCCCATACTCGTCGACCGATCCGGTCTTCGCCGGTTGAAGCAGATGATTGAGTCCTTCAAACCGCGCGATCTCCACCCGCCCGCCGCCCGCCTTGACGGCAGCCTCGATCGCGGGAAGATTCTGCTCATGCCAGACTTGGACATCCAGCGTCCCGTTGATGGCAAGAATCGGAACCTTGATCCGCTCGAAGGCCCGCGACGGGTCGAATCGGATGAACTCCAGCATCCACGCCGAGGTGATCTGCTCGAACGACTGCTGTTCCAGTTGGCGAATCATTTCTTCATCGGGCGAGATTCCATTGAGTTCGAACTGGGCTTCTTGAAGCGCCCGAATCTGGGTCATCACCTGGGCTTCGTCGATGGGCGTTGATCTGACCAACTCGATGAGTCGCGCCTGACGCTCAAGTACCGCCGCCATTTTGGCCTCTCCGATGCCGGCAGCGAGCATGATCCGCTTTATCTGTTCTTTCAGAAGTTCGCCGCCGTCCACGCCGGTTCCCGCGATCGAGACCACGAATGCCGGCGTGGCGTCGAGATAGCTCGGAGCCATTCCAGCTCCGACCACCGCCGCGACGATGCCACCCTCGCTATGTCCCGCGACGCCGCAGCGACTCGAGTCGATGCCGGACTGCGTCTTCATGAAGGCGAGCGCCGCGGCGGCATCATCTGCGAAGTCCATCGTGGTCGCGGTTGAGAAATCACCGCTGCTCGCCGCCACCCCCCGGTCGTCATAGCGAAGCGTCGCGACGCCCCGGCGGGCCAGCCAATCCGCAAGCACCAGAAATGGCTTGTGACCCATGAGCTCCTCGTCACGGTTCTGAGGCCCGCTCCCGGTCGTGAGCACCGTGGCAGGTGCGCCAGCCTTCACGGGTTCATTGGGCACGAAGAGGGTGCCACCCAGTTCGTGACCCGCCCGGGTTGGAATCACGACTTCGCGAATTTCGTAGGGAAACGGCGGCAGCGGATTCTGCGGCCGTGTGCTGATCCGCACCGTCCCGAGTTCCGCCCGTTCGAAGGTGGCTTCCAGATCCAGCGTCCCTTGACTGAACGTACCGGCAAACGTATCCCCTTTCGGGGTCAGAAACAGGGTCGCGGAGCCGGGAATGGGAAGACGCCAAGCGGTGGTGCCTTCGACCTCGGTGTCCGCCGGAAACATCTGCAAGGCACGCACCCGCTGCGCCGGGATGTCGATGATCGCGACCTGCTCGCCATCTATCTCCGCAAGCACGATCGTGATTCCGAGGGGGTTTCCAGCAGGAAGCGACACCGTGCCGTTATGCCGGACCGCACCGGCCGCGGCCCGGACGTCGGGACGCCGTTGAAGATCGAATTCGATCGGCGCAAGCTCCGTCAGAGACGCGGGGCCTTCGATGAATTGGAATTCACCACGGGGTGGCTCGCCCGATCTAATCTTCACCCGACCGGTGATCCCGGTCGCCGACATTTCGAAGACCAGAGCGTCGACGTCGACACTGATTTTGTCCGCGAGTCGATCGAAGATCCCGAGATTCGGGACCGTGAGCATGACCTCTGGCAAAAGGGTCGCTTCTCCAGAAGGAGCAACATCCATCTGCATGAAGATGTCGCCCCCGGGTCCGGGGATCGAGCACGACCAGGCACCGGAGAGTTCGTCGACGAGCGTATCGACGAGACTGACGTCGCCCCTCGCGACCGGACAGATCAAGAACGCGGCAAGCATGTACAGACCGGAAACGGTCCGAGCGACCCTGCGACTGGTGCATGACGTCTGGAGCATGTGAAGCATGGCGGTGGAATTCCTTGGAGTACTCGCCGAGATTCCGAGCGCTGGCGCCTGCGCATGCAGAGCACCCTCGGAACCCATCGGAACCCATCGGATCGTCCCGATCGTCCCGATCGTCCCGATC
>JAPKCC010000058.1 GCA_028823105.1 Phycisphaerales bacterium | reverse complement strand
GATCTTGATCCGTCATCGATGACCCGTTCCGGGGCGTCGATGATTTTGATGACTTGGATGATCTAGATGATCTATTCGATGATCCGGTCGTTCCCGCGTGCGGGTCAGATCTTCCCGCCGAGCGGGTTGTGGAAGTGCTTGTTCTGCACCGGAACCACCGCTTCAAGGACGTGCTCGAGTACTTCAGCCGGGGAGCCCATCGCGGAGACTTCTGTGACCAGCTCGGCGGGATAGTGTCCGAGGACCGGACTGGTCTCGCGATCGTAGACCTCAAATCGCCTTCTGATGACCCGCTCGTCCGCGTCATCGAGGCGATTCTCCTTAATGGCTCGCTTCTTCATCCGCTGGACCATCGCATCGAGGTCGGGACATACGAGATGAATGATCGACAGAACGTCGAGGTGCGGCGACAGAGCTTCCGCCTGTCCGAGGCTACGTGGGATGCCATCGAGGACGAGGAGGTCGACTTTCGGTTTGAAGAGGCTCAGGACGGTCTGTGCGTGCATATTCTGACGCCACATCTCGATGGTGAGTGCGTCGGGAACGAGCTCCCCTCGCGAGGAGTAGTCAAGGAACTTGGCACCAAGATCGCTGGTGGTATCCAGAGATCGGAAGACATCGCCACACGCGAGATGGAAGAACCCCGGGATCTGGCCGAGAATCTTGCCTTGAGTCCCTTTGCCGGCTCCAGGGGCGCCGAGGAGGAGAACAGTCTTATAGCGATTAGGCATCGTGGGCTTCCGCCTCCATCAGCTGCGGTGTGGATTATGCACGCGGAGTATCGGACAAATCCCAGCCCGGCGAAAGTCGAATTCTGAAGGAAGTCACCCGAGATGTGGTTATCTCAACACTTCGTCCACCAGGCGTGGTCCGATTTGGCGAATGAGCGCGTAGACCGCTAGGGTCAACCCTCCTGAAGAGGTCGTGGAGGCGGGCGTGGCTTCGCCGCGACGCGAAAAGGAGTAGTTCATGAACGGCATCACATCGACGTGGAAATGGAGATCGCCCTCGGGGCGTGATCCCGGCTCGCCATCCTCCCAGCCAAACCTTGCCGATCGGGTGCTTGAAGGGCGTTCGATCAAGGATTCCGTGGCCTTCCTCGACTCGAGCTACGGAAGAATCGCGCCGCCGGAGGGTCTGGCCGGAGCGGTCGAGGCTGGAGAGAGGCTCGCCAGAGCCCTCGAGGAGGGAAGCCGGATCGTCATCCATGGTGATTACGACTTCGACGGCATCTCCGCCTCGGCGATTCTCCAGCGGTCACTTCGTCTCATGGCCCCTTCAAACTCGATCGAAGTAGTCCTTCCGAATCGCTACAAGGGTGGCTACGGCCTCTCGGTCGACGGCTTGAAGCAGATTCGAGCCGAAGGCGCCGATTTGGTGATCGCCGTCGATTGCGGCATCACGGCGATCGAAGCGATTCAGGCTGCGGCGGAGGACGGGCTTGAGGTGATGGTGCTTGATCACCACCGTTTCGTTCGTGACGACGAGGGCGGGATCCTCCTCCCGCCGGCGAGCGTCGTGGTGCATCCTGGCCTGCCGGTCACCGGAGTCGAGCAGGTCGGCACCGACCATCTCTGCGGTGCCGCAGTCGCCTTCAAAGTCGTCTGGGCAACGGCCCGTTCGCACTTCCGAACCGAACGGGTTCCGTCCGTGATGAAGCAAGAACTGGTCGAAGCGACCATTCTGGCCGGTCTGGGGACGATCGCGGATGTGATGCCGCTGGTCGAAGAGAACCGGGCGTTGGCGGCGCTGGCCCTCCGAGGTCTGCCGGGTTCGAAGATCCCGGGACTTCGCGCGTTGCTCCTGGAGTCCGGGCACGGTCCGGATGATGGGCCGGTGCACGAAGAGGTCATTCAATTCCAACTGGCGCCGAGGATTAATGCGCTCGGCCGTTTCGGTTCGCCGATGCCGGCGGTCGAGTTGCTGACCTCGGTTGATGCAACGCCGGAAGGCGTTCGAGCATCGATGAAACTCGCTCGGGAGATCACCTCCATCAATCTCCAGCGACGGGAAGCCCAACGGGCCATCGTCGAAGAAGCCATCACGCGGGCTGAGGCCGAGGGACAGACGGCGGAGGACCATCCGGTCATCGTGCTTGCGGATCCGGGTTGGAAAAGAGGGTTGGTCGGTCCGGCGTGCGCGAAATTGGTGGACCGATTCGCTCGACCGGTCATTCTCTTCGAGGCTTGTTCCGACGGCATCGCCCGCGGTTCCGCCCGCAGCATCGAGGGCTATTCGATCCACGCCGGGCTGGAATCCGCTTCGGAGCTCCTTGAGTCCTACGGTGGTCATGCCGCCGCGGCCGGCTGCGCCGTCAAAATGGAGCGGCTCGACGATCTTCGAGTCGCGCTGGTCAAGCATGCGAGCCAGGAGATTGCGAGCGAGGATCTCCATTCGGTCGTCGAGATCGACTGTCGCGCCGTGATGGCTGAGATCGACGAAGTTCGGGATATTGAAGTGGTGAGAAGCCTTGCACCGTTCGGGCCAGGTCACCCTCGGCCGACGGTTTTAATCGAGACGGTGCGACCGATCGAATCAAAATGGGTCGGTGCCGATCAAGGGACGTTGCAACTTCGATTCGCCGGCGAGGGCGCCCGAACCGTCAAGGCGGTCTGGTTCGGAGCCGGTCGGCATCGGGAGGCCGTGGAGAAGGCGATCAAGGGCGGCACGCTGGATTTGGTGGCGACCCCCGATCTCAACCGTTGGCAGGGCCGGGTCGAGCCGAACCTGATGATTCAGGATCTTCGCGCCGCCGAGTGACTGATGGCCCATCGATTCCGGTTGCCCAGAACCCGACGTGCGGGGTATAGGTTCAGAAGACGAGGTCGCTGCCCGGGGCGAAATCAGGACACGATTGACCCACGAGGTCGGTGCCGGTCAGGGCCGTCTCGGAGGTGACCTCGATTTGCCCGTGCACGGTTCCATCGTCATTCCTGGCGATCTCCGATCCGGCCGCCTCCATCCAACGAGCCGCTCGCTCGGTCTGGAGTCGACCGCTGCTTTCCGCAGAGTCACCGCCCTCGGCATTCTTGATGGGAGCGAATTCCTCGACGCGATCGGTCTCGTAGACGAGCCCTTTCTCGACGAACTCGAGCGCGTCGAAGACGAACATCTCGAACTTGGTCCCGTTGGGATCGGCTGGAGTGACGGTCTCGCCACTCTTCGGATCCCAGAAGGGAACCTTCTTTCTTGCGTGATGGAACGGCATCGCGGTCTCGCTTCCCGCGGACGTGATCCGTTTGATGAAATCGACGGCAAGCACGTGGATGGCGATCGATCCGGCGATGAATCGCAATGATCCATCTTCGGTGGTCGCACCCGCCTGTTCCGTCGGAAGATCGCTGTATTCGATCACCTGCGTGCGACCGCCGATGCTGCAGAACACACCGACTTTCTCACCGGCCGCGACCTTCGGCACCATTTTGCTCGACATCTCCCCGGAACTCGTCGGGTGGGTCGCATGCAGCCCGATGAAGAGGGGGTCGATCGCATGCACCGTGGGGTTGTCGACCTGGAAGTAGGACAGATGTTTCACGCCGCGGCTGGTCGCGTGCTCGAGCGCTCCGCTTCGGGCCAACGCTCGGAGCGAGCCGCCGTGGCCGTCCGGGCTGACCGCGATCACGCCGGGTGCCTCGAGCAGGATCCGGCCGTGGTCGTCTACCGCGGGCATGACCCCCTGCGGAAAGAGGAGCATCGACTCCGGATTCCGTCCGAAATGATTGTTGTCTCGGAAGAATGCCCGGGTCGCGGCGTCGTTCAGCGGGCTGGTCATGAGATACCAGGGCGTCTCGATTCCGTATCGTTCGTCGATCGCGTTCAATTGCTCCGCGAACACGCGAAACAGCGGTTTTCCGGTGATCGGCGTCGCGGGGAACGTCCCCTTGGGGCCGTTCCAGCCAAGACGCGTTCCCTGGCCACCGGCGACTGTGAACGCCGCGATCTCGCCTTGACGGATCAACGCCTCACCGGCGGATCGAAAGCTCGCCTCGCCCTTGGGATGCCGAGGAATCACGGGGGCGGGCTCGAGGTCTTCGGGAATGCCACCGGCCGAGCCGTCCGAGGAGGTGAGTGTCTCGATTTCGTCGAAGTCGATCGACTCGACCTGTTCGATGAACGATTCGACCTCCGTCGTTCCCACCGAATCGAGCCCATTGGTGAGATGACCTTGGCGGTGCTTCTCGAGAATCGCGACGACGGCATCGAGGCGTTCGGTGATCGACTCGGTTCGCATCGGTGGTTGATCCAACTCGCTGGTTGAGGAATCGAAGAACGAAACGTGGTTCAGTGGTCGGACGTGCCTGGATCCTGCGGCTGGGTCCACCCCTCGGCATCGTGCCGGACGATCTTGCCGGTCTCCAGGTAGATCACCTGCTCGCAGACGTTCGTGCAGTGGTCGGCGATTCGCTCGAGCGACTTCGTCACGGCGAGGATGCGGAACACACCGTCGACGGCGAGTTCTCCGTCGGCAAGCCGCTTTTGAGCGTCGAGCAGGATCTCCTGTTTGAACCGATCGACGGTGTCGTCGAAGTCCAGCACCCGGCGGGCGAGGACCGGATCATTCTTGCTCAAGGCGCGATTCGCATCGCGGACCATGCCGAGCACGCTGTTGGCCATCACGCGGAACGTTTGGGGAAGATTGCTCTTCTTGCGAAGGGGATCAAGCGTGGTCTCCGCGATCGTGACCGCGCAATCGCCGATCCGCTCGAACTCGTTGTTCACCTTGACGATGGTGAGTACCGATCGGATCGAGTGCGAGTTGGTCTGGCCGAGGGCGAGCAATGGAATGCACTGCTTCTCGATCTCGACGTCGATCTTGTCCACGATCAATTCGATCTGGAGTACTTCCCGAGCTCGCTCAAGATCATGATCGAAGTAGCAGTCCACGGCGTGGGTGGCCTGCTCAAGGACACGAGCTCCCTGTTCCGTGATCTGATCACGAAGAATCTGAAGCTGCGTTTGGAAATCTTCGGTTTGTTCGTTCACGAATGGGTCTCGTTCCTTGGGAGTATACGCCTCTGGCGGGAGGATGCCGGATAGCATTTCGACATGATCGAACTTGGCGTCAACATCGACCACGTCGCAACCGTCCGGGAGGCCAGGGCCACCTGGGAGCCAGACCCAGTCTGGGCCGCCGTGGAGGCGCATCTGGGTGGCGCGGCGGGGATCACCATTCATCTCCGTGAGGATCGTCGGCACATTCAGGACGCCGATGTCCATCGATTGAAAGAGCTGGTTCAGATCAAGCTGAACCTGGAGATGGCGGCTACTGACGAGATGGTCGTCATTGCGTCCGAGATTCGGCCGCAGATCGTCATGCTGGTGCCGGAAGGGCGGGATGAGATCACGACCGAAGGTGGGCTCGACGTCGATGGCGCCCGGGGCCGGATGACCGACGTCGTCCAGCGCCTGACCGGAGCGGGGATTCCAGTGTCAGCATTCATCGATCCGGACCTCCGTCAGGTCGCCGCCGCCGCCGAGTGCGGCTTCGCGGTCTGCGAGGTCCACACCGGTCCTTATGCGCACGCCTTCCACGAGCATGGCCGATCCGCCGAGATGCCCGAGGTCGCCGCGAGGCTGGCCGAGGTTGCTCGGGCCGGGGAAGCCATCATCGAGGCGGGCATGCGATTCAACGCCGGTCATGCCCTGAACTACGCCAATGTCCAGCCGGTCGCCGCTCTTCCCGGGGTTCGAGAACTCCACATCGGCCACTCGATCGTGAGTCGTTCGATCTTCATCGGGATGCGGCAGGCGGTTCGAGAGATGAGAAGCCTGATCATCGAGGCCAGCCGACCTTGAGGGCGGCTTCTGGGGAATGGCCCTCCGATTCCAAAATTCTAGGATTCGAGTGGGACGATTCGACGACTTGTCGATTCTCTACAGGAGCGGGGGCCGCTGGTAGGATCGCCCCGTCCGCAGGATGCGATCACGGAGACTTCTGAATGACTCAGTTCCAGCCCGCGGCCCTCGCGGGCGCCCACACCGCTCTCACCACGCCCTTTAGCCCCGATGGCTCCCACGTTGATCTTCCGGCCCTTGAGGCCCAGATCCTCTTTCAGGCGTCGGGGGGGATCACCGGGGTGGTGCCGTGCGGTACGACTGGGGAGACGCCCACCCTCTCGGATGCCGAGCGGCGACGCGTGATCCAGACGACGGTCGCGACGGCCAATCCGCTCGGTGTCAAGGTCATCGCGGGTGCTGGCTCCAACGCGACCGCCCAGGCGATCGAGCTGCAATTGGAAGCCGAGGACTTCGGCGCGGATGCATCGCTTCAGGTGGTGCCCTACTACAACAAGCCTTCGCAGGAAGGGCTCTTCGGGCACTTCATGGCCATCGCCGACGCGGCGCACATTCCGGTCGTCCTATACGACGTCCCGGGACGTGCCGGCGTCGGTCTTTCCGTCGAGACCGTCGTTCGTCTCGCGGCCCATCCGAACATCGTCGCGATCAAGGTCGCCAACGGATCGCTGGGCTTCGTCGGCGACGTGGCGGGCCGATGCGATCTTGCGATCCTCTCGGGCGATGATCCGCTGACTCTCCCGATGCAGGCCCTCGGCGCGGTCGGGGTGATCAGTGTGCTGGGGAACATCACGCCCGGAGACGTGGCACAGCAAATTGCGGCGGGGAATCGTGGGGACTTCGCGGCGGCGCGGGTCATCCACGAGCGCGTCCTTCCGCTGGCGACTGGTCTGCTTTCGTTGGACGGCAACCCCGTGCCGGTGAAGGCGGCGATGTCGATGCTCGGTCGTGACAGTGGTGTGGTGCGACCCCCACTCGCCGGCGCCTCCGCGTCCGTCCGCAAGAGATTGGCGGAGCTCCTTGAAACAGTGGGGGTTCGCGGGCCAGCAGGGGCGCTCGATTCCGCGGGTGTCTCCGGAACGGCAGGTACCCGATGAGTGACGTCGACGATGCACGATACGAGCCGACCGGGCTTCCGTATCGGATGGCGGTTCTCTGCTACCTCTGGACGGAGGATGATCGGCTGCTGATGCTTCATCGTCTGAAGCACCCGAATCCGGGCATGTACTCGCCGATCGGCGGAAAGATGGAAATCTCACTGGGCGAGACGCCGCACGAGTGTGCTCGCCGGGAGATTCATGAAGAAGCCGGAATCGAAGTCGCGGCCGAGGACATCCGGCTCTTTGCGATGGTCGCCGAGAAGGCCTATCAGGGCGAGATGCACTGGCTGTTGTTCTGCTTCGAGGTCACCAAGAAGATTGATCCGGCGGATCTTCCTCGAAGTGAATTCGACGAAGGCACGCTGGAGTGGGTCCCGGTCGACGAGATCGAGAATCTGAACATCCCGGAGACCGACCGCAAGGTCCTCTGGCCCGCCCTGAAACCACGACGGCACGAGGGTGGCTTTCTCATGATCGAGATCGATTGTGGCGGCGAGGAACTCGTCTGGAAGGTCGTCGAGGACTCCGCTCGACCGAGCGAGTAGAGGCCGACGCACGTCCCGGTACGAATGTCGGACTGCTTCAGACGATGCCGGCCACGCTGGCTGCCTCGTCCGCGAGCCGCTCAGCGGCTTTTTGAGTCGGGGCCTCTGCGATCAGGCGAATGATGGGTTCGGTATTGCTCGGTCGCACGTGGACCCAGGCATCGCCGATATCGACTCGAACACCGTCAGCATTGTTGACCGTGTCCCTCGACCAGTGCCTCCGAATCTTCTTCAGAATCGGGTGGACCGCCTCTTTGCCGCCGACCGTCGAGAGATCCCACTTTCGCTTGAGCATCGAGTATCGAGGGAGGCCGTCGACGATCGCCGAAAGCGGGCGTCCGTCGGTGGCGAGCAATTCGAGGATGAGGGCCATGGCCGAGAGCGAGTCGCGGACGAAACAGACCTCCGGGATGATCACGCCTCCGTTGCCTTCTCCACCGATCACGCCACCGCTCGAGCGGATGCCCTGAACCACATTGGCTTCGCCCACGGCGGTCCGAACCACGCTGGCCCCTTCGAAGCCTGCGCACACGTCATCGATCATTCGGCTCGTCGAAAGGTTGGTGGCGACCGGACCACCGCCTCGTCGCTGCATCATTCGGAGTGCCGTCAGCACCAGAGTCCACTCCTCCCCGATGTAACGCCCCTTCTCGTCGATGATCGCCAGACGATCCGCATCCGGATCCTGAGCGAACCCGACGGCTGCGCCGGCGTCCTTTTCGACGGTCTGGGCCAGTTCGGTCAGGTTCGCCTCGGTGGGTTCCGGGGTGTGCGGGAAGATGCCGATGGGATCGCCATGAAGATGCACGAGGTCGCAGCCCAGCGCTTCGAGGAGGCTTCGCCCGGCGGGACCGCCGGAGGCCGCAACCGAATCCAGGACCACTCGGAACCGCTTGGCGCGGATCGCTTCGACGTCGACGATCGTGAGGACTTTCGCGACATGGTGGTCCGCGGCATCATCCGTGTGTCCGATTCGGCCGCACGCGGCGCCCTCTACCCGGTCCACCTGATTGCCCTCGAAGCGAGCGATGATCTTCGCGGCTTCCCGTCCGGGCGGGGCGAGCCCGTCCGAATCGAGACACTTGATTCCATTCCATTCGATCGGATTGTGACTCGCCGTCACGTTGATCCCACCGTCGCAGCCGAGTTCCTTGATCATCACGCCGACGGTTGGTGTGGTTGCGATGCCGATCAGTGTGACTTCGCATCCGACGGCCGCGAGGCCGGCCGCCGCCGCCGACGCCAGGCAGGAGCCCGAACGGCGCCCATCGAAACCGACCACCAGTCGAGGGGGTCGATCGGTGACAGACTCGCGCAGCAGGGAGCCAAAAGCGCCGGTGTAGCGAGCGACGATTTCGGGGGTCATGGTCTTGCCGACGATGCCGCGGGCACCGGAGATCGAGAGCATTAGGGGAGCATCGGACACGGGAACTCCAGAAGAGGGAATCGAGGATCCGGACTCTACCGAGTTCCAATCGGATTCTGTGGCGGATGATCTATACTTGGATCATGTTCGAGCTTGAAGTATCGCACCGGTTTTCAGCCGCTCACGCCGTCACCGTCGGGGGCATCCCGGAGGAATTGCACGGCCACGACTGGCGGGTCACCCTCACCATTCAGGGCTCCGAGCTCGATCATGAGGATCTCCTGGTGGACTTTCACGCGGTGGAGACCTCCCTACGGACCGCCATCAGCCCATTCTCAGGCCGCACCATGAATGGCACCCCGCCCTTCGATGTGGTCCATCCCACCGCCGAACGGTTGGCTGAGTTCATCGCCGGAGCCGTGCATCCGGAGATTCCCCCCGGCTGCCGGATCGCGTCGGTCGCCGTCGAAGAGGCCCCCGGCTGCATCGCTCGGTGGTATCCGGAGAGCTGATTTTCTTGGTTTGAGACGATGTCGATGAGAAAAATGCGACAATCTGATCTGACTCCCAGAACCGACCTTTCAACCGGAATCAGAAGACGATGACCGAACCCGAAGCAAGCACACAGAAGATGATCTCCAGAGCGGGGAGTGGGGTCGATGAGCCAGGGTTCATCGAACTTGATGATCCCGCTCGGTTTCTCAATCGCGACATCCAGTGGCTCGAGTTCAATCGTCGCGTGCTTTTCCAGGCGATCGATCCGCGAACCCCGCTGCTCGAACGACTCCGCTTTCTCGCCATCACGGCTCGCAATCTCGACGAGTTCTTCATGAAGCGGATCGGGGGCCTGAAACGGCGGCATGAACTCGGACTGGGGGCCCAGAATCTCGAGACCCTCCCGCCGGAGCGACAACTCGAGGAACTGCGCAGCGTCGTGCTCGACCTGACGAGCCTTCAGCGACGGTGCTTTCGAGGCGACGTGCTTCCCGCGGTGGCCGAGGCCGGAATCGAGTTGATGGGTTGGAACCAACTCACGGAGGATGAACGTGCGGCCGCGAAGACGTGGTATCGGGCGAACATCTTTCCCATCCTCACGCCGCTGGCGGTCGATCCCGGGCACCGCTTCCCGTTCATCTCGAATCTGAGTGTGTCCATCGGCGTGATGCTGCGGCGGGCGGGCGAGTCGGAAGAACTCTTCGCTCGGGTGAAGGTCCCAGAGGTGCCTCGGCGGCTCTACGAACTTGGCGACGGCCGTCGTTTCGTCCCCGTGCAAGAACTCATCGAGCACAATCTCGATGAGCTCTTTCCAGGAATGGAGATCCTCAGGATCCTTCCGTTCCGAGTCACCAGGAACGCGGACGTGGAAGGGGATAGCGAGGACGCCGAGGACCTTCTCGAGCACATCCAACAGCAGCTGAGGGAACGGCGGTTTGCGAGGGTGGTCAGGCTCGAGGTCGCGTCCGATCCGGATCCCAGGATTCTCAAGTTGATCCTCGACGAACTCGATCTCGATGAGATCGACGTCTATGAGACCGACCGACTGCTTGACTACGGAATTCTCGACGGGATCGCGGATCTGGACATCCCCGATTTTCGGTTCGAGCCGTGGCGTCCGGTGGTTCCGCGTGGATTGGAAGGGGATTCGTCCGATCTTCTGGCCGCGATCCGAAGCGGCGACCTGATCGTCCACATGCCGTACGAGTCGTTCGATGCCACCGTCGAGCGATTCGTCGAGCAGGCCGCGGCGGATCCTCGGGTGCTCTGCATCAAGCAGACCTTGTACCGGACTTCGGGGGACAGCCCGTTCATCCCGTCTCTGATCAAAGCCGCGGAGAGCGGAAAGCAGGTCGCGGTGCTCGTCGAGCTTCGGGCCAGGTTCGACGAGGCTCGGAACATTCATTGGGCGGGGAAGCTCGAGGACGCCGGGGTCCACGTTGCCTACGGCGTGGTGGGGTTGAAGACCCACACCAAGACGGTGCTGGTGGTTCGGCAGGAGGCGAGTGGCATTCGATGCTACGCGTACATCGGCACCGGAAATTTCAACTCGAAGACCGCCGGCCTCTACGAAGATGTCGGCCTGTTCACCGCGGACCCGGCGATCACCGAGGATCTGGTCACGCTCTTCAACTATATGACGGGTCGAAGTCGCCAACGGGAGTACAACAAGCTCCTGATCGCGCCGACCACCATGAAGTCGACGTTCATCGAACTTATTGATCGAGAGATCATGCTGAGCACTCCGGAGCGCCCGGGCCAGATCATCTGCAAGATGAATCAGCTGGAGGACCGCGAGGTCACCGACGCGCTCTATCGGGCATCCCGAGCAGGTGTGAAGATCGACTGCTTCGTTCGCGGATTCTGTTGTCTTCGCGCCGGCGTTCCGGGATTGAGCGAGAACATCAGGATCTTTTCGATCATCGGCCGGTTCCTCGAGCACAGTCGGATCTTCTGGTTCTCCGGAGGTCGTGAAGATCCGCTCGAAGGTGATTTCTTCATCGGCAGCGCGGATTGGATGTACCGAAACCTCCACAACCGAGTGGAAGCGGCCGTCCCCGTGGAGAAACGGTCGCTCCGAGCGAGACTCTGGGAGATTCTGCAGATCTGCCTGGAGGATCATCGCCAGGCGTGGGAGATGCGATCCGATGGCACGTATGCGCTCCGGGCTTCATCGCATCTCGAACTTGATGACCCGCGCATGGACGGAACGCATGCGAAACTCATGCGTCTCACGCGCGAACGAAGTGAGTCCGACGGCTGATGCTGGAGTTCAGAACGCTTCGATTCGTGGCATGGCGCTGCCCACGAGTCGGATGGTTCGTGCCCGGTCACCTTCGATGTCGAGTTGGATGACATCGTTGGGTTCGACCGTGAGGTCGATGGTGGCGCGATACATCCGGCGACCCTTTTCATAGTTCAGCGTGAACGGGGATTGAAGCACGCCTTCGGCATTGGTGGTGCCCACCACGCCGTCGAGCAGTTCCACCGCGGCCTGCCCCTCGATCTCGTATAGAAGTTGGTTGGTGCTTCGATTCCAGGAGATGGTCACTACCTCTTCGTTCTGTGTCTGGAACTGGATGAAGTCGCTTTGGATGGTCGTCACCCGCGGGTCCGATGGAAACGGCCCGAATTCAGTCCCGGTTCGGATCAGCGTCAACATTCGGTGCATGACGATGCGGCCGATGGACTGCGTGGACACCTCTTCGGTCGTCGCCTGATAGGCCCGGAAGCTGGCGTCGAGGGCCGCCAGGGTCGCGGTGAGCAGTGTGGCGGTGATCGCCAGCGCCATGAGCACCTCGATCAGATTGAAGCCGCGGCGCCGAGCGCGGGGTGGAGTGCGGTGGAAATTCATGACGAGATTCCCTCCCGGTAGCTTGCCGCGATCGGCTCGGCCAGGATCGGCCATGGGATTCCATCCGGAAGGACGATCTCTGCGTCGTATTCGAGGAGGATTTCGCCGAAGCCGGCAAAATCCGGATCGAGTGGATCGGATCCTTCGCCGTCGCCGTCATCCGGTCCGAAGTACCCGATGGTCGTGTTGAAGGCATCGGTCTGGCCGTCATAGAACAACGGGCCTTCTCCTGAAACCGGACGAAAGGTCATCAGAAGCGTGCCTTTCACGGCAGCCGTGCCCCGGATGTCGAGGATGCCCGCGATGATGAGGCCTCGAAGATCCACTCGGGGAGTGGAGTCCGGATCTGCGCCGATCTCGTTGGTGAAACTGCCGACGTCCACGGACCATCCCGGCATCATGATCGAGCTCTTCTTCATTTCCTCGAGCTGTTCGGTGGGCAGCGAGGTGAGGAGATCCACGAGGTCTTCGGCGTCCGGTTGGTTCTTGAGATCAAGATCGTCGGGATCCGCGAAGAATCGGGAGGCACCGGTGATCTGGATCTTGTTCCGCCAATGCGTGTACTCGCCGGGCGTGTCACCTGCGAGTGATCCAAGGAACGTACAGTCCTCGAAGCGAAGGTTGTTCGAGAGAACCTTGGAGTCCTGGACTTCGCCGAGATCGGGATGGCTCGAGAAGAGATCACCGAACCGGAGACGGATCAGGAACCCAGGGCCGGGGTCGGCATCTTCGAGAGCGCCGGCGTAGTTCCAGTTCGGGTCGTGGCAGAGTGTTTCGGTCTGAACGTAGGTGACGCCGAGGAATGTGCAGTCCTCAAAGAGCGCGTTGGTGCCCATCGGGATCAGAACATTCCGGAAGGTGATGCCCCGATAGATAGGACGAAGATAGAGGTCGTAGGGGCTGAAACTACCGAGCGGCGTTGTCTCGTATCCTGGATGCTCTGCGTCGCCGGGAAGAATCTGCTCACCGCCCGCGGAGACTTCCGCGTCGACCTGCGACTGGAAGGCGTCGCCGCTCTCCGCGACACCAGCAAAGTACCCGGCGCTCGAGGCAAACATGTCGGTGGTTACCACGCGAAGTTGATCTTCATCGAGCCCGAAGGACATGGCGGCTTGATCGGGATCTGGCCGCACGGTCCCGTGGACCACCGTTCGAACCCCTGCGCCGTGAGTATCCTCCCAGTCGCTCCGAGCGACCGCAAAGGCGAGTCGCCCATCGACCTTGGCGAAGTGATCCCAAGAGTCCAGGACGCCATCACGCCATCCGAGGGCGTTGTCGTCCGAGTCGACGATCCCATCTTCGTTTCGGTCTGGTCTCGCGGTATCGATGAGATGTGCCAACTGGTCGTCGATGCCGGTGAACTCCACGGTGCCGTCACCGGCTAGGGCTGAGTCGTACACCACTCGTCCGTCGGCATTGAGGTCAAAGGTCTCCAGAAAGAGATCGAACTCGTCGACGAATTCGTCTCCGTCGATATCGACGAAGTCGGTTCCGAGTCCGGCCCCTTCCGTCGGATGGTCGGGCCGAAGCCTTCCGTCGTCGTCGACGTCGAAACTCGTGACCAGTGCCTCGAACTGATCGAGGCGGGCATCGAGCGCCGGCGTGAGCCAGCGAATGTCGCTTCGCATGTCGAGGGGATTGCCGTTCCCGGGATTCAATTCGCCCTCGTTCTCTCCGTATCGCGTTCCCAGGGGACCCACGACTAAGACGTTCTTCCCGATCATGATTCGATTGGGGCTGACCACCGCATACTCGATCCTCTTGTCGAGACGGATCTCCATCGAGAGGGTTCGGCGCACGTCACGATCGACGCCTTCGCTGAGGATGCGGATCGCGGGCTCGTTCGGGACCAGCTCGTATCGCAGGCGGAAGTAAGCTCCGTTCTCTTGGGAGGAGACGCGGATCGGCCTGGTGTCGAGCGTGCCCGTCGTCAGATCGAGGGCCGGAAACGAGGCGTCGCCCGGTTCGATGATCGCACCGTGATCTCCCGCAAGGTGGGCATCTCGGACTGCTTCCGCGAGACTGGAAGGGGTGCTGTTTGCGATGTAGCCGTCCGGCGGGAGGACCTCGACGGCGCCGTCCGCCAACTGGTCGTAACTTCCATCCCAGAGCGATGCGGCGTAGTTCGCGTCGATCTCGCCCTTCCAGACCACGAAGCGTTTCGCTTCGCGTTGGAGAATCCAACTTCCGAAGACCAGACCCGTCTCGGCGGCGCTGGTGGATCGACTGACTCGAAGGGAGACGTCGGCGGTCCGGACGTTACCGGTGGCGACTACAGCCATCGCGGCCGCGAGGGACCCGAAGATGACGAGGAACATCATCGACAGGACGCTGGCGACCCCGCGGCGATCGGATCGTCGCGGGCGTCGGATGTGGGTACTGGGAACTGCATAGGTCATCGTTTGTTTCCTCGCCTCACGCACGTCTTGGTGTTGAGCTCATCGCGGCTGAATCCAGATGAGTCTTGTGATCTCAGAAGGTTCGAGGTCGGTGGGGCCCTGATATTCGACGATCACCTCAACTCGGATCATCTCGCTGGTCCCCTGGGGAAGCGTGACGCCGATGTCGAAGGGATCGATGTTCGAGACGACGATCCGTTGTGACCATCCGGGCATCGCCTCGAAGGGTGTCCTCATCGCGGTGATCGGTCCGTTCCCGAGATCGAAGGAGAAGACGGCGTCGTCGAAATCGTCGATGTCGTCCCAGTCCTCGACCAGCGTCTCGTTCGGTTCCGGCCCCCAGAATTCGACGCCGGTCACTGGATCATGGGGAGGCATGTTGAGGGTCAGTTCGCGAATCTCGCCGGCGAGTCGCATCGCATTCGCGGAGCGCTGTGCCCAGTCGTTCTGACGATGGAATGTCTGCTGCGCGGCCACCATTGCCAGGACGCCGGTGCCGATGATCACCGTCGCCAGCGCCGATTCGATGAGGGTGAAGCCACGGCGTCCGACTTGACGTGTTGGATGAGGGTGTCGATATCGCATGAGACGCTCCTTTTCCTTCTCGATCAACCGGAGACCAGACTGCTCATCTTGAAGATGGGCAGGATGATCGCCATCGCGATGAACCCCACGACCGAGCCCATCAATACGATCATCAACGGCTCGATCATGCTCGTGACCGCCTTGATTGCGTCTCGTAGAACCCGGTGGTAGTAGTCGCTCACTTCGTCCAGGACTTCTCCGAGCTTGCCCGAATCCTCGCCCGCCGCAACCATCTGAATCACAGACTTGGGAAGGAGGTTCGACTTGCTGAGTTGGGTCTGGATCTTGCGGCCCTGTCGGACCGACGAGTGGACCGATCGCCACATCCGTCGAAAGAGGCGATTGCCAGAGATGTCACCAGTGATGGCGAGCGTATCGAGCATGGGGACGCCGGCGTTGAGGAGTTCGCCCATGGTATGAAGTGAGCGACTGATGTAGAGCGCTCGGAACATCCGCTTGGCGACCGGCATGGAGAGCTTGGCGCGGTCCCACCAGAATCCACCCAGTTCAGTGCGCACGAACATGAGGAATCCTCCGATCGCGGCGGTCGCCATGATCAGAATGACCCACCAGTAACTGACCATGAAGTCGGAGAGAGACATGAGGAATTTGGTTGGGCCGGGAAGCGCCTCCTCCTTGCCTTCGAACACACCGGCGAAGCGGGGGAGCACGAAAGTCAACAGAAAGACGGTCACACTGATCGCCATCGTCGCGATAATTCCCGGGTAAATGCTCGCCCCGACCACAAGCTTCCTGGTTTCGAGTTCCTGCTGCAGGTACGTGGCGATCCGGTCGAGCATTCGAGCGAAGGCACCACTCATCTCGGAGGCCCTGACCATGCTGAGGTAGAGAGGGCCGAAGAGTTTTGGGTGCTTCGAAATGGCTTCAGAGAACTGACGTCCGCTCTCGATGTCGGCCTTGATCTGGAGCAGGATCTTCTTGAATTTTACGTTCGTCGTCTGTTCCGAAATGCCGTCGAGCGCCTGGCGAATGCTGATGCCGGCGCGGACCATCACCGCGAGTTGCGTCGTAAAATCGAGGATCTCTTTCTTGCCTGGCCCGCTCGTCCAGCTGAGTTTCTCACCAAGGCTTGCGAGTCTCGCGGCCGATGTAGTTGGGGCGAGCTGCATCACGTGCAGACCCTTGCCGCGGAGCATTGCCGCAGCCGTGGCGGCGTCGGCGGCGGCGACTCCGCCGGCCTCGACACCTCCCGATCCGTTCCGAGCTTGGTAGCTGTACTGGGGCATGGTTACTGGTCCGTCCTTCGCCTCAGGCGGCGATCATGCGTTCGAGCTTGTCGGGATTGGCGGATTGTGCGATCGCGTCCTCGCGACTGATCATGCCGTTGAAGAAGAGCTCGGCAATGGCGTTGTCGAGACTGATCATTCCCAGCTGTCGGTTCGTATCGATGACGTTGGGGATTTCGAAGGTCCGCGCTTCACGAATGATGTTCCGGATGGCGGGCGTGCAGAGCATGATCTCGATCGCGGGAACCATCCCGACCCGGTCGATGCGGCTGAAGAGCGTCTGACTCACCACGGCCTGGAGCGTGTTGGCGAGCATCGAGCGAATCTGGTTCTGCTGTCCGGCCGGATACATGTCGATGATCCGTTCGACGGTCTGGGAGGCATCGACGGTATGCAGGGTGGAGAGAACCAAGTGGCCGGTCTCCGCCGCGCTGATCGCCAGCGCCGAGGTTTCGAGGTCTCGCATTTCACCGACCAGGATGATGTCCGGATCCTGCCTGAGCGCGTGCTTGAGACCGCTTGAGAAGCTTGGCATGTCGGTACCGAGCTGGCGTTGTTCGATGAGGCACTTGTCACTCTCAAAGACGTACTCGGTTGGGTCTTCCAGAGTGATGATGTGCTTGCGATAACGTTCGTTCATCGCTTGCATCATCGCCGCGAGCGTGGTCGATTTTCCCGAGCCGGTATCACCGGTCACCAGGACGAGGCCACGTGGGAGATACGTCAGTCGCGAGATCACTTCCGGGAGATTCAGATCGGCGAGGGGCGGTACCGAGCACTTGATGCCACGGAGCGCCATGCCCAGCATGCCCTTCTGAAGGTGAGCGTTGACGCGATATCGCTGGAGACCCGCAACTTCGTAGGAGAAGTCGAGATCCATCTGCGAGTCGAACGTTGTGAGTTGCCCTGGGCTGAGCATCTGCTCCAACGCCCGGCGAAGACCATCGGGCGTGAGTGGCGGGCAGTCCATCGCCTTCATTACGGTATGGACCCGGACCATGGGCGGGTGACCCGCGACCAAATGAATATCGGAAGCGTCCTGTTCGAATGCTTGTCGAAGAATGTCGTTGAGATGCATCAGCCACTCCACCGGATAAAAAAAGCGATTGCTTCCTTCTGCATCGGCGGAGTAGGGGGTCGGATTGACTCGAAGCGCTCGGGTTTAGTCCGATGAGACGAGGCTGGAGTCTTCGGCCGCAATTGCGGGTTGCGCGGCGTTTGCGGATGAATCGGATTGTTCGAGCGTAAACGTTCCGGAACCGGCGAATCTCTGGGTGGGACGTCTGATGCCGACATCGAAGAGGATCCGGCCGAAGAGTCCGGACGACTGATATCGGACCCCGCCCTCGATGCGCCAAGCGACCGGTGCGCTCAGATCAAGACGCTGGGCGATGTCCGCGGGGATCAAGATTGCGGCGGGAATCTCCACGTCGATCGAATCGCCCGGTGGAATAGTGGTCAAGGCGGCCCATCGCCCGTTGAAGCGACCCACTCCATCCACAATCAGCGAGTACTCAAATCGCTCGAGCGGAATGTCCTTCTTCCCGGCGTTGGAGAGACGGAGGTCGATCCGGAATTCGGCGGCTCCCTCGGTCCTGGAGACGGGACGGGCTCCAGTGGCTTCGACCTTGGGGGCGGTACCGCAGCCTCCGAGGAGAATGGCCACCATCAGCGAGAGGAACACGCCATGGATCGGGATGGGAAGCGGACCTCGGGGGAGCATTGTCATACTGTACCGGGGACTGGCCGCACGCTCTCCTCGCTCCCATGCAGTACTCGGAACCAATTCCATCCTCCTGCGTCCGCCTTCGAGGCCTTGGTCTCCATCTCTCCCTGATGGCCGGCCTTCTCGCCGCCCTGCCGATCCAGGAGGCGTTTTCGGGTCCGCAGCAACTTGACGATCGAATCGCGGTGACCGTCGACGATTCGCCGGTCGCGACCAGGTCCCTCAGCGAGGCCGTATCGCAAGCGTCGGATAATCCGACTCGCACCGCGGATCTGCTGGCGGGTCTTCTCGATGACTATGGTCACCGTCTCATCGCATCCTCTGAGAACGTGGATCTGTTTCGATCCGTCAGAGATGAAGCGATCCGTGTGCTCCGTTCCGAACCGGGCGTGTTGGTGGCGTGGCGTCGTGACACGGAATCCCAGGCCGTCGCGTTGCTCGAGGACGAAGGAATCGAAGCGGCTTTTGATCGCCGTCCGCTGACTGACGCGGGGCTCGAGGCGGGATTGCGACTGGCTCAGCGGTCGATCGAATCCGGCCGGGCCGCGGGGGCACTTCGACTTCTAGACGAACTGGCGACGTGGCCTGGAGCGTCGAATTTTCGAAACCGAATGCTCCTCCTCCGGGGACTGGCCGGAATCGATGCCGCTTCCACCGCGGGTCTTTCTCGAAATCGCGATGAATTTCGCAAGATATCCTCCGACGCGATCGACGAACTCGCTCGCTCCGATCAGGAAGCGGCGGACCGACTGCGCCGCATCGAGGCGAGTCGTCGTTCCGCGGACGCCCAGAAGACCATCGAGATTGGCGAACTGGAGTCGCTTCGAGTTGCCGACTGGACGAAGATCTGGGAGGAGTCGCTCCCGGACACGTTGTTCAGACGGAGGTACTTCGATTCCGTCGATGGGCAGGCGTTCTCCGAGTCCAACGCCGCCAGAGCCCGCGTCTCAGCATCAAGCATGACCACGGTTCCGACTCTGGCCGGAGATCTGGTCCTGGTCAACGAGGGGTTTCTTCTACGAGGCTTCGACCGTTTTACGGGTCGAATGCGTTGGTATCGGGACTTTGGGATTTCTCGTGGAATGCGGCCCAGTGGAACTCCAGGCGATCTCGGCGAGATCGTCCTGGCCGACGGGGACGGGTACACCGTGATCGGTCATGCATTCGGCGGTGGTCGTGAGGGTACGGGCGAGGTCATTCGTTTCGATCCGGCCACCGGACGCGAGCGATGGCGGGTCCGGCCAGATCGAATGAAGAGTGATGGCATGCTGGAGGGTGCATTCGTGTCCGGCCCACCTCTGGTCGTGGATGACATCGTCGCCCTGCCGATCAGGAAGTCGAATGCTCGCCTCGAGACCATCCAATTTGCGCTCGGGCTGGATCGATCGACGGGAGCGTTTCGCTGGCTTCGAACCATCGCGTCGAGCGGTGGCGTTCGAATGGGCGGGTCGAGGACCTTCGCCCGTTTCGCAGAGCTCGAAGGCGACATCATCATCGCCTCCGCCGCGGGAGCCTCGGCGAGGCTCGATGGTCGTACCGGACAGGTTCGCTGGCTCCGACGTGGCACCGTTCCATTGCGAGCACCGAGGATCGCGGCGGCACCCTGGGAGATCGCCGGTCCGGTGTTGCTCGATGTGGGCATTGCGACGCTGGGGCCTGCGGGGCTCAACTGGGTACTGCTCGATCCTGAAACCGGTGAGGAGTTGCTCCGCCGTCCGGTGGGGGCCGGGACCGTCGCTGGCGCCGTGCGATACCTCCTGGCGTTTCCCGGTCAAGCTCAGGGCCGGGATCTCCTGCTCGCAATCGGGACGGATGTGGTGGCGATTGATGTCGGAACGGCTCGTGCCGAACCAGTGTGGACGTTGGCACGATCCGTCGCGGACGCTCGAGACTCCACGACGACCGCCATGGAATCGGAGATTCGAGGTCGAGTCACGATCGTGGGTGATGCGCTTCTGGTTCCGTTCCAGGACAGCCTCGCGGTTCTCAACGGAGTCACGGGTCAGCTCGTTCGACGCATTTCAATTCCCGGTGGCGGGAACCCCGCCGCGACATCGACCGGCCTCTTCGCAGCGGGGAATGATCGCCTCGTCGCGTACATGCCGATCGGGGACGCGATCGCGACCTTGCGTGCTCGGGTCCGGCAATCACCGGACTCCGTGGTGCAAGCACTGGCCCTGCTCGAACTTGCTCAGGGGCTCGATGACCGGGAACTCGTCATCGAGGCGGCGGAAGCCGCCTCCGGAGGCCTTGCTCGTCAGGACGATCCGACCCTTCGAAGTGAACTGCTCGACCGAATCCTCGAATCGATCGCTACCACCGTCGACCCGAAGGAGGGTGAGGTTCTCCTCACGCTCGCGGAAGCGGTCGCCGTGACATCGAGCGATCGGGTTCGCCGTGAACTGGCGGTCGGGGACTGGATGTCGAAACAGGGGCGACTCGAGGACGCGATCTCGGCCTGGTCAATCGTGCTCGAGGACGCCGGGCTCGCCGGGGTGGCGATTCCAGTGTCCGATGATCTTGTGGCGACCGCGGGTGGCATGGCTCGCACGCGGATCGCCGAGATGGCGGCGGAAAATCTCGGCATTCGGGCTGTTCTCGATCGTCGCGCCGAGGCATCGGTGGAAGAAGCCTTGGCGACTCGGGCAACCGCGGATGTCTTCATCTCCGTCATTCGGCGTCATCCCGGCGCTCCGGCGGCCGTTCGGGCGGGTCGCCGGGCGATCGAGATTCTCCGGGACGAGGGATCCCCGCTCGACGCCATGGCGGTGGCATGGCTGGTCGCGCGTGATCTCGATCCCGAGGATCCCGAGCGGGCCGCGATTTTGGACTTCGGATCCTCGATCGCCGTGGAATCTGGAAGGCGATCAATGCGCCTGGCGTTCCGCAGAGCCGCCGGCGGCAACGACCTTGAATCAACTGATTCGACCGTGGATGGGTGGGTCGAATTGCCGGACACGACGATTCGTCGGCCAGCACTCGATGGAGCGCCATTGAACATGCGTTCGATTTCTGGAACGCTCGTGCCAGAGACTCCGACGGCTGCTCTGGAATCGCCGGTGAACGGTGTCTACCTCGTCGAGGACGATGGAAAGACGCTGGTATTTCGAGATGGGACGAGCCTCGACGTGGTCTGGCGACGTCCACTGGCAGGAACCGGCGTGCAGATCATCCGGTACGAGCCGACGCTCCTTCTATGGGAAGGGCCTGACCTGCGGGATCCCCAGTTGAACGCGATCGACCCACAGACCGGTGAACTCCTCTGGTCGACGCCCCGGGCAACGTCGTTGCTGCCCGCTCCGGATCGTCTCGTGGTCGGCGCGGACGGTTTCCTTCCCGACAGCAGGCCTTTCCTGCCCTTCGAGATTCTGCCGATCCCCGTGGACGACGGGATCGTGCTGATTCGCCGGGACGGAGGCGCTGTGAAAGTGGATGGCACCGACGGTCGAACCGCCAAGTGGACGCGAAACGGGCTGCTCGACCGGGTCTACGGGGCGGAGAGGTCAAACGGGATTCTGCATCTCTACGGTGCATCGAGGGGTTCAGATGGAGAGTCTACGGGGCGGGTCATCAGCATTGATCCGATCACCGGCGGGACCGTCTTCGAAGCGGATGTCCCTGGAGGCGACGTTCGCTGGCTCGCCGCGGATCGTCTCGGAAGACTGGCGGTTGGAACCACTCGGTCGGTGACCATGCTTGATCCCGTCGAGGGGATCCTGGGCGAGCAACGTCGGTGGACGAGGTCGGATGTCCGACTTCTGGGCGCGACGCTCGGGCGGTTCGAAGATGAGCGGCTGGTGGTTCTCGATGATCGAGGACTCCCACTGGCGTTCGATTCGAGACTCGGGGCGATCGACCAGGATCGCTGGCGACTCCCTGACAACCCGGACTGGATACCGGGAAGCCCGGCCACAATCCTCGCTGATGGCGACCGCCGATATCTCTCTTATCGCGACCGCGTCCTGCTTTACGATGCCTCCGGGCAACTCTTGGGAGCGGATCGAATCGCAGATACGAATCGCATGGATTGGTCGCCTATTCCTGCAGAGGGAGGCCTCAGATTGATCTCCCGGCGACCCGGGAGGGGCCGATACACGTTCCGAGTCTTCACGCTCGATCCCGAGATGGGCCTCCGAATCGCTGGGCAGCCCTTCGAGGTCGTTCCGACGACGGGCCTGTACAAGCAGGGCCGAGCGATCGATGGCTGGTTATTGCTGGGAACGGAGCAGAAGGTCGATGCCGTGCCTCTCCGAGCCATTGAGCAAGGAATTCCCGAGAGACCTTGACGAGCAGGCAAGATTCGGGCATAAACCTCAACCGACAGCCACGCGCGGATCAGATTGACTGGCCATTCGGATCCGGTAGGCAGAACCACTTTCGCATCTCAAGGACCTGTTCGATGACTATGTTTCTTGCCAACGACGACGCTCACTCCACGCTCCTAGATCGCGATCCGGAGGAGCCCGGAACCGACGCCGCAATCTCGCTTCTGCAGGATCCCTCGGAGCAGATCTCATGCGATGCATGCGATTCATGCGATGCTCGAGCCTCAACGAATGGGGATGACGAGGATGATGACTACCACGGCATCTACGACGATGACGATGACGATGACGACGCCGACGATGACGATGTCGACGAAGACGACGTTGACGCGTTTGGTAATGTCAAGAAGAAGAAGAAGAAGAAGAAGAAGCTGAAGGACGACGACGACGACGACGACGACGACGAAGACGACGACGAAGACGACGACGACG
>JAPKCC010000057.1 GCA_028823105.1 Phycisphaerales bacterium | reverse complement strand
TTGCGTGCGGGGGGTTGTAAACACTACATGCCTGGTGGCGGGTGGACTGGGAGAATTTAATCCGCCCGCTGAAAATGGGATGGATGTCACAGTGGGCCGAATACACCTATCTGATGTTGAGATACATGTTGAGGCAGGCTGACTGCTGAATAGGACTCCCTGACCACGGACACCCTTAGAGAAAGGTATTCACGAATGACTGAAAAGAAGAACCAACTCGCATCCCTGTGTGCGGCGTGGCTCTCTGGCGATTGAACATCGTTTCGGTGAGGGTCTGTGTCTACCTAGAAATGACGAACGCCGCATCCATCAGCATCATCATGGGTGCGGCGTTCTTTATTGGTCGTTCATCGAATGACGTGCCATTCCGCCGGATCAGCCGATCACGGCGAATCAGGTCGTACAGTCGGACCGTCAAGCAGCGTGCCGCGGTCTGGCGTTGTGGGGGCGGCCGTTTCGATTTTGCGGCGTCGAGCGAACGTCCATGGGAGGACTCGAACCTCCAACCCCTGCCTTCGGAGGGCAGTGCTCTATCCAATTGAGCTACACGGACGAGTCTGCGACGGAACAGCGGGGTCGCGATCGATGATTGTAAGCCGATTCGAATCGATCGTCGAGGGGCGGAATGTCGATGTTTCGTCGTACTTCGGTCCCCGAGGATCGAAACTCAGTTTTTAGCATCCGAAGCTTTGAGAAGTGACAGGGCGGCTTCGAGTTCCTCCTGGAGAAGCACGCGTTCCCGGGCCGTGTAGGCGGCGTCATCTCGAGCAATGACGATGGTGGCCGCCATTTCTTTGATGGCGGATCGAAGGCTCAGAAGTTCGGCATCACCAAGAGCCAGCGAGGCACGCAACTTGGTCGCCTCCGCTTCGAGTTCGTCGACGCCAGCATTCAGGCTGCGATTCCCTCCGAGCTCTTTGCTGGGCAGTACCTTCGGAAGATCGCCGAGCGGACGCGCGAAGACGTCGGCCGGGGCGGTGCCACTCAAGGTCGAGGCACGGGGGGTGTCGTACATGTTCGATACAGCCCAGATCCCACTCAGCCCGATGGCCACGAGCCAGCCGGCGGCGGCCAACGGGTTTGATCGCCACGAACCGCTCTTTCTTCCGGAGTCAGGTGACTGGATCGTCGCTGGCTCAACCGCCTCCCGCGGTGCGGTGGTCGAAGACCCTACGGGCGCAACAGGTCGCGTCTCCGTGGACTCGGTCGATTCTGGCGTCCTGGCGGCTTCCACCTCCACCGCTGATGGAGGCGTCACGGGGATCGACGGCTGCGCGTGTGCCGCGGCGGCATTCTCACGGGCCACTCGTGCTGCGGGGTGTTGGGAGTCGTTGGTTGTTGAATCGCCCTCCGGCCGCCACGACATCGACCACTTTCCCTTTTCCATTCCCGCTGGTCTTTCGGGGGGAACGGTCTCCCGCACCTGTTCGACGAGGCTTGCGAGCTCGAGTTGTTCGTGCTCCGGCGGTGGTGTGAAGTGTTCGTCTTCGACACCGGAAGCGTTGTCTGGATGGATACGATCGTCGGTCACTGAAGACTCCGGTCGGCGGGGCGTGCTCGCGGTTCGAATGCGTCTCCCAAGCGGATGAACGGCCTGCCCGGGATGGTCCCGTACACGGCCGCGCACCGCCTCGCGTGGCAGGATGCTGGGCAGCGGCGATTCTGGTCCATCTGGCAGGCCAGGCAGGCCAAAGGGCTCGGGTTCAGGTTCAGGTGGGGATGGACGCGGGTACGGGGTCACAAAGAGGTTCCGGGTCCGGGCGAAACGGTACGAAAATCCACGCCGCAATCTCCCGGAAGAAGGCATCAGCGGAGACACTACGAGGACGACGGTACGGGCATGGGCCACCAAACGCCGCTCCACATTCTCAAGCCAACCCGAAACCGAACCCCTCCCTGGAGATTTTCATGCAGTTTGCCGAGTTTCAGCAGTTCATTCGTGAGCGATACCACGAGACGGATGCCGCCCGAGGTGTCCCCGGAACGTTCCTGTGGTTCAGTGAAGAGGTCGGAGAGTTGGCCGAAGCCTTCGGCCGCCGCGAGCGGGGAGACGGCGATGAGGCGAATCTTCGGGAAGAATTCGCCGATGTGCTCGCCTGGCTTACCACCCTTGCGAACATCTGCGAGGTCGATCTTGAAGCGGCGGTTCGAGAGAAGTACTTCGAGAACGGTGGGCCCGCAGGGACGAAGTGACGACGCCGGTTCTACAGCCACCAAGGCGAGAGGCCGAAGAGAAACTACCGGCGCGATGTGATCGACGCCCTCACCCTTTACCACCGGAGTCCGGTTCTCATTCATGTGCGGCATCATTGGCATTCTCGCGTGCGGGCAGGGGTCGCCGTCACTCGATCCCTCTGATCGACGCCGGCTTCGCGATGCGATGGTGCACCGCGGGCCGGACGATGCGGGCGAATGGAACGATCTTCACGCCTGGTTCGGCCATCGGCGGCTGGCGATCATGGACCCCAACCACGGCCGGGAGCCGATCGTTCGCATTGGCCGTTCCGACGGTCGAGTCGGTCAGACGGTCGTCGTCTTTAACGGTGAACTACTGAACCACCTCGAACTTCGGGCGGCGCTCGAAGCGGAAGGTGAACGATTCGAAACCGGATGCGATGCCGAAACCGCGGCGGCGGCGGTGCATCTCTGGGGCGCTCAGGCACTGGATCGCTTCAGAGGCATGTTCGCGATCGCGTGGTATCGACCCGATGACCGCGAGCTTCATCTCGCCCGCGATCCATTCGGGGTGATCCCGCTGTACTGGACCGTGGCGTCAGGAAAATCGCACGAGTTTGTCTTCGCGAGCGAACTCAAGACATTGCTGCAACACCCGGCGGTGCGTCGGCGGGTCGATCCGTTCACCCTCTCGTCCTACCTCTCGACGATTCGAGTCACCCTCGGCGAACGGACAATGATCGATGGTCTCCGGACGGTTCGACCCGGTGGGCTGGTTCGAATTCGCACCGGTGGATCACGTCCGGAGATCACGGCCACTCGATGGTGGACGCCTCCGCGGGCGACCGGTGAACTCACCGGAGAGGCCGCGGTCGAGTGTCTTCACGCCGCGGTGAGTGAGTCACTCGAAGCGCATCTGCAGAGCGACGTCGAGGTGTGCGGGTTGCTGTCCGGCGGGATCGACAGCGCCTCGCTGCTCTCCCTCGCACGTCCTCGGTACGGAGCATTTCGCACTTTTACGGCGTTGGGCGGAGACGGTGAGGATGATCCCGATCGAGCTGCCGCGGATCTGATGGCGGGGCGACTCGGGACCGAGCATGTCGAAGTCCCGGTACTTTCGGCATCGGAGCCGCCGACGGATCGATGGCGGAGGATGGTTCGTTCGCTGGGCATGCCGCTGGGAACCCCCAACGAGATCGCGATCAATGCATTGGCCGAAGCGGTGCGTGGTGCGGGCGTCAAGGTTGCGATTGGTGGAGAGGGTGCCGATGAACTGCTCGGTGGGTACGAGCCGATCCTGCGCCTAGTCCTGGCGATCACGAAGACGGATCCCGGACCGGAGGCGGCGGCCGCGATGCTGCTGGAGTCGGCATCGTGGATCTCGCCGGGACGAAAATCGATGTTCCTCCGAGAAGGATGGGTCGAAGCAACTCAGCATGATGCGGTGCTCATCGACGAGACGGCCGCGGCGATCGGGTGCGGTGGGAGCAGTGGGGATCCACGCTCCTATCTCCACTGGCTACAGATGGTCAACCTTCCTGGGCTTCTGGGCCGGCTGAATGCCGCCTGCATGCTCGCCTCCGTCGAGGCTCGACCGCCGTTTGCGGATCGGCGTGTGGCGGATGCCGCCGCACGGATCGCCACGGACGACCTCTTCGGCTGGTCCGGCGACGGGACGGACGTCTTACGTACCAAGACGGCGTTGCGGTCGGGGTTCCGATCGTCATTGCCCGCGGCAATCATCGAGCGACCAAAAGCGAGCTTTCCGATGCCGTTCGTCCCCTGGGCCGCGTCCATTCTTGAAGACACCAGCGTCCAGGCCGCCCTCGAACCACTCTTGGATCCGATGGCGATGGCGGCGGTGCTCAAGGATCCCGGCTCGCATCCGCTTCAGGTGTGGCCCATGGCGAATCTGGGGCTATGGTCCGTCGAGGCCGGGGTGTCGCTGGCACCGGACTGAGTGCGGGAGGTACCCTAGACTCGATCATGAACTCCATTCGCCTGAGATTACGAAACGCCGAAGCCACGGGGCTCGAGGAAGAGATCCGTGATCTCGATGGGCCCGCGGTCCTCGGGCGAAGTCGCGACGCGGACATTCTGCTGTCGGACCCTGGGGTCTCACGACGGCACGCCTCGCTTCGTCCCGGCGACGACGGCGGCTGGCTCATCGAGGATCTTCATTCGACGCGAGGCACCTACGTGAATGGACGCCGGATGGCACCCGGCGAATTCTCGAAGATCGTCGAAGGCGATCTGGTCGAGATCAATCCTTGGAGTCTGCTCGTGCTCGGTAGAGAGGCGACCGCAGGTATCCTGCTCGACGGGGACCAGGCGGGCGGTGAGATTGCAGCAGCCCATTCAAGCCCTCACCTCCGGCATCGGTTCGACGGTCTCGTGGCAGCGGTTCAACGAGCCTCGACTCGAAGCGGCGAAGAGGAGGTCTTTGGGGCGCTCCTCGAGTGCCTGCTCGATGGTTGTGAACTTGATCGCGCGATGATCCTGCGAGTTGAGGGCGGCGAGACGCGGGCGGTCGCGATTCGATCTTCTGATCGCGCCGAAGAAATGGAGCCGCGGCCGTACTCCGGCACGTTGCTCGCCGCATCGCAGGCGTCTGAAGGTACGGTCAGGTTGGAGGAAAACTCGAAGGTCGAACAAGCAGAGAGTCTCGTCGTGGCCGGAGTTCGAGAGGCATTGTGCCGCTGTTTCGATGCGGTCGACGGAACCTCGCTTTCGATGTACGCCGATTGTCGCAAGGGCATCGCCGATGGCGAATTGGTCGCCTGGTTCGACGCCATCTCCGATCTCTGCGCGGTTTCGCTCCGAATGCAGCGGGGGCGTCGATCGGAGATGGAGAGAGCGCAGATGTCTGCCGAGATGAACGCGGCCCGAGCGGTTCAAGAACTGCTTCTGCCGAGCGAGTCAGGACGTCTGGGATCCCTCGAATGGGCCACCGTCGCGATCCCCGGTCGGGTGATCGCCGGTGATCTGGTGGACCTGCGACCGATCAAAGATGGAATTCACGTCATCCTCGGCGATGTGAGCGGCAAGGGAGCTCGGGCCGGCATGGTGATGGCCGGCACGCAGGCGTGCGCCGACACGCTCGCAGAAGCCGGGCTGCCTCCGGCCGAGATCGTGGAACAACTTGATCACTGGGCAATCCGTGCGATTCCCGAAGCGTGTTTCATCACGCTCTGGTGCGGAAGAATCGATCCGGACGGTCTGGTGCGATACGTTGACGCCGGGCATGGGCTGGCGATGATTCAACGAGCGGGAGGTGAGGTCGCCATGCTCGAAGGCGTCCGACGTCCGCCGTTGGGGATCGAGCCGCGGCCGTCGGTCGAAGCAACACTTCAACTCAACCCTGGCGACGCGCTGGTCCTCTTCAGCGACGGTCTGGCCGAGGAACCTTCAGCCGCTCGCGACGGCGACCGGTATGGCCTGGATCGGATCAAGGCGTCGATCATCGCGCACGATGCAGATCCCTCGCTGATCCTCGCCGATCTCGTGGCTTGGGCCGATCGTGAACGATTCGACGATGATCTCACGATTCTGGTCATCCGACGATCGACCCAGTGACAGATCGTCTGGAGTGAGGTCGCGTCGGGGCCAAATACGTTCCGACTGATGGCGACCATCGGTGGGCAGTCAAGCACCGGATTCAAGGCGAGCAGTAGCTGTCCGCGAGCAGGACGCAGAACTCGTCCCAGTCGCCGAGGCAGCAGAATGGCTCGTACTGACAAACCAGCTCGCAACACGCGGCGTCGGCGCAAAACGGTCCGTCATGCGGGACGTTGCATGGTCCAGTATCGCTGGATCCGCATTCGAGATCCGAGTCGCAGAGGTCACGGCAGTTGAGCGCTGCAAGTTGGGCACACACCGAATCCCAGGCGATGTCACAGCATGCGGGGTCGTCAGCGCAGACGTCGTCGCAGCAATTCAGATCGTTGCATGCCGGGGTTCCGTTGGGGAAGCAGCAATCGCCGGCGCCGGGGTCTCCGCAGGCCGCCACGGGGCAGGCGTCTTCGGGGCCGGTGCAGTCGGGGTTCGTCAATGCCATTCCCGCACAGACCAGGTCCCATTCGGCATCGCAGCAGTAGGAGTCCAGGGCACAGACCGCATCGCAGCATGACTCGTCATCGCACTTGGGCGTGCCGTTGGGAAGGCAGCACGATCCGGCACATGGATCTCCGCAATCCCAATTCGCGCCGCATCCGCACTTGGTGCTTGCTCTGGCCAGGGCGATACAGGACTCGTCCCAGGTCGTCTCGCAGCAGAAGGGGTCGCCGCTGCTTCCGTAGCAGACGTCGTCACAGCATCGTTTGTCGTTGCAGCCGGGCGAGAAGTTCACTTCACAGCAGTCGCCTGCGGCAAAGTCACCGCATTCGGGGGGATCGCATCCATTGAGCGCTGCGCCCGCGCATTCGCTGTCCCAGACCGTGGTGCAGCAGACCGGATCGTCGTCGCAGATCATGACGCAGCATTCGGCGTCGCTACAGCCAGGCGAAAGATGCGGGAAGAAGCAGGGGCCGGCGGTATCCAACCCGCAGCCTTGGCGGCAACGCTGGAGTGCGGTGGCGACACAGAATGAATCCCACTGGTTCGTGCAGCAGCTCGGATCGATCGCGCAGACGGCGGAACAGCAGGCGGCGTCGTCGCAGAAGGGTGTTTCGCTGCTCTCAAGGCAGCCTCCGGTGCTGAAGGAGCCGCATTGGAGTTCGCTGCCGCAGTAGAAGTTTGCGAGATCGGCGCACACTTCATCCCAATTTTCGAGGCAGCAGAGCTCGTCGACGTTGCAGATCGCGGCACAGCAACTGACGTCGTCGCAGCCGGGGGTTGGCGCGTCAACAGGCCTTGCCTCGAAACAACTTCCTTCGCAGGGGCATTCCCAGCCGGAACTTGACGGGACTCGGCAGATGTTGATCGCCAGGACGGCACAGCTGTTGTCCCATTTCACACTGCAGCACAGCGGATCGATGGTGCAGACGGCGTTGCAGCAGGCAGCGTCGTCGCACATCGGCGTCGACTTCGATTTTTCACAGTCACCGATGCCCGGGCATTCGTAGAGGCCGGTGCAGACGACTGCCGCGGCGGCGACGCAATCGGTGTCCCACCGGAGCAGGCAACAGAGCTCAAGGCCGGGAATGGAACACACTGCGGCGGTGCAGTTGGAGTCGTTGCATCCCGGAGTTCCGTGGATTTCGGTACAGGGGTCGCGGCCGCCGACGTTGAACGGGATGTCGCAGACCGTGAATGCTTGTGCGGCACAGATCGCGTCCCATCGGACTTCGCAGCACCAAGCGTCGTAGTCTTCACAGACGCTCTTGCAGCACGCGGTATCGCTGCAGCCAGGAGTGAAGCTCTCGACGAAGCAGTTTCTCGCCTGGGGATTGCCGCAACTCTGATCCCGCCCGCAGAGCTCCGGATAGAAGGCGGCGGCGACGGCGCAGGAACCGTCCCAGCTCTGGAGACAGCAGAACGGATCGACCGAGCAGACTTCTTCGCAGCAGTCCTGATCGGAGCACGCCGGTCCGGGGTGGGGGGCGAGGCAGGAACCGGCATACACGTCGCCGCATTCCGTACAGACCTCTTGTGCGAGGGCGACGCAGTTCTCGTCCCAGGCGTCGTTGCAACAGAAGGGTTCGACGATGCAGACACTTTCGCAGCACGATTCATCGTCGCAGTACGGGTTTTTCCGTGGGATGTAACAACTTCCCGCGAGGATTTCGCCGCAGAGCGGGTACACCTGTGCACATAGTTGTTCGGCGCCGTCGGCACAGACCTGATCCCAGCGGACCTCGCAGCAGAACGGGTCCACGTAGCAGACGGTATTGCAGCAATCGGCGTCTTCGCATCCGGCGGCGTATTGGGACTCCAAGGGTCGGGCTTCGAAGCATGAGCGGCCCAGCGGGCCAAAATCGATGACCTTGGCACCGCAGCCGCATTGTTCGCTGATTGTCTCGCAACCGGCGGTGGCGACGCTCGCGCAGAGTTCGTCCCATCGGACTTCGCAGCAGTACGCGTCGTAGCCGCACACGAGTTGGCAGCACTCGGCGTCTCGACAGAAAGGCGTGTAACTCTGGAAGCAGCAACTTCCGGCAGTGGCGGTTCCGCAACCAAAGCCCATGCCATCGTCAATCGCGACGGCCCCTTGCGTCTGCACGTTTGGAAATGCCAGATCACGACTCGGGACCAGAATGCACTGGTCGCCGGCGAGACGTACGCAGTCCGTGTCCCATGCGATCGTACAGCAGGCCGGATCAAGTTCGCAGACCAGTTGCGAACAGAATGCGTCATCGCAGCCGACGCCTGGATGGGGCAGGAGGCAATCGCCCAGTCCGGCGTTCCCTGGAACGGGTCGGCGGATCAATCGGGCGGCTACTTGAGCGCAGCCAGCGTCCCATTGATTCCCGTTGAACTGATCGATGCACTCCGGATAGTTATTTTCAATGGCCGAGAGGGCGTTTGCGATATCGGTAAAGAATGCGAGATCGCCAGCAGGCTCGCAGTAGTTCGTATCGATGTTGCAGAGCAGTACGCGAAACGTCTCAAGGGCGGCCGCCATCGGATCGGGCTCGGCTCGAGAGGGTTCCGGAACCGCGGCAAGGAGGAAGTGTCTCGGGAGGACGGCGATGCCTGGGTTTTGAGGCGATGCGAGGAAGGTCATCGCCGCGAAGGCGCAGGTGATGTCCCAGTCTCCGGTGCTGCAGCACGCGGGGTTCAAAAGGCAGACTTCTTCCTGCACGATGATGTTGGTGCAGGGTGACTGGCAGTGCACTCGGGCGAGATCCGCACAGCTTTGGTCCCAGGCAATGGCGCAGCACGTGGGATCGGCGACGCAGACCAACGAGGAGCATCGATCGTCGACGCACCCGGGGGTTGCATGGCCCACGAGGCAGTCGGGGGCCGTCAGTTCGTAGGTGTGAATCCTCAGCGAGTTGCCAGCGTCGGTTCGGGTGTCGGGAACATTGGGAACGCAGGTGTTCTGGGCGATCGCCGCGCAGCCGTTATCCCAAAGATCCGTGCAGCAGAGCGGGTCGAACATGCATACTGTTCTGCAGCATGCAGCATCGTTGCATCCCCCGGGAATCAGATCACCGGGATTGCCCCCGACGAAGCAACTTCGATTGACAGGATCACCGCACTCGGGTCGGCAGGCGGGCTGGTAGCAGGCGTTCGACAACGGATCAGGGTTGAGAATCCAATTGAGAAAGTCCTCGTCGATCTGATTGACCACGCCGTCCACGTTGAAGTCAGCGCAGAGATTCGGAGGCGTCTGCGCTCGATAAAGCTCGAAGACAAGAAGGTCAGTCGAGTTCAGGAGGCCATCGCCGTTCAGGTCGCCTCGGCATTCACCACAGGGGATGAACCCGAGTGGCGGTGGTGGGGGGCAATTCTGTTGCGCAGAAGCGTCGCGGGCCCCCCCGATGACGGCAAGAAGCAGCGAGGCCAGAAGGGCCATTGATCGGATTGATCGGATTGATCGGATTGATCGGATGGACCGGATCGATCGGCTGGCGGTCATGGTGGTCATGGTGGTCATGGCGGTCATGGCGGTCATGGCGTCGTCTGAAAATCGAGCCGATTGGGCGCTTCGAGTAGGCATCGTCCGTGAGACCTCTGCAGGGCGTGAAATGAGCCCGGGAGGCCCAGAAAATCGTCCGGCCGTGGACGACGAGGAACTGACGTTTTGACCCGTCGGGGAGTTGACGGGCCTTCTCCTGTTCAGTCTACGCCCCCGGTTGGCTTGAAACAAACGCCCCGAGGCAACATTTGCCGGTTCGTAACGTCGGTCGAGTCGGATCCCGGCAATCTTGCAGTTCGTGGTGAATCATCGATTTCGTGATCAGGGGGCATTCGGGTCGGAATCGCCCGGAGCCGAATCGATCAAGCCGAAGCGTCGGTCTCGCCTGCCGAAGTCGGCGAAGGCCTGATGAAGGTCCGAGATCCCAAACGCCGGCCAGAGGACGTCGGTCACCACGAGTTCCGCATAACTGATCTGCCAGAGCAGGAAATTCGAGATCCGCATCTCGCCAGCAGTGCGAAGGAGCAGATCCGGATCGGGGAGGCCCGCGGTGTCGAGTCGATTCGAGACCGTCGCCTCATCGATCGACTTTGGGTCGAGGCGGCCTTCCGCGGCATCTTCGGCGATCGATCGTGCGGCATCAGCGAGTTCGGCGCGGCTTCCATAATTGAGGGCGAGCGAGAGCGTCATTCCGCCGCAGTTCCGAGTGGCTTCCTCACAGGCATCCGATTCTTCGAGCACTTCGGCCGGAAGGCCGTTCCGGCGGCCAAGGCGTCGGAATCGGATGTTGTGTTCCACCATGCGGCTTCGCTGCGTGATGAGATGCTCCTTACAGAGCGCCATCAAGAAGTCGACCTCTTCGGTCGGTCGCTTCCAGTTTTCGCTGCTGAATGAATACAGCGTGATTGCTTCCAACCCCAGGCGGGCGCATTCCATGGTCACGAGATCGACGGTCTTGGCGCCCTGCCGATGTCCGGCGATTCGTGGCATTCCCTGAGCCTGCGCCCATCGCCCATTCCCGTCCATGATCACGGCGAGATGGCGGGGAAGCGTTGAAGGATGATGGTCGGATGAGGTTTGGGTCATCTGTGGTTCGAGGCGACGAGAACCTCGGTCCGTTCCGGACCAATGCCGACGATCTCGATCGGAACGCCGACAAACGCTTCGACTCGGTCGAGATAGGCGCGAGCGGCATCCGGCAGCGAATCGCGGTCAGTGGGACGATCCCGCGGATCCTCCCAGCCTGGCATGGTCTCGTAGACCGGCTCCACGGTGTCGAGGTCGAATGCGTCGGCGGGGAAGCGATCGGTCACGGTTCCATCCGGAAGTCGATATCCGGTGCAGAGTTGGACTTCATCCAGTCCGCCCAGCACATCGAAGAGCGTGCAGGCGATGCCGGTGACGCCGCAGACCATGGCGGTGTAGCGGACGGCGACGAGATCCAGCCAGCCACACCGACGTGGTCGGCCGGTGGTGGTACCGAATTCGCGGCCGCGCTCGCGGATCCGATCGCCTACGGCGTTGTTGAGTTCCGTCGGGAAAGGACCACCGCCGACTCGCGTCGAGTAGGCCTTCATAATTCCCAGTACACGGTCGATGTTGCCGAGCGGGACACCGGTTCCGGCGGGGATGCCGAGGGTGGAGCAGTTCGAACTGGTCACGAAGGGATACGTGCCGTGATCCACGTCGAGCAGGCAGGCGTTCGCGCCCTCGAAGAGGATGCTCTGATCAGCCGCGAGGGCATCGTGCAGGAGCCAAGTGGTATCACAGACGTATGGCGACAGTTGCGCGCCGAGGGTGAGGGCGTGGTCGAGCATTTGCGCCGCATCGACTTTGGCATCGTCGAGCGGAACCCCGAGCGAGCGGAGTTGGGCTTCCCGAAGCGGACAGATCAGTTCGAGCTTCTGTTCGAGCACCTTGGGCCGCAGAAGATCGTTCACGCGAATCGCGGTCGAGCGCTGAACCTTGTCGGCATACGCGGGGCCGATGCCCCGTCGGGTGGTACCGATCGCGCCGGAGCCGGAATGACCTGCGAGGAACTCTTCCAGCGCGCCGTCGAGCGCCTGGTGATACGGCATCACCACGTGCGCACGGCTGGAGACTCGGAGATTATCTCCGACTTCGATGTCCCGAGCTCGCAGGCCGTCGATCTCTTCGAGGAGTTTCGCCGGGTCGATGACCACGCCATTGGCGACGACGCAGGTGCAACCTGGAAAGAGGATGCCCGAGGGAACGAGGTGCAACGCGTAGCGTTCATCGCCCACCACGACGGTATGGCCGGCATTGGCCCCGCCGTTGTATCGGACGATGTAGTCATGATCGTTGGCGAGGAGATCGACGAGTTTGCCCTTGCCTTCGTCTCCCCATTGGAGGCCGACCACGGCGGTATGTCGGGGGCTGGCGGATGGCGTGGAATCGCTGGGGGACATGGAGACTCCGGAGAAGGGAAAAGGACATTCTACGAGAGCCGCGGAGGGGTGTGGCGGCTTCGAAGGGGCTGATCCGTATTCCGAAATCAACCTTTAGTAAGGGGGTCGAGGATCCGATGATCCATGGTTGGGTCCGGATTTGCCGGCGTCCAGCGACCGTGGAGGTGCCTCAGATGAGTGAAAACCAAGTCATTCGGATCATGTGCCCGAACCTCGTCTGTCAGCGAATTCTTGCGGTTCCGAGCCACGCTCGAGGCAAGTTGGTGCGATGTCGATCCTGTACGACGAATATCCGGATTCCGGTGATGCGGGATCCGGTGATGCCCCGCAACCTCGGCCATCAGGATGAATCAGTGTCGAACACTGTCTGACGCCCGCCGCGGGTTCGGGCGACGATTTCTGGCGTGGGTCGAAGCCTCGGCCTCCCGGCGAATACACTCGCACCGTGCCGACCCCCTCCATCCAGCTTCCGCAGTACGACGACGGCCCAAGCCTCGACGCGGCCACCCGCATCGTCCACGGGTCGAGCCCGGATGCCATCTACGCCCATATTCCGTTCTGCCGGCATAAATGCCACTACTGCGACTTCTATTCTCTGGTGGATCAGCGTGATCGAACCGGTCCTTTTGCCGATCGGTTCGAACTCGAGACCGAGGCGATCCGCGATTTCATTGACACCTCGAAGATCCGAACCGCCTTTGTCGGGGGCGGGACGCCGACCCTGTTAGAGCCACCCTTGCTCGCAAGGGTGCTGGCCGCGATCGGAACGATCCCGAAAAAGACCTTCGATGAGTTCACGGTCGAGGCGAATCCGGAGACCGTGAGCGAGGCCGTTGCCGCGACCCTGGTGGCCGGGGGGGTCGACCGAGTGAGCCTGGGTTGTCAGAGTTTTCAGCCGGACCTACTGAAAACCCTAGAACGTTGGCACGATCCGAACGTCGTCCCGATCGCGGTCGAACGGCTTCGGGCCGCGGGGATCCGCCGCATCAGCCTCGATCTGATCTTCGGTATTCCGGGGTCGACCATCGAGGACTGGGATCGAGATCTGGATGCCGTGCTCGCCCTCGAACCCGACCACCTCTCCTGCTACGGATTAGTTTTCGAGCCCGGAACGCCTCTGGCCGAGAAACAGCGACTGGGACGAATCGATGCGATCGACGACTCGATCGAGTCGACGATGTACGACCGCACTCGCGAGCGTCTGGCCGCCGAGGGATTTGAGCAATACGAGATCAGCAACTGGGCTCGACCGGGAGAGGCGTGTCTTCACAATCTCGTGTACTGGGAGGAAGGTGACTGGTTGGCGATCGGTCCAGCGGCGGCAGGGAATCTCGGAGGGATCCGATATCGGAATCTACCTCGACTGGACGACTGGTTGGAGGGATCGGGACTCTCGCCGGTGGTCAACGTCGATGAACCGTCCGCCGCCGTGGCGCGTGGCGAACGGCTGATGCTTGGACTTCGTCTCCGACGGGGGATCGAGCGGGCGGTCGTCGATGACCTGGTTCGTGGTCACGCGGAGCGACAAGCGGCCATGGGGCGGCATCTCGATCGTGGGAATCTCGTCTGGCTCGATGATCGGCTTCGCATCGCGGATGGATCGGTGATGCTTGCCGATGACATCCTCAGCGATCTGCTCTGACGGGCCTCCGATTTCGAAAACCGGCGTCTCTGGCATTCTGCGTCCGGTTTCTTGGAGGCCAACCCGGTGTATCGCTCGGTTTTATCGGTCGCCGAGACCTTCAAATCGGGCTGGCACTATGTGGCGGAGACCGCCAAGATGGCCGATGTACGACTTGTAATGCCGATTGACGGCCCGCCACGGATCGCACCCATGCCCCTCGACTTCTTCAAACTCATGCGGCCTCAGGATTGGGTGAAGAGCATCTTCATCCTTCCCGCGATCATCTTCTCGATCCCTGGCCTCGGGCCTGGGGAGTGGGCTTCGATCCTTCCCGGTTGGATGCTCGCGACGTTCCTGACGATCGTCGGGTTCAGCCTCCTAGCTTCCGGCTTCTACGCCATCAATGACTCGCTTGACGTCGAACTCGACCGCCGACATCCGCGAAAGAGTCACCGACCGATTGCGGCGGGGCGAATCACCCCGGCCGCAGGGTTCCGTTTCGGCCTGGTCCTGATCGGCCTTGGAATCTTCATCGGTTTCTACGTCGATCAAGCGGTCGGCGGCGTGATGATCGCCTATCTGGTCCTTCAGTTCCTCTACAACGCGGGGCTGAAACGGATCGCCATCGTCGACGCCGTAGTGCTCGCGACGGGGTTCGGCATGCGTGCGACCGTCGGGGCGTTCGCGATCGATCGGCCGGTCTCCACCTGGTTGCTCGGTTGCGTGTTCTTCCTCACGCTCTATCTCGCCTTCATCAAGCGAATGTGCGATCTCGCGGCAGCTCGCGAGGCGACCACCGACTGGAAAAGTCCCGCGGGATACGAGGATCGGTTCGAATTGAACTGGCTGCTGGGCATGAGCGGGGTGACCGTTGTCCTGAGCTGGGTGCTCTATGGGCTCAGCTCGCATGCGGTGAACCTGTTCGAGGGACGCGCCGCGGGATTCGCGCTGCTCACGCCGTTCGTGCTGATCGTGGTGCACCGCTTCTACCGTCGGGCGAACCGAGGGGAGCGAGACAGTCCGCTTGCGGCGATGCGGGAGGACCCGGTCATCCTGGCATCCTTGTTCCTGTTCATCGCGGGGCTTCTGGCGTTCCTCTACATGCCGGGCGTCGAAGATCTCCTGTCGCGGCTGATCTACCCTGACGCCCGCCTCGGCGGCGGCCCATCATGAGCGAGCACGATGCGCGACGAGGGCTACTGGCACCAGTGGTTCTTCTTCTGGCCTTCCTGCTGGTGACCATGGGGCCGGTGCTCGGAGGTCTTGATGACTCTCCATCAAAGAGCATCGATCAGGATCGCAACCACCTTCCGGTGATCCGAGCCTTCGCGGACTCGCTTCCCGACATCGACCTGCTGGACTACGACAGTGCGACTACCCCGGGCATGCACGTTCTGCTCGCGGTGATGGTCCGTGCCGGCTTTGATGGCGAGACATCCTTGCAGCTGGTGAGTTGCGTCTTCGGTGCCTCGCTCGTGCTTGTGGCCTGGTGGTTCGCCGCCGGCGTGGTGTCTCGTTGGACGGCGGTCGCGTGTGTTCTTCCGCTCGCGTCATCTCCGTATGTGCTGGGTAACTCGATCTGGGTGATGACCGACAACCTGTCGCTGGCACTGGTGGCGGTGATCATCGGCCTCACGCTGTTTCGCTCGCCCAGCGGGCCGAGAAGCGCGTTGTCGGGCGTCATGCTCGTGCTCGCGGTACTGGTGCGGCAGATCAATCTGTGGGCGTGCGCGGTGGCAGGGGTGGCGACCTTGCTCGGCCTTGACCCGGTTCGCCGCCGGCTGCCGTTCCGCGACTCGCTTGATCGTCGTCGCGATGCGGTACCAAGCGTGATCTTCGGAATCTTTGTGGTCATCACAGTCGCCATCCTGGGTTGGTTCTTCTCGTTGTGGGGAGGACTGGTGCCGCCTCGATTCCAGGCCGCAGGTGACGGTGCTGCGATTCATGCCGGGGGACTGAACGCCGCGGTCGCGCCGTACGTGCTCACGCTCTTCTTCGTCTACGCAGGCCCGCCCCTCATCGTCCTTCTGCCGAACTGGACCGAAGATCGACGCATTCGGGGCACGGCGATCGCCGGTGCGGTGATCGGGCTGGGCATCGGTCTGCTGTTGGGATCCGCACCGGGAATCGACGTGGGTCGGAATGGCGGGTGGCTTTGGACGTTCGTGGCCCGAACGCCGGAGTTCGCCGGTCGATCCTCGATGCTGGTGGTCGGAAGTATGTGCGGCGGTCTTGCGGCTGGCGCCGCCTACGGCCTGCTGGTCGCCGCGGGACGAACCCGGATGGCCGTGCTGGGGATGGGATTTGCTCTGTCGTTCCTCGTGGCGTACACCGCCAATGTGCAGGCGTTCCAGAGGTACTTCGATCCGCCGGTACTGCTCGCGCTGGGGTGGTGCCTCGCGGGGTTCGCTGGGGCGAAGACGAGTGCCGGAACGATTCCATCCCGTCAGGTGGCGATCGCGGCGCTCTCGTCGTTCGCCATGCAGGCGTGCTTCGCCGGTCTGACCCTTTATCGCCCGTTACTGATGGGCGACTGATCACGGCTGGGGATCAGTGTTGATCCCAAGGTTGGATCCCAAGGTTGGATCACTTTTTCGGTTTGAACATTCGGAAGAGCTTGGTGAACGGATCGTAGAATTCGTCTACCACCCGTTCCTTGAGCGGAATGATCGCATTGTCGGTGATCTTGATGTTTTCCGGACACACCACGGTGCAGCACTTGGTGATGTTGCAGTATCCGATGCCTTGATCCTTCTTGAGATCTCCGACCCGATCCTCGGTATCAAGCGGATGCATCTCAAGCGCGGCCGAATAGACGAAGTTCCGGGGACCGATGAACTCTTCGTGCTTGTGGTGATCTCGCAGGACATGACAGACGTCCTGGCAGAGGAAGCACTCGATGCACTTGCGGAACTCCTGCACCCGCTCGACGTCCTCCTGCTTCATGTTCCAGGTGCCGTCGGCGTTGTCAGGCTTGCGAGGCTTGAACGGCTTGATCGATTTCTTCGCCCGGTAGTTGGACGAGACGTCGGTGACCAGGTCTCGGACGTGCGGGAACGCGTGCATCGGTTCAATGGTGACCGGTTGCGAGAGATCGAGATCCTCGAGCCTGGTCATGCACATCAGTCGGGGCATGCCGTTGACCTCGGCCGAGCATGATCCACACTTGCCTGCCTTGCAGTTCCAGCGCACCGCGAGATCTGAAGCGCCCTCGGATTGGATCTGATGGACGGCATCGAGGACGACCATGCCCTCGCCGATCTCGATCTCGTAGTCCTCGGGCGTCAGGTCGCCGCCGCTGCCACGGCTGATTCGAAAGGTCGCTTTGCTCATCGCTGGTTCTCCTCGATGATCTCTTGGAGGTCGCTTCGCACGGCCGGAATCTCGGCCTCGGTCCGGGTCATCGTTCCATCCGCGGACTTGTGGATGATGGTGTTCCACTTCGCATGTTCCGGGCACTTCTCCGGGTAATCGTCGTGATAGTGGCCGCCTCTTGATTCCTTGCGATTGATGGCGCTCATCAGGATCATCTCGCTGCACGCGAGGAGTGGCTTCAAGTCGAGTGCGGTGTTCCAGCCGGGATTGAAGTCCCGGTTGCTCTGGACGCCGCATTCAGCGGCTCTGGCCTTGAGTTTCTGGAGTTCTTCAAGCCCTTCGGTCATCTCTACGTGGGTTCGAACGATGCCAGCCTTTGCCTGCATCATGTCCTGGAGTGCATGCTGGATTTGGAAGGGGTTCTCGCCGGTGTCGCCACGTTCGAATGGGGCGAGGGTCTCCTTCGCGATGTCCTGGACCTGGCCTTCATCGACCGTCGGCATGTCGTGGCCCGAGGCGTATTCGGCGGCGTACTGGCCAGCTCGCTTGCCGAAGACTACGAGGTCGCTCAGCGAGTTGCCGCCGAGTCGGTTCGCGCCGTGGAGACCGCCCGCGCATTCGCCTGCCGCGAAGAGCCCAGGCACTGTGGACATCTGGGTGTCCGCGTCGACCTTGATGCCACCCATCACGTAGTGGGTGGTGGGTCCGACTTCCATGGATTCTTTGGTGATGTCGACGCCCGCCAGTTCCTTGAACTGGTGATACATGCTCGGGAGCTTTTTCTTGATGTGCGCTTCGGCATCCTTGAGGTTTTCCTTGATCCAGTGGATGTTCAAGAAGACGCCGCCGTGCGGGGAGCCGCGGCCTTCCTTGATCTCTCGGATGATGCATCGCGCGACATGGTCACGAGTGAGTAGTTCTGGGGGTCTTCGGGCCTCCTTGTCGCCCGTGATGTACCGCCAGCCTTCCTCCTCGTTGTCAGAGGTCTGGTGGGAATAGGCATCGGGGATGTCGTCGAACATGAAGCGTCGGCCTTCGCTGTTCTGGAGAATCCCGCCCTCACCGCGGACCCCTTCGGTCACCAGGATGCCTCGCACCGATGGGGGCCAGACCATGCCGGTGGGGTGGAACTGGAGGAACTCCATGTCTCGCATCTCGGCGCCGGCGTGATACGCGAGGGCGTGTCCGTCTCCGGTTCCCTCCCAGGAATTCGAGGTGACCTTGTAGCAACGTCCCAGTCCGCCGGTGGCGAGAATGACCGCCTTGGCCCGGAAGAGGTGGAAGGTGCCGTGGTTCCGCTCGTAGGCGAATGCGCCTGCAACCCGTCCGCCATCCATGAGCAGGTCGACGACCGTGTATTCCATGAAGACTTCGAAGCCTTGATGGATGCCATGATCCTGCAGGGTTCGAATCATCTCCAGACCCGTTCGGTCACCGACATGGGCGAGCCGTCGATACTTGTGGCCGCCGAAGTTTCGCTGGTTGATCCGGCCTTCCGGCGTTCGATCGAATACGGCGCCCCAGGCTTCGAGTTCATTAACCCGATCGGCGGCCTCCTTGGCGTGGAGTTCGGCCATGCGGGAATTGTTGAGGTACATGCCGCCTCGCATGGTGTCTGCGAAGTGCGTGGACCAAGAATCCCGATCGTCGGCAGTTCCCATCGCCGCGGCCATGCCGCCTTCGGCCATGACGGTATGCGCCTTGCCGAGCAGGGACTTGCAGATGAGGGCGACCTTGGCACCGGTTCCGCTCGCCTCGATGGCGGCGCGAAGGCCTGCGCCACCGGCGCCAATGACGAGCACATCGAATTCGTGCGTGGTGTAACCGTTCATGATCAGAAGAACCTCGGGTCAGACCAGATGCCGGCGGCGCACATCCGGATGTAGAAGTCGGTGAAACCCACCCAGAACAAACTGATCCAGGCCCACATCATGTGCTTGCTGTTGAGGCCGCTCACGCAGGAGTAGGCCTTGCCACTCGGTCCGGAACAAGTGCCACAGTCCTTGCGTCCGCCGATCAGATGGCGGAGCGAATGGCAGCCGCAGGTGTAACAACCGAGGAAGACGGCGTTGCAAAGCATGATGATCGACCCGAGGCCGATTCCGAAGTGGCCGATGCCCTCGGGATCAGTGAACCAGAATGCCTTCATCGCGTCCCAGAGCAGGATGATGATGAAGATCAGCGCCACGTATAGGAAGTAGCGATGGATGTTCTGAAGGATCAGCGGAAGCTTCTGCTCGCCCCGATAGCCTTTTCGGGGTTCACCGACACTGCAATTGACCGGGTCGAGCCAGAACGACTTGTAGTAGGCGCCGCGGTAGTAGTAGCAGGTGAAACGGAATCCACCGGGTGCCCAGAGGATGAAGAATGCCGTGGAGAACGGCATCCATCCGGGCCACCATGGGGGGCGGCCGCCTTCGGGGACGACCGAGATCAGCGGATGTGCCTCGGCGACGCCGAAGAGGAGCGGGGAGTAGAACGGTGAGAGGTAGTCCGCACCGCCGACGCCGTAGAAGTAGTTCGTTCCCTGGAATGCGGCCCAAGTGGAGTACACCACGAACGCGCCGAAGCCGAGAAAAATCAGCAGCGGCTTGAGCCACCAGCGATCCGTTCGGTTGGTCTTTCCGAAGGCTCGCTGCTGGGGCAGTGGAAGGTTTGTTCCCGTGGTCGTCATGTGGAGCGGATCTCCGTCGAAGGGCCGGATGGAATAAAAAATTCAAGCGGCCTATTGCAAGGGGTGGTGCAGGGGGTGAGGCGGCGAGACATGCGATACATGCGATACATGCGATACATGGTGCGGTTCAGCGAGTGGAATCGGTGCGTGAACAAACCAGACTGCAATGCCGATTCAAGACGTTTCGAGATTCACGGTTCCTCGATGCGGAGATTCGGAATGTCGGCCGGGTTGCCGCCTGCCGGCATGCCGTCCGGGCCCACGCCTGCAGCGGCCTGCTGGGCGACGAGTTGAGCGATCTGGACGAACCGCGATCGAAGTTCGTTCAGGATGTTGTTCAGTTCGCCGGCTTCGTCCTCAGAGATGTTCCCGACGGTCTTTTCTTCCAGAATCGCCAGGAGGTCGATCGCGAACTTCGCGCCCGGAAGATCGATCACCACGCCGCCGGTCTTGGGATCGGTGTACGCACCAAGACCCATGATGGCTTGGGAGGCGAGCACGCCCATCAGACCTTTGAAATCGGCAGGCGGAAGTTCAGGTCCCGGAGCGGCGTTCGGATCCAAGGGAGCCTCGCTCGTGGAAGCCTGTTTGGTCGCCGCATCTTCGGCGAGGCGTTCTTTTTCGGCCTGTGCTTCGGCCTTCCAGTCGCTGTCGATGTGAATGCGTGGGGTGTCGTCGGTCATCGGTTACCTCCGCGAAGGCGGATTGGGGCCCGAATCTTGGGGCCGGGGGGAAAACGGCGATGGCCACGGGACAAATTCCGAGGCCGAGCGAGCCGAAGATTGTACGCGGCTCAGGTGTTCGACGGGCGGGTTCCGGGCTGGTTAGCATGCGAACGTGACCACGATCTCGCCTCTTCAACCTCTCGCGATCCTCCGAGGCTCGAAGGCCCGAGGAATCGTGGCTTCTCTGGTGCATGGATTGATGGCGGGGATGGTCCCGCTGGTGGTTCTGGGTTGTGGGCCTCGGATCGAATCGCAGCCCATGAAGACGCTCGATCCAGCCGATCTGACGACCACTTCCTCTGTAATCGGGGAGGAGTCACCACTTGATGCCGCTTCCGAAGCCGAGGGCACGCTTCAAGTCGTTGAGGAGACCGAAACGGTCAAGATCGACGGGCGTTCCTTCACCGAAGGGAGCGAAGTGATCACGGACGGTTCAGGGATCGATTCCGCCCGAAGAAACATGGCCGTCAATGTTCCGGTGGGAGTCCCATATCCCATCGAGAGCCTCGTGGGTCAGATCAACGGCCGTCCCGTCTATGCCGAGGAATTTCTTCTTCCCCTCGAAGACCGCATTCTTAGGATCGTTTCCGAACAGCCCCTGGCGACGGCAGTACGCGATGTGGACCGGCTGGTGACCCGGCGATTCAACGAGTTCGTCGACTCGGAACTGATCATCGCCGAAGCGGAAAGCAAGTTGAGCGCCGATCAGCAGCAGGGCGTGCTGGCGTGGCTCCGCTCGGTTCAAGAAGACACGATTGCAGGTCGAGGCGGTTCGCGGGATTCCGCGTCCGAGAGCATCGAAGCGGAATTCGGTATGAGTTTCGACGAGTTCCTCGCGCAGCGAAGAAGTGTCGCGCTGGCGGGCGATCTGCTCCGGAAGCGGGTGCAGCCTCGGGCCATCGTCTCCTGGCGGGACATCGAGCAGGCCTACCGACGGAACTACGCGACCTTCAACCCTCGGCCGGTCCTCCGAATCGGCCGGGTCCGTTTCAATAGCGGCCGTGAAACGGAGAAGGTCGAGCAAGCCACGGCGCTGATTGCGGGCGGGGCGGATTTCGCGACGGTCTGTTCGACGATGGAGGTTCCCGACAACGGCCTCTGGCTCGAGATGGAACTGCCGAAGGACGGCCTCGCGGGAACCAGCCTGGTCGGTGCGGTGAAGAGCCGTCTCGAAGGGCTGAAGCCAGGGCAGTTGAGCGAGCCGTGGGTGCAGACGTCGTTCATCTCCTGGTTCTCGATCCTGAGCATTGAGCGGCCGGCGGGACAGACGATCTACGACCCGTCGGTGCAATTCACGCTTGAGAGCGAACTGTCCAACGTTCGCTTGATGCAGGAACAGGACCGGTATCTCGACAGCCTCAAGGATCGATGGGTATCTGGGGACATCGAAGACATGCGTCGTCGGCTCCTGGTCATTGCGCGGCTCCGATACCTCGTCAAGTAATCCTCGACCCGTTCTGTGGGTTTTGGGGTGATGGGCTCATCGCGAGACCGAGGTGTTCTGAGATCTCTCCGAACGATGTCGCGCCTCGAATAGCGTCACTCCTCGAATATTCGAATTTCCGGCGGTGTTTCCCGAAGGCTGACCGCGACGATCATGATCCGGGCGGCTCGATCGACACCAAGGGTCGTTGCCGCACGTTCGAGTCGTCGCAGACGATTCCGGTCGACTCGGCGTTCACCCGGCGTCCCGCTTGTCGTGGTCTTGACTTCGACGACCACCCATTCATTTCGAGCATCGTCGGCGGCGACGATATCGATCTCCACGCCGGCGACCCGACGGTTCAACGTCACGATCCGAAGACCACGCTCGACGAGATGCGCCGCGGCAAGACGCTCTCCACGGCGTCCGGTCTCTGCGGGAGTCATTCTGATCTGGGCCGCATCGATCCGAAGGACGCCGGTCAAAGCTCGTGGTCGACGCGTGATCAGGGTTCGAAGCTTCTCGCGGAGACGGGCGGTTCGAATGACGCGGATCAGCTTGGCCATGCTCATCCATTTCATCCACGTCATCATGGCGCGGCCGCCGTGAGTTCGGTATGGATCTTCTGGATCGCGAGATGAATGGACTCTAGATCCGAGCGCTTGATCCCGCCCGGCGATGGACCGCGGAAGAGAAAACGGGCGGGGGCGGCGTCGATGAGCACTCCCGCGAGGCGGCCTTCGATCCTGATTCCCGCGCTGCCTACCGGGCAGCCTTTTGGAGGAATCGTCATCCGCCAACCCGCTTCCGTGGCCTTCTCGATGAACCCTCGTGCGAACTCTAACGACAGTGCTTCAACGACGAGAACCTCGCCGTCGAGTTCCAACCCGGTCGTGGCGAGGTCGAGGTGGTCGGCGTCCGCGGCACTGCCGCCGGTGAGCCACGCGACCTTTGTGCCGGGGGCGACGGCGTGGTCCCCCTCGCTGAGACTCTCCACGAACGCGGTCCATCGA
>JAPKCC010000143.1 GCA_028823105.1 Phycisphaerales bacterium | reverse complement strand
CCCGGAACGTTCCCTTGCACCACCACCGCGACGGGGCCGAGTGCCGCGAGTGTCTCTTTGGGCGTCTTGGAGGATTTTTCTGGCCTCGCCTCGGGTGCGGCGGTCGGCGATGCCACTGGTTGCGAATCGACGGCCGCGAAGGTCGACGGTGCCGTCCAGCCTGCAGGCGCGGGGCGAATGAGGTCTCCCCGCGACGCGTTGCCCGCGCTGATTCGACCGCGAGCCAGTTTCGCACTGACCATGGTGACTTCCACGGCGCCGGTCTCCTGCTCGTCGAATCCGAGGGTTTCACCAGTGTCCGGATCGATCAGCGCTTCGCCGCGATGCGAGAGAATCCAGGTCTGTCCGGTACTCACGCATCCACCATCCCCGCGATTGAAGGTGACGATGTCGTTGGCGACGGAAAGTACCGAGGCGGGGTACGCGACATCGAGCATTCGACAGGCGATTTGATTTGCGGCCTCTTCCGCCATCGAATCAAGCAATCGATTCGTCGCGTCGCCGCCGGTCGGCAGAGCCCGGTCGTTCTCGTCCGCGGAGTCGGTGCGTTCCACCACCACGCTGGCCGTTTCGCCCACGACCCCGGTCGTGGTATCGAGGATTTGTACGGCCAGTCCGATTCGGATGGTCCGGCGTGCGACGGTGCGTTCGATGCCTTCGAATCGACGGGTTCGGGTGATGTCTTCGAAGTCGACGATCCGAGGAACCGCCATCCACTGCACCCCCGCGATCTTCAGGGCCTTTGCCGCATTCGGATCGTCGGCATTCACGAATCCCGAGGCGGCGAGGCTCTGTTCGGCCAGAACCGTGTCGAGCCGGGCCCGGGTGACGAGGGTGAACTTCCTGGTCTGAGCCATTGCGAGACTCAGTCGTTCTTCGAGCGATTCCTGAATTCTGGCGAGCGCTACGCCCCGGCCTTCCGCATCGGCGGCGGCCTGAGTGGCCGGTGAGACCTCGACGGGTCCGATCGCGAGAGAATCGGGTCGATCGCCGCTTCCACGTCCCAGACCGGTCTGAGCCTGCGTGCTGGCGGTCGCGAGCGTCGCGAGGCCCAAGATCGCGATGGCGGTGATCCGCCCGAAACAGCGACGGTAGGCGTCCTTGTGGGCGGCGAGAAGCGGGCGAAGCCCGGCGAGTATCGGGTGCGTCATGAGATCCTCCGGGCGATCCGACATCGATGGAACCTAGATCGCATCAGCATGATCTGCGTCTCAGCCGGCCGGGTCAAGCGTGGCGATCGGTATACTTTGCCTCTTCGCGCCTGGATCGGGTCCTGCACCCATCGGGCACTCAGCCGATTCACTCCCTTTTTCAGAGACCAGCGGACGCCTCGATGCTCGATGCCCTCTCCGATCGCTTCAACGCCGCCTTTCGCGGTCTCTCCGGCCGAGGCCGGATCTCCGAATCAAACGTTCGCGAAGCGATGCAAGAGGTTCGTACCGCCTTGCTCGAAGCGGACGTACACCTCGATGTCGTCAAGCAGTTCTGCGCCGACGTCATTGAGGATGCCATTGGGCAGGAGGTCGTCGAGAGCCTCAAACCCGGGCAGCAGATGATCGAGATCGTCAATCGACGACTCATCGATCTGATGGGTCCGGTCGACACGCATCTGATGATGGTGGATCCGGGCCCGACTGTCTTCATGATGTGCGGACTTCAGGGAAGCGGAAAAACGACCACTTGCGGCAAACTGGCGGCCCTGCTCAAGAAGCGGGGTAAGCGGGTGCTCGTCGTGGCCGCCGACCTTCAGCGGCCCGCTGCGGTCGAGCAGCTTCGGATCACCGTCGAGGGTGTGGAGACCAATGGCCCCGGGTCCGGCGAGGCCGCATTCCACGGCGAACCAGACCGATGCGCTGAGTATGGCAAGGCAGTCGGTGCGGCCGTTGGGGTCTGTCGAAGAGGCATCGAACGAGGCCGGAAGGAGAACTTCGATGCGGTCATCCTTGATACCGCGGGTCGACTCCATGTCAACGACGAGCTGATGAAGGAACTCGAGTCGATCAATCGAATGCTCACGCCTCACCAGGTGCTCCTGGTGGTCGATGCAATGACCGGCCAGGATGCGGTCAACAGTGCGAAGGCGTTCCACGAGCGACTTGCGATCGATGGCGTGATCCTGACGAAGTTTGACTCGGACACCCGAGGTGGCGCCGCCCTCTCCGTCAAGCAGGTGACTGGCGCCCCAATCAAGTTCATCGGAATCGGAGAAAAGTTCGACGCACTCGAGGAGTTCCATCCCGAGCGGATCGCCGGAAGAATTCTCGGCATGGGCGACGTGGTCAGCCTCGTCGAGAAGGCCCGCGAAGAGGTTGACGAGGCAGAAGCCGAGGAGATGGCGGAAAAACTTGCCAAAGGCAAGTTGGACATGAACGACTTCCTCAAGCAGATGAAGACCCTTCGCCGCATGGGGCCGATGAAGCAGTTGCTCGGCATGCTCCCGGGCGTCGGTTCGGCGCTCAAGAACGTCGAGATCGACGATGCCCAGTTCAATCGGCTCGAGGGCATGGTTCACTCGATGACGCTCGACGAACGCGAGAACGTAAAACTCCTCAGCAAGAGTCGGAACCGCCGGATCGCCCGCGGAAGCGGCACGCAGCCCAACGAAGTCAATCGGCTCGTGAAGCAGTTCGAGATGGTGCAGAAGATGACCCAGCAGGTGTCCGGGATGGGCATGAAGGGCAAGATCGGCGCCGCACGGGAGATGGCCCGCGGAGGCGGCATGCCTGGCATGCCTGGCATGCCAGGACTCGGGACCAAGGGGACAACCAAGACCCTGAGCTTGAAGACCGGCTACAAGCAACGCAAAAAAGGCAAGCGTCGCTAAGACCTCGATTCAGCCGCCAGGCAACGGATCCGAGGCTCGACCTTCGCGCCAGGCGTGGATGCGCGGCATGAAGACATCGCGAAGGATGATCTTGACGCACGCCGCGGCCGGAACCGCCAGCAACATTCCGTAGAGTCCGGCTAGAGAGCCTCCGGCGAGCACCGCCACCACGATGGCCACTGGATTCAGATTGGTGACCTTGCCCTGGATGAACGGCGTAAGGACCCAATCATCGAGTGACTGACCGATTCCATAGACGAGGATCGGCCAGAACAGGATCCCCCACCAGGCCATTCGCTCCGCGTCAGGAACCGAGAACTGCTCGACCGCGAGGAGGGTGACGGCGATCGGGACACCGATGGCCGAGAGGTAGGGAACCGCGCAGAAGATTCCGATCAGCAGCCCGAGGGCCAGCGAATACGGAACCCCGACGATGAACCATCCCACGGCGAAAATTGTGCCAAGAATCGCACTGATCACCAGTCGGCCGCGGACGAATCCGGCCACGGCCTTGTCCATTTCCCGCACCAGATGGAAGACCCGCGTCCGGCGGTTCTCCGGGATCAATTCTCGTCCGAAGCGCAACACCTTCGGATAGCAGGTGGCGAAGTAGAAGAAGTAGAACGGGACCAAGAAGACCAGCAGTCCGAGTTCGATGGACCCCAGAGCGAACGCCCAGATTCGACGCGCGCCAGCCCCCACGAATCCCAATGCCGCCGATCCAAATCCGCTCTGCACGCCCGACCGCGCGGTCTCGCCTGAGCTCGACAGCCCGGCCGAAGGATCGAAGACTCCGCCTGAAAGTTGCCGAGCGACTTCATCTCGCACCATTTCTTGAAGGCGTTCCTCTTCCTCGTTCGCACTCGCCTCTTCATTCGTCTTCGGATCACCGGTGGTGGAATCGCCCGAAGTGGATTCGGCGATGGCCTCGGACCCGGATTCTTTGATTGCGGAGGATTGCTCCGCTGGAACCGTCGCCGTCTTATCGTCGTCGCCGAAGACCTTCGCAGACCATGGCAGTTTCTCTTCGATCCAAACCTTGCCGTCTTGGGCCTGATTCCGCATGTTCTCGGGGAGCAACGCCGTCCCCTTGTCGAAGAGATCGGCGTAGCGACCACTTCCCGCGTTCGCGATGAACGACCCCGTCTGACTCACCACCAAAAGAACCGTGGGAACCACGATCACGATGACGCCGGTCAGGAAGAAGCCCAGGATCACTGCCACTGAAATGGTTCGCGAACAATGGAACCGTCGTTGCAGCCGTTCGATCAGGGGCTCGAACAGATAGGCGAGTGCCAATGCGACCAGCAGGGGGACGGTGATCGCGCTCATCGCGTAGCCGAGCCAGAGGATGGCCAGCACCGTGACGACCAGCATCACGTCGCGGACCGACTGGATCTGCCAGACATGGAGGCGGGCGAACGCCGGTTCGTCCTGCGAAGGCGTGGACGGGTCCGTCGAATCTGAGTTCTGGGGTTGGGTGCTCACGCGGGCAGATTAGCCGCCACTGCGATCGGCCGAGCGTTCTTCCAGACGAATCTCGATCAGAGCCTCCTTCACCGTGCCTGGCGAGAAGGCGGTGGAGAAGGGTCTGACCCCGAAGAAGTCCTCAAGATCGTCCTGGTCGGTCTTGCTCATCAGTCCCTGTTCGATCATGGCGAAGACGATTCGACCGAAATCGTCGGTCCGGGTGATGTTCCAGTGAGCCAAGACCGTGTCGGCCATGAGGCCGTATTTTCGAATCGAGAAGTTCAGAAGCCCAAGGCTCAACTCGCTGCCGTCCACATGGCGGTCATGGATCTCTTCCTCGTCGATCGGGCCTTCTGGCATATCGCCGTGAAGTCGCCTGACCGTATGGTCGAGTCCTTCGCGGACGAATGCGAACGCCTCCATCGGGTACGGCGCATTCTTTTCCAGCGCGGCCTGGAGATCGAGTTCGTCATCGGGAGCGGTCATACGGTCATGCTAGCCGCTCGGAACGCCATGGATCATTCACCGCCGGGACCGGGATGGTACGCCTCCCCTTTTAGGAACCCCAAAAGCCGCCCGATCCGGTGCAAGCAACCAACGTGGCGCGTCTGATCGAGTGAACAGATCACGGATCGGATCCTCCCCGGTTCCGGGAATAGCGAGAAGCCCCGCCAATGGTCCAGGTTCAAGGGTGACGGCGCTCGGGTCGAGTCCAAGGCCCTTGGCGCCGGCGGTCGTCGCCATGCGAAAGAGCCTGCAGGGGTCGAATTCCCCTTCGGAAGCGGCGAGAACTCGCATCTCATCAAGCACGGAAAGACGGTCCGGAGTATCCAAACAAGGCATGCCATCGGTCCCCAGCGCCACGTCGATTCCGGCGTCGAGAAAGTCACGCCATCGGTGCGATTGCCGACCCCCTCGGGGGTGACCGAGGAAGGCGCTGGCTCGAGGACAGAACGCCACGGTCATATCGCGGTCCGCCAATCTCTTGAGACGATCGTCCAGAACCTGCCCGCTTTCATCAGGTTCAATGGGATAATTGAGATGGGCGAGCAGCCAGGTTCGGGCAGGCTCG
>JAPKCC010000142.1 GCA_028823105.1 Phycisphaerales bacterium | reverse complement strand
GTTTCGAAGACGATGAACTTCGGATTCGGATCGCCTTCTGGCGTCTCGTCGAAGACCATCTGGTAGATGGTCCCCTTGGGAATCACGATGTAGTCCTTCGGTCCGAAGGTCAGGGTTCCGAACTGGCTGTGGACGGTGCCGCTTCCGTAGTGCACGAAGAGACACTCGTCGCCCTGGCCGTTCTTGTAGTGGTAGTCCATCGAGTCCGACGGCACGCAGATGGACATTTCGACGTCGGCATTGCCCATGACCACCACGCGTCCGGTGATCGGATCGCCCTTCGGCGGCATCGCGGCAGATGCGAGATGCCGCATCCGCAGTGTTTCCGTCTCGACGTATTTCGGCTTCGTGCTGTAAAGCGTCTTCCAGCCGGTGACCTGGGTCGGAGGATGGATGTGGTAGATGGTCGAGGTCGGTCCCACGAAACCTTCGGTACCGAAGACCTCCTCCGAGTACAGCGCGCCATCGGGGCGTCGGAACTGGACGTGTCGCTTTCGAGGGAGTTGGCCGAGGGTCGTGTAATAAGGCATGGTCGGTGCTTTCGCGACTTCGAATCAGGGGCCGTTCAACGGCCAGTCCGATTCGCACTGAGTGAATGTCGGGGATACGAGGCTGCCCGCTCGTCGGGCTTCTTCCTGGAATCGGGTCGTCGGACGAGTGGCATTCTAGCCGGTCCCTGCTCGAGGCTCGACTCTCAAGGGGTTCCAATGGCCGGTCCGGCGGGTTCGAGAACCGCCCTTGAGGTGCTCTGCGTCCCTGGCTGGAGGTCATGGCGGCCGGTCGTTTCCGGTACCCTCTCGATTCGTCCCATGTCTCAGCATGTCTCATGCATGTATCAGGAGGATCGACCTTTGAATCATCTCTTTCCCGTTGCTTCGATGCGACCCGTGCAGGACAGTGCGGAAGGTGCCGAAACCGCCATCGAGACCATCCCGGTGGATGGCGACGTCGGATCATCGGCGAAGACCGCGGACCAGGACGCCTTTCTTCTGATCGCGTTTCCGGTCATCCTTCTCATCGCTGGCGCCATCCTTCATCTGGCGAAACGACGTCCCGCGGGTTCTCCGGAGGCTTGCATGACGCCAGGCGAAAAGGGCGGGGTGATTCTGATGGGTATCGGCGCCCTTTTCACCGGTCTTATGTTCGTCTACCTCATGATCGCCTGAACCGCGTTTGCTGGAGCTAAGCCCATGCCTCGAATCGTCATTATCTTCTCGCTGCTGTTGATCGGACTCGGATTGATCGCGTACTTCCTGTTCGCGGATGCGGGCAACCGCAGCGTCACCGCGCTCATCCCCGCATTTGCCGGCGTGCCGATTCTGCTCTGTGGATTGATCGGGCTCCACAAGTGCGCCAGGAAGATCGCCATGCATGTCGCGATGGTCTTCGCGCTGGTGGGCTTCATCGCGCCTCTTCGTCGCCTGATTCCCACCTCGATCAAGAACGGATTCGAGTTCGACTCGAAGAGCGGGACGATGATCGCCATGTCGGCGCTCTGTCTGATTCTGTTGATCCTCGGCATTCGGTCCTTCATCGCGGCTCGCCGTGGAACGGCCGCGGGATGAGCGAACAGATTCCGGTGGTCATTTTCGAAAACAAAGAGTTCCTTGTGCTGAACAAACCGAGCGGATGGCACTCCGTCATTGGCAAGGGTGATGCACGTGGCGAGCGAAGCGTCGAAAAATGGTTGCGACAACGCGATTCCGAGGCCGAACATCTTCCAGAGGCCGGTCTGATCCACCGGCTGGATCGAGGTACCAGCGGTTGTCTGGTCGTGGCGAAGACCTTCGAAGCCAGCGGGGTCCTGCAGGAGCAGCTCCGCAACGGCGGAATCGACAAGCGGTATCTGGCCGTCACCGCGGGGCGGCTCCGTCACCGCAAGGGTGAGTTCGTCCTGCATTTTAACAGTCGATACAAGGGCTCAAAGAAGGTGAAGGTCACCAAAGATGGCGACCACACCGTCCGTGGCCGCTGCCGTTGGTGGAAACTCGAGGACTACGATCCGGGACCGGGTCGGTCGGTGGTCGAGGTCGATCTGCAGGGACCCGGGCGACGGCATCAGGTCCGCGCGGGGCTGGCATTCCTCGGTGCGCCACTGATCGGGGATGAGCTCTACGGCGGGCCGGAAGGCGAGCGCATGATGCTGCATGCCTGGTGGATTTCAGTCGAAGGCCGACGGATCGAGGCCCCGGTGCCCGAGAGCTTCGGCCCACACGTTTCGTGACTTGATGGCGGCGGAGTCTGGCGTTGCGGGGTCACCCCTGGCCGGCGACGAACCCGCGCAGTCTGGCGATGAGTTCCGGCGATGCCACATTCGAGATCTTCGGCGGCGCCTCGAGGCTTGCGAGCCGATCCAACTTGTCGGCGATCTCGGTCTCGTCCATCGCGACTTCGATTCCCGGTCGTTCGCCCAGCCGCCGTGAAGTGGCGATCTGGTGATCGTTGCGAGTCTCGCCTCTGGCGGCATGCCGGGGCATCACCAGGATCGGCTTGCCGAACTGAAGGGCAGTCAGAATCGATCCCATACCGGCGTGCGCGACGAGTACCGAACACGCTTCGACTCGTCGGGTGAATTCGACGGGCTCCATGAACGCGGTGAACGGCATGTTCTTCGGGCGAAGTTCGCTGGGACCGATCTGAGCGAACATCTCGGCGTCCGGATGCTCGGCCGCCCATTGATCAACCGCGTCAACGAGGCGGTCGAAGGCCATCTGATATCCGACGGTGACCAAGATCACAGGACGCTCCCCGCGAATTCAACGCCACTGGCCTCGGCAACGTGGGGCCATTGGGTAAGCACGATCGATGCGTGGGGGCGAATCTGCTGGCCGGACAGGGAAAGTATTTCGGCGTTTGCAATCGAGTCGATCCAGCAGGTCCGGGCACGGAACCATTTTCCGAATCGGATCGCAAAGTACCCGGGTGCAGCACCGGTCGACACCACCACATCGGGCCGCACCGTGGCCACGATCCAGAAGATCTTCGCGGCCATCAGCAGCAGTTTGAACTTGTTCCAGCGGGTTGCGTCAGGGATCACCCGGAAGTCTTCACCGGGGACGTCGCTTTGATACGACGGCCGGACGGTGACGAACGTGACCGCCGCATCGGCGAAGGCGGGACGGAGCCTCATCAGCTGGACCCAGTGGCCACCGCCGGAGGCAATCGCAAGGACTTTTGGTCGAGAATCTGGAGTTTTTGGCATCTCTGGTTTCGTCATACGTCGGTTGCTGAAGCAAGTTTCCAACCGCGCTGTCGGCGCAGTTCGAGAATCGATCGAGTAAGACCGAGCACGAATCGGTTCCGTTCTTCGGCGTCAGGGCCGCTTCTCTTCATGTCATGCATGAGGATGATGCCACCTCCGGCATTGTCGAGCGCTTTGACCACGTCATCGACGTCGGGCACTTCCGGATAGGTATCGCCGCTGACCAGCGTCCAGTGAACAGAAGAGAGCCGGAGCTTCAAGAAGGCGAGAACCGTGAGCAGATTCAATTTTCCATATGGCGGCCGATAGACCTTCGCTCGTGTGGAACCACTCGTCAATATTGGTGGGACGCGAGTTGTATCCCGCCAGGCTCGAAGTGGCGAGGTCTTCCATTGATTGAGATGGGTCATCGAGTGCCAGCCGACGGTATGTCCTTCGGCGGCGATCCGCTCGATCACGGTCGGATGAGCCTCTGCATCTCGGCCGATGACAAAGAACGTGGCTTTGGCATCAAATTCCTTCAGAAGGTCGAGGATCTTGTTGGTGAGTTCGGGGCTGGGTCCGTCGTCGTAGGTGATGGCCAGAACCCCGGAGCCACGCAATTTCGCGGAACGGTTCTGCGACCACACGCGGACGGCGATTCCCACGCCGAAGTACGCGGCGACGAGGGCTGAGATTCCGAGAACGGCGTAGATGCCAGCGAGCATGAGAACCTCGGACTGGAGCGGCGAGTTTCAGGTGCACTTTTCATCGTCATTCTGGGGTGGGGTCGCCAGAAAGAACCCGGATCAGTGGATGGAAAGGTCGCTGCCGGTGACACTACGCAGATGTCCCTGGCCTCCGTCCATCGCCGACGACGTGATCTCCGACTTTTGGTCGGCGACGGGGTCTGCTTCTCACTGATGACCGGGGCGGGCGAATGGCAATTCGTTCTCTTCGCCCTGGCACTCGGATATAGCGAGGTGACCAGCGGGCTGTTGGCGACGGTGCCGATGTTCATCGGAGCTTTGGTCCAGTTGGTGACGCCATGGGGCGTTCGCAAGATGGGCTCCCTCCGGCGGTGGGTCTGGATGTTCGCGGCGATCCAGGCCGTCTCCCTGATTCCACTGGTGATCGGGGCGTACGTCGGATCCATGCCGATCTGGGTGCTCTACATCGTGATCTCGATCTACTGGGCCAGCGGATACATGACCGGGCCTCCGTGGCAGACCTGGTTCACGTCGCTGGTGCCGCAGGGGATCCGGTCTCACTTCTGGACCGCTCGCAGTCGATGGATCCAGGGGTTCCTCGGGATCGGCCTGATGGCCGGTCTCATTCTCCAGATCGGTGAACAGGCGGGTCTTCCGTTGATCGCCTTCGCAGTGGTGTTCGGAATCGCCGCGTTGGCAAGGACGATCTCCGCCGTCCTGCTCTCGAAACACAGCGAGCCCAATCCTGGTCTGGCAAAACAGATCGAACCGCCAACGCCCGGCACGATTCGTCGACTGTTCGCGGATCGGCGCACCCGAGGCCTGCTGCTGTACATGCTGGCGTTCTTTCTCTGTGTCTTCGTGACCGCACCGTTCTTCGGTCCGTACATGCGCGAGACGCTGGGGCTCGAATACTGGCAGATCATGTGCGTGCAAGCCGGGACGTTCGGCTCGAAGATCCTCTTCCTTCCGCTGGTGGGTCGACTCACCAAGAAGTTCGGTCCCGGCAAGGTGCTCTGGCTCGGGGCGGCGCTCACCACGCCGGCGGCGATGTTCTGGTTGATCTCGGATCAACTCTGGTGGCTGGTTCTGCTGCAGGTCTACGTGGGATTCGGCTGGGCGTGCTGGGAGACGGGGTCATTCCTACTGGTCTTCGACACCATTCCGGAGGACAAACGCACCCCGATCATGACCGTCTACCAACTGGCGCTGGCCACCGTGATGACCGTGGGAAGCCTCATCGGTGGTGGGGTTCTGGAATGGTTGGGAACCATGACCGCGGGGTACGCCGGAATCATGTTCCTGACCAGCGGGATGCGGGTGGTATCGCTCTTCCTGTTGGCCTCGATCGAACCGAGTGGGTTGCAGTTGCGGCATCGAGCGCGGACGCTGGTGGTGCGCACCGCGGCGGTCATCCCCGGGTGGCCGGCCACCGACATCAACGCCATCGATGACATTGGTGATCTCGATGATGACGACTTGCCCTGAAGCAAGCGTGTGGTGCCGCGATCGCTTCGACTCGAATGCGGACCGTAGACGGCCGCTCGGAGGCGTCGTGGGATGTCAGCGTCGAAT
>JAPKCC010000141.1 GCA_028823105.1 Phycisphaerales bacterium | reverse complement strand
CACGACCGCCGCCGCCGCCGCCGCCGCCGCCGCCACCACCGCCACCGCGGTAGCCGCCGCCGCCGCCGCCACCACCGCCACCGGTTCGGGGACGATCTTCACGCGGACGTGCTTCGTTGACGTTGATGGAACGGCCACCGAGGTCGGTGCCGTTGAGGGCTTCGATGGCCGCGTTGGCCTGGCCGGAGTCGGACATCTCGACGAAGGCAAAGCCTCGAGGACGACCGGTTTCGCGGTCAGTGATGACCGCAACATCGGACACTTCGCCATGAGCCTCGAAGGCGTCGCGAATGTCGTTTTCAGTAGCGCTGAACGGGAGGTTTCCAACAAAAAGCTTCATGAGCGTGATCTCTGCCCTGCAAAGTGATTTCCGAAAGCGACCATCAGGGCGGATCTGCACTCGGATTTTCGATGTATCTGGCCATCCAGACTCAGCATCGAGCGGCGGATTCTACGCGAAATCTGCAACCCGCGGAAAAACATTCACGCGAATTCAAGATCAAGAGTGAGCGACGACCGACAATCATGAATTGATCAAAACCCGATCCATAGCGGTCAAGAACCGGATATTTTCCGTTCTTTTGACTCTCCGCGGTCATCTTTGCGCTATTGAAATGTGGCTTGAAACGGCATTTCAGCCGTTTTGCATTCTCACCAGAAATTCGAGGATTTTCAATTTGGAGTGTTGTGGTCGACTGAAAAAGGCATCGAAGTGACTTCTGAGGACGATCCTCTTTTCGAAGTGAACATCCCGATCGACGCGATCGACCCGATCCATCCGATCCATCCGATCCATCCGATCCATCCGATCCACGTTCAATCGAACCCGGCGGCGCAGCGCCTCTGCCCACTCGGCGTCACCACTCGGGGCCGCCCGTATATCGACCGTAGATGTCACCCAACGCCTGAACCATCTCGCCGAGCGTGCAACGAACCATGGACGCTTCGACCAATGAGTCCATCACGTTCTCGCCGCCTCGCGCGGCGGTCCGAATCGACTCGAGCGCCGACTCTGCCGCCGACTCATCCCGATCCCTTCGATAGGCTTCCAACCGATCGCACTGGACGGTCTCAACGGTATGAGGAATCTGCAGGATCTCGACCTGGTGGCTCTCGTTGCCATCGGTGTAGGCGTTGACTCCCACCACGATCCGATCTCCGGCTTCCATCTCCTGCCCCGTGCGGTAACTCGCCTCGGCGATCGCTCGCCGGAAGTACCCCTTGTGAATTCCGGAAACAACGCCCCCCATGTCGTCGATGGTGGCGACGATTTCGTTCGCGTCAGCTTCCATCTGGTCGGTGAGCGCTTCGACGAACCAAGAACCGCCGAGTGGATCGACGGTTCGATGAACGCCAGTCTCGTGGGCGAGGATCTGCTGGGTCCGAAGGGCCACTCGTACCGCAGTCTCCGTCGGAAGGCCAAGCGTCTCATCCATCGAGTCCGTGTGGAGACTCTGGCAACCACCGAGAACGCCGGCGAGGGACTGGAAGGCCACTCGAACGATGTTGTTCAACGGTTGCTGTTCGGTCAGTGAACAACCCGCGGTCTGAACGTGGGTCCGCATCCACCAAGATCGTTCGTTCTTCGCGCCGAATCGCTCCTTCATCGCGGTCGCCCAGATTCTTCGAGCCGCCCGCAGCTTGCAGATCTCCTCGAAGAATTCGTTGTGGCTATTAAAGAAGAAGGAGAGCCGAGGTGCGAAGAGATCGACATCGAGGCCGCGGGCGATCGCGGCTTCAACGTATTCCATGCCGTCCCGGAGCGTGAACGCAAGCTCCTGCGTTGCGGTCGACCCGGACTCGCGGATGTGATAGCCGGAGATTGAAATCGAGTTCCACTTGGGAACATGGTTCATCGCGTACTCGATCGTGTCGACCACGAGTTTTACGCTGGCTTCCGGGGGGTAGATGAACTCGTTCTGACTGTGGAACTCCTTCAGAATGTCGTTCTGAAGGGTTCCTCCGAGATCTTTCCAGTCGATGTCACGCTCTCTCGCCATGCCCAGGTACATCGCCCAGATCACGCAAGCGGGTCCGTTGATCGTCTGGCTCACCGTCACCTGATCGACCGGAATGTCCTTGTAGAGCCGGTGCATGTCGTCGATGGTGTCGATCGCAACGCCGCATCGCCCAACCTCGCCAGCCGACAGTGGATCATCGGAATCTCTGCCCATGAGCGTCGGGAGATCGAACGCGGTCGAGAGGCCGGTGTTCGCCTTGGTCCCCTTCGAATTCTTGAGCAGATACTTGAACCTCGCGTTGGTGTCATCTGCCGATCCGAAACCAGCGAACTGCCGCATGGTCCAGAGCCGTGATCGGTACATGGTTGGATGCACGCCGCGAGTGAAGGGGAACTCCCCCGGCTCGGCGATTCGAGCGTCGGCTTTTCCGGGGTCCTGAGGATCGACCGTTCGGACCGACTCGGGACCGTAGACGGTCTCAATCTCGTAACCAGACAGCGTGACCGTCTCTGGATCCGGCCGTTCGGCCGGCGGACGTTCGGGCGACTTGGAAGGTTGAATCGTGCTCATTCTCGAAAAGTATCCGTGGGTGATTGCGAGTCCAACTCCATGTTATCCGCGACAAGGGCCACGATCACGTTTTCATCGATCGGGATTTAGGGGGTATTCACCCCAGAGTGTCGCCTTCCCCGAGCGAAACCTGCCTGCCACGACTCCTGACCTCGATGTCCGGCGATGTTTTCGGACGGCGACAAGTCGAGGAAGAGCTCATCCGTCGTTCGGGGTCCACGGCGATCCTGATGGAGTCATGACATGCGCGACCTCGATCCTGCTGCCCCATCGGCCTGGCCGCTTCCCCTCCGGCTGACCCTCGCGAGTCTCGTGACCGCGACGGCGACCGCTGGAGACATCACACCGAATCAGATCCTCACGGCATCCACGCCAACCGCTGGTGCCACCTTCGGAAATCGAATCCACATCGACGAAGATTGGCTCGCCATCGGCGCTGATGAAGATGCCGGGATATCCGCCGCGGGCTCCGTTCACGTCTTCCAAAGAGTCGGTTCAGAGTGGATCCCCCACCAGACGCTGATGGCGGAGGACGGCATCCCGGGCGATCACTTTGGACTCCCGGTGGTCATCCAAGACGACACCATGATCATCGGATCACCCGGGGACGACGATCGTGGATTCTGGTCGGGCTCGGCGTACATCTATCGACTCATCGAGGACGAGTGGACGCACGAGGCCAAACTGCTGGTCCCCTTCGGCGAGAATCCCAACGCCCTGTTCGGACTCTCCGCCTGCTTCGGTCGAAGCACCAACGAAGTCATGATCGGGGCGTTTATGGAGTCGCTGGAGGACGAAACCGAAGGCGGCGTCTGGATCTTCCGACGCAGCGATGACACCTGGACCGTGCATCAGCGTCTCGGATTGCCAGGAATGAACGTTGCGGCGTATTTCGGACGAAGCCTCGACGTCGAAAACAACGTCCTGGCGGCATCCGCCTCCGGGCTGGTCGGCGAAATCGGATTCCGGCACGGGGGTGTCGCGCTCCACCAGTTCATCGGCGATCAATGGGTTCTGGACAGAGTGCTGGTGCCCGTCGAACCAGATCGTTATCAGGTCTTCGGAGAATGGATCGATCTGGAGGCCGATCGGCTCGCCGTCGGCGCCCCCTTCGAGGACACCTTCGGGACCGATGTTGGCGCCGTACATCTCTATCGAATGAATGGCGCGACGCCGATATTCGAAGAATCCTTTGGGCCGACCGCTCCGGAGGGCGTCAAGGGCTTCGGATTCCCCTGCATTCTCAATCCTGATGGATCCAGGCTACTGGTCGGCGGCTACCGCGCCACCCTTGATGACGCGTACGAAGCCGGCGGCGGGTGGATCCATCAGCGAGTGGGCGTGCAATGGAGTGCCGCGATCCGACTCCGGCCGGACAACCCCGCCGAGCGTGACTACTTCGGCATCTCCGGCAGCTTTGACGGCGATCAGGTCCTGATGACGGCACCGAGAATGGACTTCCCCGGGGGGAGGACCGACGCTGGCGGCGTGCTGCTGTTCCCACTCGACGATTGTGATTCGAGCGGCATGCTGGATGCCTGGGAAATCGGGGAAGGTCTGATCGACGACTCGGACGCCAACGGCGTTCCAGACTCCTGCGAGTCGACGACCGGTGACCTCAACGGCGATGGCCGGGTCGACGGAAACGATCTCGGGCTGTTTATGGCGCTCTGGGGAACGGCCGGTCAATTCGGCGGTGACTTCGACGGCGATGGCCAGGTCAACGGGAGCGACTTGGCATGGCTGCTCGCCGACTGGGCGGCCTGACGGTGCTCACGATTCGTATCGCTCGACCGGAACTCTCCCGGATCAGCGAGCATGGTTGTAGACGCCGTGCCCGGACTTATCCCCGAGTCGGCCCGCGGTCACCAGTTGCCGGAGCAACGGGCACGGGAAGAACTTCTGGTCTCCGAGTTCGCGATACAGGACCATCATGATGTCATGGCAGACGTCGAGCCCGATGAAGTCGGCGAGGCGAAGTGGTCCCATCGGAAAATTGCAGCCGAGTTTCATGATCTCGTCGATCGCCTCGGGTTCCGCGACGCCTTCCATCCATGCGCAAAATGCCTCATTGATCAACGGCATGAGCACGCGATTCGAGACGAAGCCCGCCCGGTCGTTCGCGGAAATCGGCGTCTTGCCCATCCGCTCAGCCAGCGCCACGGTGCGCGCGACAGTTTCGTCGCTGGTGGCAAGGCCCTTGATGACCTCGACCAGCTTCATCACGGGAACCGGATTGAAGAAATGCATTCCCACGACGCGGTCCGCGGCATCTCCGGTCGCGGTCGCGATCTTCGTGATGGAGATCGAACTGGTATTGGTCGCGAGCACGGCGTGGTCGGGGAACGTCGCCCGCATGGTTGCGAACAACTTCGCCTTGATCTCGGGATTCTCGGTCGCGGCTTCGACGACCCAGTCGGCTGACTTTGCCGCATCCATGCTGTCGACGTAGGTGATCCGCGCCAGTGCGGCGACCTTCTCATCCTCGGTCATCCGTTCCTTCTCGACGTTTCGATTGAGAACTTTGGCGTGGTACCCCTTCGCTCGCTCCAACTGCTCGGCGGAGACGTCCACCTGAAAAGCGTCGATCCCGCTGGTGGCGGCGATGAGGGAGATGCCGGAACCCATGGTCCCGGCGCCGATGACGGCGATGCTGTTGACTTCGTGAGACATGGAGACCTCGGAGAATCGGTTCTGAAATGACGGGAAGGGAGATTCTAGCGACCGTGCCAATGCTTTTCCGCCGGCCAGAATGCCCCCTCGTCTGATAAAATGGGAAAGATGGGATATTTAGGTTGGCGCCACGGTTCCATGACGAGTACTTTGATTTCAGGAAGCGGTCGGGGGACTCTCCCAAAAAGGGCTCCGAACCATCTCCGCCAGACTGACCTCTCCCTGAGAGATCGACTGGCATGACGTCGTCAAAACGACCCGGGGGCCGCGAATGAACCCGAATTGGAA
>JAPKCC010000140.1 GCA_028823105.1 Phycisphaerales bacterium | reverse complement strand
CATCACCCTCCAACTCGGCGACATAACCCAACTGGAAGTTGATGCCATAGTAAATGCAGCCAATGAACAACTTAGCCCGGGATCTGGAGTGGATGGCGCCATTCACACGGTTGGTCCAAAGTGGTCTAAGAGGATGGATTCATTCTACATAGCCATACTGGCGATTCTCCTTTTCACGCCCATCTCTGCGAAGGCTGAGCCTTTCATCCACGGCTATCCCGGGAAGCGCAGCTACGTGGCGGGGGAAGAAGTCACGTTCCATCTCTCCACCGACACCGCGAAAGTCGATGTCGAAATCGCTCGGATCGGTTCGCAACGCAAAGTAGTCTGGAGCAAGAAGGGAATTCCTGCCTGGCAGCATCCTGTTCCCAAGCACGCCAGTTCGCATGGGTGCGACTGGCCGGCGACCTTCTCGGTAAAGATCCCCGAGTCGTGGGCTAGCGGCTGCTACGAGGCGTGGACGCGATCGGGTGAGACGCAAGGCAACCGCATGTTCTTTGTAGTGCGCTCATCGCATCCCGGCCGCGAGGCCAAAATTCTTCTCCAGCTCGCGACTAACACCTACAATGCCTACAACGGCTTTGGCGGCTTCAGCCTCTACACCTATTGGGGGCCAGCGCACTGGGACAAGAAGCACGAACCTGGCGATGAGCTGGGCCGGCGGGTCTCTTTCCAACGGCCCTTTAGCGGGATCGACCGAAACTGGGAACTTCCCTTTATCCGTTGGTCCGAGCGGGCCGGTTACAAGATCGACTACGCCATTAACAGCGACCTTGAGTTTCATCCCGAGATCCTCGAGCACTACAATCTCGTTCTCAGCGTCGGCCACGACGAGTACTGGTCGGCGCCGATGCGCAATCATCTCGAGGCCTACATCGCGAATGGCGGCAATGTCGCATTCTTTAGTGGCAATACGTGTTGCTGGCAGGTGCGCAGCGAAGACGGCGGCAACGACCTGGTGTGCTGGAAGGAAGCTTACGAGCAGGATCCTCTCTACAAACCCGATGGACAGCCGCTTCTCAGCACGCTGTGGAGCCATCACCTTGTAAAACGGCCAGAGAACCAGCTAACCGGTGTTGGATTTCTGCGAGGTGGCTTCCACCGATTTCGGGATGGGATCCCGAACGGCAGCGGCGCGTATCAGGTGCACCGGCCCGACCACTGGATCTTTAAAGAGACCGGTTTGGAGGAAGGCATGGAATTCGGTGGGGGCAACACGATTGTTGGTTACGAGTGCGACGGTTGCGAGTTCACGATGGTCGATGGACGCCCCGTTCCCACTGGTAAGGACGGAACACCGAAGAATTTCACGATCCTCGCCACTGCCCCGGCGAGGTGGGGCGAGGGTGACCTCGGTTGGTACAAGCCGGCTCATGAACTCTGGAAAACGAATGAGCACGAACACGGATGTATGGGCATCTACACCGTTCCGGGTGGCGGAACTGTTTTCACTGCAGCCACTACCGACTGGTCACACGGGCTCGCTCCCGGGGCGGGCAGGGGAGGTCTCGCCAATGCCAACGGTCCACTTGGGCCGGGACACGAAACGGGTGTGTTCGAGGGTGGGACGTGGAACATCCTTCGCAACCACTTCTCGGGGAAGGTCGTTGATGAATACGGCAAGCCCCTCTCTCACACGCTTACCATCGAGTTCGGCGCGGCTGACGCCGATGAACATATCACCAACTGGGGCAAGGCTCCGCAAGCGAGCTACATAAATCGGAAAGCCCCGCCTGGTGCCGGCAACAACGCCCTCATGAACGACATGTTGTACAGCAGCGGTGTTCCGCGAGAACAGGCCGGTGTCCGCGTGAGTGGATTGCCGGAAGGAGAATACGAGGTTTTCGCCCTCCTGCGACATTTCTTCGCGGCTGAGTCACAACGCTACGCTTGGGCCATCGGAATCGACCTGGACCGGGTGAAGGGAAATGGTTTTACCGCGAGCGGTGGGAGCCGCACCGAGTGGGAGGAGGCGACCTCGCAGCAAGCCGGCAATTATGCCCGCGCCAGGGTGCGGATCTCCAATCCGCAGGATGCCCTGACGATGCTCTACGACAATCTCGACGAAAGCTTTTCGGACGTCATGGGTTTTCAGATCGCGCGCGTCACCGGGCCCGAGGACTCGGAGTCAGGCTTCCGGATCCAGTTCGACTGCGGTGGATGGGACAGCACCGACCACGTCGACCGAATTACGCGCAATGTGCTCAACCGGCTCTCGGGAGAGGCTCCCCCGCCCCCGCCGCCGTCGCGCACAGGAGCGGTCCCGGCAGAACGTCCAGCCATACGTCCTCCTTCTGCACTGAACGGTTGGGCCGACTGGAAGCGCGGCGAGAAGATCTTCGAGAATGTCGTGATTCCACCCGCCCCACCGCTCTCGCCGGAAGAACAACTCGCGACGTTCAAGATGGCACCTGGATATAGGGTCGAGTTGGTGGCGGCCGAGCCCATGATTGCGGATCCGGTGTTCTTCGAGTTCGATGCCGATGGGCGGATCTGGGTGCTCGAGTATCGCGGTTACATGCGTGACCTGGCAGGAACCGGTGAAGCAGATCCGATCTGCCGGCTGATGGTGCTCGAGGATACCAACGCCGATGGTCGCTCGGATAAAAGCACCGTTTATCTCGACGAACTCGTCATGCCCCGCAGCTTCGCTTTCGTAGAAGGCGGCGTCCTTCTCGCCGAACCTCCCCACCTCTGGTTCTGCCAAGACCACGACGGCGACCTGGTGTGCGATCGAAAGCGCAAGGTGGGCAACTACGGCGTGGCAGGGAACCCGCAGCATACCGCCAACGGATTGCGGCGGGGAATCGACAACTGGCTGCACAGCGCCGATTGGGCAAAACGGCACCGCTTTCGCGAGGGCGAACTCATCGAGGAAGACGCGATTCACCGCGGGCAATTCGGAGTGAGTTTCGACAACCTCGGACGATTCTACACCTGCAGAGAAAGCACGGCAGCCATGATGGACTACATGCCGGAGGAATACGCACGCCGCCATCCTGGTCTCCGCGACTTTGCAAACCGGAACGGAGGGCCGGGGCGGCTGGGTGTGGGCGCCGTAATCTCCGGCCAGGCTCAGGAAGTGTTTCCGATCCGCCCCACGCCGCAGATCACTCTCGGAGGTTTGGAGTTGCGCGACGACGGAACATTGCGCACCTACACGATAGCCTCCGGCACCTGTGTCTACCGTGGTGATCAGTTTCCCGACGACGCACGAGAGAACTTGTTTGTGCCCGAAGCGGGTGGCCATCTCATCGGACGCCTCGTCGTAGCAGATGGACTTACCCCACAAGCTAAGCGCCACTATCCGGCCGGACAGGAACTTCTCGCTTCCACAGACGAACGGTTCCGACCCATCAATGCCCGCACCGGCCCGGACGGCGCCCTTTACATCGCCGACATGTACAAGGGCGTCATCGAACACGTCATCTTCCTCGTGCCCTGGATCACCGACCAGGTGAAGGCGCGCAATCTCGAGTCCGGCATTGACCTCGGCCGGATCTGGAGAATCGTCGCAACCGATCGGCCCATCTCCTACGAGTCCCCCGTCCTGTCCAAACGAAGTGCCCCCCAGCTCGTCGAGGCTTTGAGCCATCCCAACGGCTGGAGGCGAGACACCGCCCAGCGCCTTCTCGTCGACAGGTGCCTCACCGAAGCGGTGCCACCACTCAAGAAGCTCGCCTTGGAAGGCGAGTCCTATCTCGGACGAATGCATGCGCTCTGGACTCTGGAGGGATTGGGGGCCCTCGATTGGTCGACTGCTAGCGAGGCTCTCAAACACGAACATGGCCACGTTCGCGCCACGGCCCTGCGGGTCATGGACAAGATCATGACGGATCAGCTGCGGCCTAAGACCGTGGCCGAGATCGCGGTGCTCACCGGAGAGCGCGGAGAGTCCAATTCGGAGGTGCTCCAACAGGCGCTCATCACGCTCAGTGCCGCCGCTACCGAGCCGGATGACTTCCGTCTGCTCCTCCAACTCGTCGCCAAGAGACCCGATGACCTCGGACGCACCGCCGCTCTTACCGGCATTGCGGGTCGCGAAGCAGATTGTATTGAGGTGGCGATGCAACCGGTCGAGGGCGTTCCGCAAGTCTTGCGAGAACAGTTCGTCCGCGATTTGACTGCGCTCATTGAGATCACCAGAACTGGAAGTGACGCAGCGGAGCCGAAGGTGAACTACGAATCGCTCACTGCTGATCAAGTGGAACGGGCCAAACTCGGAACTGAGAAGTACACGGTGTTGTGCGCCTCCTGTCACCACCCGCACGGGCTAGGTACGCCTGGAGTGGCGCCGCGGCTGGCAAAGAGCGAATGGGTAACCGGATCCCCCGAACGCCTCGCCCAGATCGTCCTGCGCGGCTTGGTGGGACCCATCGAGGTAAGCGGGCAAGAATGGAATCTCCACATGCCAGGGATCGGAAGTTCAGGCGTGGTGGACGATGACGACCTTGCTGCCATCCTCACGTTCATCCGGCGCGCCTGGGGCAATGCCGCTGATCCAGTCGATCCGGACTTGATCGCCCGTGAGCGCAAAGCATCCGCCAACCGCAGGTTCCCTTGGACCGCGCCGGAACTGGCAGGCAAGGACGCCCCGAGTGGCCCCGAACCTATCCGGCCCGATGACAAGGGCCAATTCACTCTCTATTCCAAGACGGCGCAGCTTTTTGCAAAGCAACTTCGTTATCACCCCGACCTCGACCTGATCGGTCCCTGGGTGAACGAGAGCGACGCCGCCCTGTGGCAAGTCGACCTTTCGGCCGCCGGCCGCTACCGGGTCCACCTCCTTCACGCCATGGATGACAATAACGCTGGGAACACCTGGATGATCAAATCCGACCTTGGCGTACTCGAGGGCAAGGTTAGCACTACCGGCGGCTTCGACAAGTTCATTGAAAAGGAAGTGGGACTCATCGAACTGAAAAAGGGCTCGAACCGCATCCTCATGCGCCCTGCCGGCACGCTCAAAGGCGAGATGATCGACCTGCGCTCGATTCGATTTGAGCCGCATTCGAACGATTCCGGCGAATGATGTTGAACCAATATTGTCCTGCCGTACCGTTAACGACCGCTTCCTCCGCAAACACGGTGGTAAGACGAGTCATGAACTCGACTGGGGAAAATTAGGTGACCCCTTATTCAATGCCGTAAAGAAAGCTACAGGCAAATGAAACACCTCCTACTCACAACAATCACAGCCGTGCTGTTAGTGGTATTAAATGTAAATTCCTTATTTGAGTCTTATGAATAATCTGTGAGTGTTCACCGATATTCACCGTAACGCTCACAACCTCTCACAAACGATTCAACAGCAAATCATTGAATTATGACATCAACTCACAGAAACAATGGGAGATTCATTGAGATTTAGGGAGAGACAGTGGAATTTGCTGTGTCTCTGTTCGTTATCCATTGGGGTTTTGAGTGGGCAGAGGGTTCAATTCCCTTCACCCGCTCCACTTCTCCACCCTTCAGTCTGAACGGTTTACCGATGC
>JAPKCC010000056.1 GCA_028823105.1 Phycisphaerales bacterium | reverse complement strand
GGTGTTGAACGACATGGGACAGAAGACACAGAAGACACAGAAGGCGGGGAAGGCGGGGAAGGCGCAGAAGCCGCAGAAGGCACAGCTGATTCTTCGGACGCGGAAACGTCAGATGCAGCGTCTTCAGCACAAACACCGACCGGCGAGACATCCTCCAACACCGAGCCCACAACTGGTTCGCCCACCAGCAACTCTGAAGAGTCGGCCTCGTCCGATCAATCGGGGCAGCCAGCCGAACCGAACGAATCTGGCGAGCCACAACCTTCGAGTTCCACAACCCAAGCGGAACAGGATGCGATCGAAGCGCAGGATGAGGTTCGGGCTGAGTTGGCCGACCTTGCCGAGCTGCTCGATCGCGGTGAAGACGCCTGGGTGGTCTCTCGAAAAATCCAGCAGATGGCCGAGGATCTCGCGGGCCTTCAAGAACGCACCAGTGAACTCGCCGAAGAGACCATGGGCCGTGATCGTTCAGAGCTCACACCAGAAGAGCGTCGTGAACTCGACGACATCGCCCGTGAGCAAGGTGAATTGGCGGACGATGCCGATGAACTTGTCGAGGAGCTTGAAGAACGAGGCGCCTCGCTCGATCAGATCGATCCAGCCCAGGCCGCAGGTCTTCGAGAAGCCGCTCGTGACGCTCGCGAGCAAGGCCTTGAAGAACAGATGAGGGAGGCCGAGCAGGAAGCGAGAGAAAACCGATTGCAACAGGCCGGCGAAGCCCAGCAGCAGGCAGCAGACGCGCTTGAGCGGATGCAAGAGACGATCGAGGAGTCTCGAAAGGCACAGGTCGCCGAACTGCAACGACGCATTGCGAGCCTTGTTGACAGCCTGCTTGGATTGATCAAGACCAGTGAGAACGAGATCATCGCCCTCGCCCGAATCGAAGGTCCAGCCGATGTCCAAAGAATCACCGAGCGGGCTAGGGCGTTGGTCACTTTGAACGGAAACACCATCGCGGTCGCCGCGGAAGCCGCGGCGGCCGGGTCGAGTGGAGAACGAATCTCAAGGCTGATTGAACGGGCGGGTCGAAATCAGGGCGCGGCGATTGGGGATCTTCGTGCGGCCCCGGTTCAAATCGAGGATTCAAGAGCCAATCAAGAGCGAGCCCTCTCCGCACTTCGCGAGGCAATGGTGATCGCAGAAGAAGCTGCCGAGCAACTGGCGGAGGAGCAGGCGGCGGAACGTCGCAATGCGCTGCTGGCCGCGTACGCCGGGGTACTCGAGACACAGATCGGAATTCGCATCGAGACCGAGAAGATCCGCCCACTGGTCGGTGAACGGCTTGGCCGCCGAGGACTGGTGACCGCGCGTCGCCTGGCCACTGATGAAAGCCAACTTGGTTCAGAGCTTGAGTCGATTCAGGATGAATTCGAGGAGATCACCGACTCACTGGTCTTCTCGATGACCCACCGGAATATCGATGCCTGGGTCGAATCCGCCGCGACCCGCCTTCGTGATGGTCGTCCAGACATTGAAACGATCGAACGACAGACCATGATCATCGAAGCGATCGCAGGCCTAGCCGCAGCGCTTGACCAAGAGCAACAGGATGATGACCCATTCGCCGAACCCGAAGATGGTGGCGGTGACGGTGAGCAGGCCGGAGGCGAGCAGGGTGAGCAACCACCCGATCCACTCATCCCGCCGATCGCAGAACTAAAAATGCTTCGGTCGACCCAACAGCAGATTCTAGATGCAACTCGTCGACTCGATGCCGCTCGCACACTCGATCCATCGACGGATACTCGTGATCGGATCGGCGACCTTGCTCGGCTTCAGGCGGACCTTCATGCCGTCGCGACCGCCTTGCTTGATCAACTGCAGCCCGCGACGGCAGCCCCACCTGAAGGTGGCCCCGAGAAAGGACCCGATCGATGACATTCAAACCCTCGACGTCCAAAAACCCCAGCCTCTTGGATGGCCGACTCAGTGCCTTGTGTCTGGTCTTGACGATTGCCGGATCGACGTTCGCGGTGCAGGATGCGCCAGCGACACCACCCGAGCCAGTCGCTGATCCTCCGGTCGCCGATGCACCCGACGCACCTGATGCACCTGATGCACCTGACGCACCTGACGCACCACCATCTCTCGACGATCTGCTGGAGATCGAGGGCGAGGCTGATTCAGGTGCTGCCGAAACGGCCGCGGAATCGGAGCGGCAGCGCTCGTTGGATGAAGCGTTGGCCGAACAGAAACCAGAACAGGCCTTCCAGGCCGCGGTCACCGAGATGCTTCAGTCGGTCGATCGTCTTCGCGAAGAACAAGCCACAGGACTCGGGACCCAACGACTTCAAGAGCGGATCGTTGATCGACTTCAGGTCATGATCGACAGCGCGAAGAAGCAACAACAACAACAACAGCAGCAACAACAGTCGAGTTCAAGCTCAAGTCAACAACAGGATCCGGGTCGCCGAAGTGAAAGTGAACCAGAACAGCAGGAATCACAGGGTTCACAGCGGAATGAGGGAGAGGCGCAAGATGGAACATCGAACCAACCCCCATCGCCGGAGTCCGCCGATTTGGAAGGGGTTCTTGATGAGAGCCGTATTGAGTGGGGCGGGCTGCCGCCTCGGGTGCGCGATCTGATCACCCAAGGCATGCGTGACCAGGTTTCACAGCTCTATCGTTCATTGACCGAGGCGTACTACCGACGAATGGCAGAGGAAGCCAGCGAATGAGATCCAACAGAAGACGATCAAGAGTTCTCACCGGAATTTTCTTCGGCATTTCCAGTTCAATTTTAATAACCGGGCACGCGATCGCTCAGGATGAAATCGATCCGGTGATCCCCGGCGAAGCAGCAGATCGACCTGGGGCCGAGAACGCACCCGCCAGTGACGAGATGACGCCGGCGTTGGACGAGTCGGTTCGGCGTGGCCTCGCGGCGCTCGCGGCGATTCAGAACACAGATGGTTCCTTCGGCCGAGGTCGATACGGTCGCCATGTCGGAATCACCGCTTTGTGCGGTCTCGCCTTTATGGCGGACGGCCACGTTCCGGATCGAGGTCGGTACGGAACCGTGGTCTCCAAAGCGTTGCAGTTCGTGCTCGACAATGCGACCGAGACCGGCCTGCTCGCCGCTGAGACTTCACATGGACCGATGTACGGACATGGCTTCGCCACACTCTTCCTTGGTGAGATCTATGGGATGAATCCCACGGATGAGCGGGTTCGCGATGCTCTAGGACGCGCCATCCAGTTGATCGTCAACAGTCAGAACGAAGAAGGCGGATGGCGTTACAACCCGGTGCCCTTCGACGCTGATGTCTCAGTGACAATCTGCGAGATCATGGCGCTTCGTTCCGCACGGAACGCGGGGATTAAGATCCCGCGAAAGACCATCGACAAGGCGGTCGAGTACGTTCGCAAGTGCCAGAACTCCGACGGTGGATTTCGCTATATGAGCCAACAAGGTGGTTCGGCATGGCCGCGGACCGCGGCGGGCGTGGCAAGCCTCTTCTACGCAGGGATCTACGAGGACGATGCGATTGAAAGAGGACTCGACTATCTCGTCAAGGTTGCGTCTCCGGGTCGACCCGGAATGGGACCGGGAAACGCGCACTACTACTACGGGCAGTACTACGCGGTTCAGGCGATGTACCTGGCCGGCGGGGAATGGTGGGAACAGTGGTGGCCGGGAGTGCGCCGCGACCTCTTGACCCGACAGTCTGCGGATGGACTCTGGGTCGATCACCAGATCGGCGATGCCTATGCCACCGCGATGGGACTGATCGTCCTTCAGATGCCCAAGCGATACTTGCCGATCTTTCAGAAATGATGTTTATGTTCCTCATGATGCTGCGGAGTCCCTGTTGATGCGACGTATCGCTCATCCTCCGATCCATCACGCTCTCGCGGTGCTACCCATCGTCCTAACCATGGGATTTTGCGCCTATGGACAGGACGGACAAGATGACCAGGACCCACCGACTCCGGTCGGACGTTCCATTCCAGCGCGAATACTCGATCAAGATCTGAATGAACTTCCCGCCGATCCGATCGTGATCGATGCGACCAAGATCATCAGCTGGGATCCCGGTGGAATCCCTGAAGCCGTCCCGATCGATTCAACGCTTGCGGTGATCGTGGGACCAGCGACCGAACGGACTTCGACGCCTGAATGGCGGTTCATCAGAAAACGCGCGGGTGATCATGCTGCCCTCCGTGGGCCTTACATCCGGTTCGTGGACGGCCAGTTGATTCCTGGGAGCCTCACCGCGGATGGGGAAACACTCCTTTGGCGGAACGCGTGGCTGCACGATTTCCCAATCGATCTGGATCGCATTTCGGAGATGCGACTCATCGACGGTGCAGAAGTCCCCCGGGTTGAGGATGTCGACGAAGTGATCCTCGCGAATGGTGATCGAGTTCGAGGGCTGATCGAATCGATCGGGAGCGACCTCATCATCGACCGGTTGAAGGGGTCGGATCCGAACCTGACAAGGATCCCCATCGACCGGGTCGCCTCCTTCGCGATGGTCAATCCCGACGATGTGCCGCGGGGCATGCACGTCTGGCTTCTCGGCGGTCACCGCATTGCGGGTTCCGGCATTCGCATCGGCGACGACGGCTATGTTCGGATCGAACGCCCGGTTCTCGGTGGTGCCGCGGCCGAGGTGCCCATCGAATTTCTACGTGGAATCGTGTTCGACGCGGGACGTGTCATTCCGTTGGCAGCGATTCCCGCCGAGATCGACGGGGGTGATGCGGGCGCGATCCGACTTTGGATCCCCGAACCGACGGTGAGTCCGGGAAACTGGCCCATCGATGCGGCCCCGATTCGTCTTGATGGACCACTTCGGGCGACCTGGCGACTTCCGGTCGCCGGATGCCGGCTCAGTGCGACCGTCGAACTCCCGGTCGATTCGATCCGGGGCAGTTTCGAAGTCGTCGTTCGTGACGATCAACAGGAGATCCGCCGGGTGGCCATCAATGCATCGAATCCGGTGGAACGGATCATGGTGCCTCTCACCTCGGATCGATTGACGATTGAGATTGAGATGGGGGATGACGGACCATTCATGGACGTGGCGATGCTGCGTGAGGCGATCATTATCAGGCCGAGGAACTGACCGGATGCCGACGCTTTGTGATGAAGCCGTCTGTGTGCGGCATTGGGACTTCAGCGAGACGAGCCAGACCGTCTCGCTCTTTCTCCGTGACCACGGCATACTTCGAGGGCTTGCAAAGGGCGCCCGTCGCGAACGCGGCGCGTTTAGCGGCGGCTTCGACCTGTTCACCAAAGGAGAGATCGTCGCAATCGTGAAGCCTGGCCGCGAACTCGCGACCTTGACCGAGTGGACCCTTCTCGAGACGTATCCAATCCTTCGTCGGCAGGCTCCGGCGAATCGGTGCGGTTGGTATCTCGCGGATCTGGTCGGTCGTTTCCTCCATCAGCCCGAACCACACCCGAAGACCTGGGACGCGATGGTCACGGCACTGCGAGAGCTTGAGTCTGGATGTTCGACCGACCGGGTGATCCTTGCATTCCACTGGCGGTTGCTCTGTGATCTCGGTTACCGGCCCCGGCTTGATCTCGACGGCTTCTCTGGGGAGACGGTGGCGTTCAGTGCCGAATCAGGCGGGGTGGTGGCGGATACCGGCGCCGCGGATCGTTGGCGGGTCCGACGGCCGACGATCGAGCTTCTCACAGCGGTGGGCGATGGTGACGGCGTCATTCCGGATGGAGCGGATCCGGAGGCCACGTCCCGAGCCAACCGTCTACTCGCCACGTGGATTCGAGAGCTCCTCGGTACCGAGAGTGTCTCGATGCGCCTCCTGTTCGGGTCGTAGCGTGTGGCGGCCGGTTTCCGGACCCATCGAGCGTCGACTCCGACTCAATCTCTCTTCACCTCTGGTCGCTCCGGGTCGAAGTTGCAGGTGCGACGATCTGAGTCTGTGATTCTGATCGATTCAGGCCGTCGCGGGGAGGAGCACGAGATGAACAACACCGCATTGACGCGGATCATGGAGAGTCCCCAGTTGCCCACGCTTCCAGCGGTGGCGGTTCGGGTGCTGGAACTCACGAGTCGACGCGACGTGGAACTCAGCGAGATCGCCAAGGCGGTCGAGCACGATCCCGCGATCGCGACCCGAGTCCTCAAGACGGTTAATTCGAGCTTCTACGGGCTCACCCAGAGAGTGGGGAGCATCCGTCAGGCGCTGGCGTATCTTGGCCTCGAGACGGTCAAGGGTCTGGTGCTCGGATTCAGCCTCGCTCGAGCCTTCAAAGGTGAGGAGGAGGTCCTCTTTGACTTTGAAGACTACTGGCGACGGAGCATCTACTCCGCCAGTGCGGCACGGGCGCTTGCGTCCATCGTGAAATGTGGCGACGCCGACGAGGCATTCTTGGCGGCATTGATCCAAGACGTCGGCATGATCGCGCTCTGGAAGCACTATGGAGATCGTTACATCCAGGTGCTCGACCTCGCTGATGGTGATCACCAGGCGCTTTCTGGATTGGAGCGCCGGCACTTCGACCTCGATCATGCCGAGATCGGCGCGGCGATGCTTGATGGTTGGAAGTTTCCAACTCACATTGTTGATGTTGTATTGCTTCATCACCAAGGTCCGGAATTCGCGGCTCAGGATGAGGACATGCGTCGTATTGTCCTGTTGGCGAACATGGTTGCCGAGAGTCTCGGCCCAGATCAGGAACGATCGCAACAAGCGTTGCAAAAGTACGAAGAATGTGCTGCGACCTGGTTCGATCTTCGTCGGGGAACAGCATTTGCCGTGCTGAAATCGATCACCCAACATGCCGACGAGCTCGGTCGGATGTTCGATCTCAAGCGGAGTTCCAATCCCGACGTCGACGTGATCCTTGAGGAAGCCGATCGTCTTCGGCGCGAGAATCGAGTCCTCGCGCCGTCACCGGAGTTCGCCGAGAACATGGATCAACTCACAGGGCTCCCGGATCGAAATGCGTTTCAGCAGCGACTGCTGTCGGTGTTCGAGAGTGATTCACCAGCGGCAATTCTGCTAGTCGGCATCGATGGAATGCGAGAAATCAACCGTGAAGGAGGACCAGGCAGCGGCGACGCCGCACTCGCCAAGGTCTCAGAGGCGGTTCTCCGAACCTGTCGAGAGGCGGTCGGCGCACAGGCGAACGTCTTCCGATTCGTCGGGGCGGAATTGGCAGTGGTGCTTCAGGGAGAAAACGTCGTGCGAGCTGGGATCCTTGCGGAACGACTTCGAGCGTCGATTCGACTGGCCCCTCTGGCTGATGATCGTCTCGGCCTGCTCAAGCTGGGCGCGTCACTGGGCATCGCCACGAGGCTCGAGGGAACTCGGAACCTTGGAACGCCGGATGAACTCCTGAGAGCCGCCATGATGGCGATCAGCGAGGCTCGGCGGAACGGCGGCGATTCGATCTTCGAGTGGGGTGACGGGGAGCCGGTCGCGCTCGCTGCTTGATACCGATTCCTGAAGAAAACACCATTCAACCGCCGCCGCGGACCGCCAGCAGGTCGTCAAGGGGATGAGCATCGAGGTAGGCGTGGATGTCGGACAGGCCGACAGCGCCGATTTTTTCGATCTCATCGTCCAGAGTGGCATACGGAAGGTTGTAGGTCCAACGAGAGCCGAGCCGGGTCATCCGTCCCATCGGCCGCTCGCTGGCGAGCATCGCGGCCGTCGCGATTTTCGCACGGCTTCTCACCAGGGCGTCCTCGTCGACGGTTTCCGCGAGTCGGCTCATCTCCTTGCGGGCGATGGCTTCGACTTCCTCGGCATTCTCGGTACCACAGACCAGCGTCGCGATTGATTCACCGCATCCATCATGGCTTTGCAGGTGCATGGATGCTTCTTCGGCGAGCCCGGTCTCCACCAGCTCCCAGAAGAAGGTCGACCCCTCACTGTCGCCGAGGGCCCGGAAAGCCTGAGCCACCGCGTACTTCGCGGGATCCGCGATACCGATTGATGGCGACATCAGCATGATGTACCGCTGCTGGGTATCGGGAAGGTCGACTTCGAGTTCGCCTGGTGTAAAGATCACATTCTCGTGGGTTCGACCCGGTTCACCCTTTGGCCAGTGACCACAGAGCGCCTCGGCTTTGGAAACAAGATGGTCGAAATCGACCCGACCCGACACGACAAGCACGCTGTTGTCGGCGGAGTAGCGTCGGTCGAAGTACGCCCGCATCTGTTCTGGTCGCAGATCGCTGACGGTTTGTTTGGTTCCAAGCACACGATGGGCGAGTGGATGGTCACCAAAGTACCGCTCGAGTCCCTGCTCGAAGAGCACCCAAAATGGCTGGTCTTCATACATCGCGATCTCTTCGAGGATCACCCCTTTTTCCTCGTCGAAATCCTCGGTCCGAAGTGACGGCCGAAGGATGTCCGCCAGGATGTCGAGGGAATCATCGAGTGCATCGAAGGGGACGTGGGCGTAGTACGCCGTGGTTTCGGAGGTGGTGAAGGCGTTGTGATTGGCCCCGAGATCGTCGAATCCTCGGTTGACATCTTCTGCGGTGCGGGTCTCGGTGCCCTTGAACATCATGTGTTCGAGGAAGTGACTGACCCCCATCACCGCGGGATCCTCATCTCGGCCCCCCGTCCGGAAGAAGAACCCAGAGGCCGTGGTGAGGGCTCCCGGGACGATTTCAGCCTGAATGGTGAGACCATTGGGCAGGACGGCTTCTTTGAATTCAACGGCGGTGGCGGTGGTCATGGAAGGAGAATAGGGGAGTCGGGCCGATCAGGACGCCGATTTCTCCCGGAGCGATGCTAGAATCAGGGACGCGCTATGAGCCACGATGCCACACCCAACCCGGATCCCGAGATCATCAAGATCATCGCCAGCACCGCCAGCGCGACGGGAGATGCCAATGTCGCCAGTCCGGCGGCGATCAGCAGAACGCTGGCGCGGCATCCGCGCCCCCTTGGCGGTGATACCGCTCGATCGACCCTCGGCACGGCGAGCCTCTCCTTGACCGGGATGGTCCTCGACAACCAGTCCTCGACCCATCAGATGCGGGTCGGCCGCAAGCCCGACTGGCTTCGAGCAAAGGTCCCAGGCGGGGAGAGGTATCTGAAGTTGAAGTCGCTGATCAACGAACACCAACTCCACACCGTCTGCCAGGAGGCGAGCTGTCCGAACATGGGTGAGTGCTGGGATCGCGGTACCGCGACGATCATGATTCTCGGTGACACCTGCACTCGGAGCTGCGGATTCTGCAACGTGAAGACCGGGAAGCCAATGCCGGTCGATGACGATGAGCCGCGTCGGGTCGCCGAAGCGCTCGCCCAAATCGGACTAAAGCATGTGGTGATCACCAGTGTCGACCGGGATGACCAACCCGACGGCGGCGCCCGAATCTGGGCCGAGACGATCCAGGCGGTTCACGAGGCGTGCCCCGAGACCAGCGTTGAAGTTCTGGTCGGCGATTTCAAGGGTGTCGAGCGCGACATCCAGATCGTCTGCGATGCGCGGCCCGAGATCATCAGCCACAACATGGAAACGGTGAACCGGATGCATCCCGCCGTTCGCCCACAGGCCCGGTACAACCGCAGTCTCAAGGTGCTCCAGCAGTTCAAGGCCAACGGACTCGTCACCAAGACCGGCATCATGCTCGGCATTGGCGAACACGAGCGTGAGGTGCTCAAGCTTCTCGATGACGTCCGCGCCTGGAGTGATTGCGACATCATCACCATCGGCCAGTACCTTCAACCGACTCGCAACCACCTTCCGATTGATCGTTGGGTGCACCCCGATGAGTTCGCCCGGCTTCGGGATGCGGCGCTCGAAAAGGGATTCGAAGTCTGCGAGAGCGGACCACTGGTGCGTTCGAGCTACCACGCCGAGGAACAGGCTGAGAAACTCAGTCCCGAGCGGGCCGATGTTCATGGCCGGATGAAGAAGCTCATCTCGCAGGCTCGGGAGCGCGACTCAGGCTGAGTATCCAACCGCGACAAGGCCCCCCTTATGATTAAGGGAGGCCTCGCCGAACGTTGCCATGGTGAGCAGTGAGTTAACTCAGCCGCCCTGACACGTACCCCACGCGCCAAGGATCAATCCAAGATCGGCGCCGTTCACATTGCCGTCACCATTGAGGTCGCCAGTGCAGGGAGTTGCGGTACACGGGCCCCAGGCACCGAGGATCAAACCGAGATCAGCCCCGTTGACCTCGCCGTCACCGTTGAGGTCGCCTATGCAGATCTCCTCGGCTTCGGTCACGGGGTCATCCTCACGTATGTCCTGGGTCTCGGCGCCGCCGTCAGGCTGCGGCTGGAAGAAATCAATCTCATCGGCCTCGACCAGCGCACGTTCCACGCCGATTACCTGATCCGAGATCGCTCGTCCTGCGGAACCGGAGAGGAGCACCGTGGCTTTGTCGATCGAGAGCCACCCTTGACTTTGTGGATCGAAGGGCATTCCGGGGAACCATGCGCCTTCTTCGCCCTCAAGGTCCATTCCAGGGGCGGTGAGAAGTTGGATCATCCGACGCGACTGCGGCTTGCCGGGCTGAAGGTCGTACTCGACCCACTCGTAGAAGCCCCGCTCGATCACCTGCATCATTCGTCGAGTCGGTCCGGTCGGCGGTGGCCCCACGGGATTCGCGAGTCGGAGAACGTCTGGTTCGAGCAACCGGGCCGGGTGAGCTCCAAAGAATTCGATCAGGCCGAAGAATGGGAGGATCGTCCATTCGACGCAACCAGCCTCAAACTTCTGGGCCAGAGTTGGTTCCCATCGCATCCAGTCTCGGATGAGCGTCTCGTTCTGCCAGACCAGTCGCGGACCACCGCCATCACAACTGTTCCAGTGGGTCGAGTTGATCGCGAACACCTCGACGAGCGTCTCGCTGGTCGACCAGTTCCATACCGGGCTCCCCGACGCGCCGCCGGTGGAGTGGGCGTCGTAGCGAACCCAGCGATCCGCGGTCTCAGTGACATCGCCATAGGCAAGCCACTGGTTTCGATCGAGTGAATCGTCAGGGGTCTCATCGGTCGGGTAGCCACTCATCTGCGCCCAGTCCGATGCGTACCCGAAACAGAGGGGCATGAACGTGGTGAGTTCTTCGAACGGACATACATAGTGGAGCGATCCGTAATCGACGGCTCGTCTCGGTGAGTAGTCCAGATCGGCATACTTGTTATTCGTATGCTTGTGAATCGCTTCACGGGTGCCGAACATATTCTCGTACCAGCCGCTCTCGCCTCGGCAGGCGCCCGGCATGAGGTGGATGTCGTCGGCCAAGAACCGCTGCCCATCGCGATCGTAGACACAGTGGCCGTTGGTGAGCGCGCAGTGTGGGCTGACGATGAAGCCAGTTCCGTATCCGGTCAAAGACCCGGAGACTGGGTTTTCGAAGAAGAGTTTTGAGATGGTGTTGAAGGGGTAGATCGTGACCCAGGAGCAGTCGCTGGCCACCCGCTCTTCACATGGCGTGTCCGTCGCGAAGGCAGCTCCGGCGGCGATGGTGGTGGCGATGGTGGTGGTCGTCATGGCGGTTCGAAGTGACATGGGATTTCTCCAATTCAGATTCCGTTTTCACACTGAAGGTGCGAGGCCGACCGAGAATTAGGCCGTCCGATTCCTGTAGTTGGATGACGAGGAAATGTGACGGCGAACGTGTAAAAAACGCCCTGAGGTATCAGCGACCACGAAAAACGCCCTCGAACCACTTGAGTTCGAGGGCGTTCTTCTTTTCTGGTCACTCCGGGGCGAGTCCCCGGGGTTGTGAATTCAGGGACACAGGCCCCAGGCGCTCAGCAGGAGACCGAGGTCGCCGCCGCCGATGACATTGTCGCCATCGAGGTCGAATTCGGGGGTGTTGGTGCCGAACGCGGCAAGCATGAGGCCGAGGTCGCCGCCTCCGACCACGCCGTTGCCGTCGAAGTCACCGGCGCAGGACCCGTCGGCGCAGCTGTCCGGCGTGCCATCGCCGTTGTTGTCACCACAAGAGTCACTGGAACAGTTGCCGCCTTCATCGGACCACGGTCCGAAGATCGGATCCGGGCCGTTCGCACAAAGGACGGAGAGGCCGATCTCAGGCTCGGCCGATCCGAAGTTCGCGAGCACGGATCCCGAGCCTCCAGCCGAGTTGTTTCCGAAGACGGTGAGGCTGAATCGAGGGGCGTTGGCCTGCCGGACATAGAGGGCGCCACCGTTGTTGTCGGCGGTGTTTCCAAGGAAGAGACAGGCCAGGAAGTCGGCATCACTGCCGCTGCCACGAATGTAGACCGCGCCACCGTTGGTCGCGTGGTTTCCCTCGAACCGGCAGTTCACCACGGATGGTGCGGAGTTATTGATCTCCATTCCGCCACCGCTGGAAGCGAAGCCGCCGGTGATGGCCAGATTTTCGAGACGGGTTCCGGAGCCTTCGCCGCTGTCACAGATGATCACCCGGACGGCGTCTCCTCCGTCAAGCACGGTGGTCGGTCGACTATCGGCACCGATGGCACCTCGAATCGTGATGGCCTTTCCGAGCAGGTCGATGGTGCTGGTGATGCTCCACGTTCCTTCCGCGACATTGATGACGGCTGATTCGGGTGCCGCGTCGATTGCCCCTTGAATGGTGGCGAAGTCGTCCGGAACGTCGAAGGCACCGTCGAGGCAGTCGGGTGTCCCGTCTCCGTTCGCGTCGACGTCTTCGATTCCGCAGCCGCAGACACCCGGAGCGATCTTGAGCGGGTCATTCGGGCATCCGTCGCAGACGTCGCCCACCCCGTCACCGTCGACGTCGGACTGATTACCGTTCGGATCGGCGGGGCAGTTGTCATCATTGTCGCCCACCCCATCGAAGTCGGTGTCGATGCCGGAGCAATCTGTATCACTCACACACGGTCGACCGGCGAGGTAGTTCGAGATGACGTTCTGAACCGTCGGATGGAATGCGAGCTCGATGTTGTTCATGCCACCCGGGCAGGTATGGCAGTAGCTCATGATCGTGCCACCGAAGGCGTCGGAGCAGTCACCGCTTCCACAGCCGTCCAGCGGGGGGTTGTAACTGTGGGTGTGCGGGGAGTTGAAGAGATGGCCCAGTTCGTGGGTGAAGACCATGATGTCCCAGTTCTGAGGACTGTGAGCCTGGAGGGGCGTCGGGAAGAAGCCATTGAGGTTGCCGGAGACCGCGTAACTCGAGTTCGTGCTGCACACCGAACCGATGGTGTACGCGACGCCGCCGCCGAGATTCTCCGAGGACAGCAGATGGGCGGTATCCCGGCTGATCCCGGTCATGTTGGTTCTCCAGTAGTTCCGGAATTCCGAGAGCCGGGCACCCGAACTCGAGCCGGACCACGGGTCGGGATCTGCCCAGAGGCGGGTGTAGACAATGTTGAGTTGGGCGCCGGTATCCCGCGCGTAGACGATGTTAGCGCCGGCGATGAGCGTTTCGATGTACCCCTGAGCTTGCGCTTCGTCCCCCCCGAATGTCGCCAGAAAGGCGTTGTCGGTATCAATGGAGATGTCGACGGTCATGCAGATGTCGCCGGCGACGCCACCCGTGGAGTCAGCGGTCGGACCTTCGAGTTCCGGATCGATTTCACCCCGATTGACCGTCTCGCATTCGAATGGCGACCATTCGATCAGACCCTCGGCGAGGCCGGTGGTGTTGTAGATGATGGTTGTTCGATCACCCTTGGGATCGCCGGAAGTCAGGACCCAGCGATCGCCTTCAGTGGCGATCCAGCCGTACACGCCGGCGGCGGAGTCGGCGATGAATACCTCAGAATCCGGGTCGCCCACGACGTGTCCCGTCCAGATCGAGGCCGCTTCGGTCCTGACTGGTCGAGTGATACCGCGTCGAGCGACGATCACGGTTTCCGCATCTGCGTCGAGGACGTTCTGACGTTGGAGCTGCAGATCGACATCCCCGAAGAGCCCGAGGGGGACTCGTTCCAGCGTGCACGATGCTCGGTCCTTCATCGCGGCGAGTTCGCCGAAGTCGACGGCCAGAGCTTGGCTTTCTACGAGAAGCGCATCACGATGCGCGATCCGTGTGAATGGTCGCAACGCGTCCTTCTCTGGAGCAGCATCAGGCTCGATCCCCGCGATCGCGGAAGAGGAAAACATCAGGACGGTGGCGAGGGACGTGGCGATTCTCTGGTGGATCTGCATAGAAGTCTTCTTTCCTAATAAACAACTGACAGGTTCTCGTCCCTCCCGAGCGCACGCGGGATGGGTCACTCCAGAACATACGACGATGATCTTGGAAGTCGTGAACCAATTTGCACTTTGGTTGCCGAATCCAGACCGCGATGCCATGGAAGGGCAACGCATATGGCTCCGGATTGATAGACACGCGATGCAGTGGTCTGTTCCCTTTGATTCGCCGATAGAAGCCCGAAAACAGCGATCCAGCAAGGGTGTCCGGATGATGAATCTTTCGAATAACCTCGGTTTCGGCGTCGCAGCAGGCCACCTTCTGTGGTGTCGAGGTTCAGATGTGCAGAATCTTGATGGCGGCGACGATTCCGTCCCCGGCCTCTTTGAGTGTATTCCGCCCCGACTCCCACGAAAGGGAGGGTCTTTTTCGTGCAATTAGAAATTGGTCTGGCATAATTAGTATCCGACGATTTTGGATTGCTCTTGTGAAGCACAAGAGGTCCGCACATCCTTCCTCGCAAGAGATTGGTCACTCAATTGAAGATCCACGTACTCTCGAGCCTTCTTTCTCTCGGTCTTGTCTCGACGACGATCGCGGCGGTGAACCCACCGTCGCTTGATCTGCGCAACGCTCGGCTCGAAATGCCGTCGTTGACCTCGGCGGATCAGTCAGCGCAACTCGCCTCACTGGTCGATGTCGCCGGCGATCGGCACGTGGTGGTTCGACTGCATGCGGATCTTTCGACGGCGGCACGAACGAAACTTGGCGATGAGGGGGTTCGCCTCCTGACCTGCCTCGCTCCTCGGGTGTGGATCGCATCCATCAAGGTCGCGGCCGTAGAAGCGGCACTTCGCCCCGACGGCCCGCTGAACGGAATCGCCTGGATCGGCGACCTCCCGACGCTGGCCAAGATTCATCCATTCCTCGCCGCGGGTCACGTTCCAACTTGGACGCTCGAGCGAGGAGAGGTGAACGCTTTCGTCGACGGACGGGAATTCGATCTACAGAGACTCGTCGATCAAGCCGCCGGACAGGTCGATCCGAAGGTCGTGCTCTATGTGCTCGGCCATGCGGACGTCACCCTTGACGCCCTCGGCGATCTCGTCGAATTCTCCGGCGGTGAAGTTCGTTCACGGATCAAGACGTCCAATGGCCTGGTGGTCAAGACGCGAATGTCCGAGATCGATCGACTTGTAGAACTGGATGAAGTGCTCTGGATCGAACCAGCACTTCCGGCCTTCGAGACTAACAACGACTCGAATCGTCAGAACACGCAGGTCGATGAAGTTCGTGAGTCGCCATACGGCCTTGATGGCAGTGGGGTGACGGTCATGGTGTACGACGGCGGTTTCGCCGATGCGTCCCACCCCGACTTCGGTGGCCGATTAATCGTTCGGGACCAGAGCGGTCAGTCGAGTCATGCCACCCATGTCTCCGGAACGATCGGTGGCGATGGTGCGAATTCTGGTGGGGTCAATGCTGGCATGGCGCCCGGTGTGGAGATCGAAAGTTATGGATTCGAGCAGGAGGGCGGACTCTCGGAGGGCTTCCTCTATACCGATCCTGGTGATCTGGAACAGGATTACAGCGACGCGATCCTGAACTACGGCGCGGTCGTGGCCAACAATTCAATTGGTACCAACACCGCGCCGAACGGTTTTCCCTGCGACTGGACCGGAAACTACGGCGTCACCAGCAACCTGATCGACTCGGTCGTCCGCGGCGATCTTGGCGGCGACATTTGTATCGTCTGGGCGAACGGAAATGAGCGACAGACCGATCGTTGCGGCGAGTTCTTCAACACCACGGCACCGCCGGCGTGTGCGAAGAACCACATCACGGTCGGTGCGACGAACTCCAACGACGACTCCATCACCTCGTTCACCAGCTGGGGACCGAGCGACGATGGACGTATCAAGCCGGACATCTCCGCGCCGGGGTGTCAGAGTAACGGCGACAACGGAGTCACCAGTACCACGCCGGGCGGTGGGTATTCGAGTTACTGCGGAACATCAATGGCCAGTCCGACGGTGACCGGGATTGCGGCCTTGATCATGCAGGATTGGCGACAACAGTTTCCCGATCGCGGAGATATTCGGAATAGTTCCCTGAAGGCGTTGCTCGCCAACTCAGGCGATGACCTCGGAAACCCCGGGCCAGATTGCATGTACGGATTTGGAACCGTCCGCGCTCGGCAAGCGATCGACGCGCTCCGAGGCGATTCGGTCCTGGAGAACGAAGTCTCTGGTGGAGATGTGGCAGAACATCTGGTGATCGTGCACCCCGGCGACACCGAGCTTCGAATCACCCTGGCGTGGGACGATGCACCGGCGTCGCCACTTCCCCTTGCGGCCCTCGTCAACGATCTCGATCTCATCGTCATCGATCCGGCTGGCGATCGTTGGTTCCCTTGGACCATCAACCCCGCCGATCCCGGGGCGCCTGCGACGCGATCCAGCGAAGACCACCTCAACAACATGGAACAGGTCTCGGTCAACGACCCCATGAGCGGCGCCTGGCGGATCCAGATCCGGGGCACCGCTGTCCCCATCGGCCCTCAGGAATACGCGCTGGTCGCGACTCCGAGCCCCATCGCCTGCAGTTCGACGGGCATCGTTGGATTCGGCGGATCGGCATTCCAGCCGGAGACAATCGTGTCGATCACGGTGGTGGACTGTGATCTCAACACCGATGACACCATCACCGACACCGTCGCGGTGGATATCTGGAGCGATGACAACCCTTCCGGATTCCAGACCGTCCTGACCGAAACAGACCCAGCGGCATCAACTTTCGCGGGTTCTATCGAACTCACCTCAGACCCCAGCGGATTTGGGTTGTACGCGGTCGACGGATCGACGATCTACGTGCGATACGTCGACGAGATGGATGCGGACGGTGGTACGAACATCGAACGCATCGCCACCGCGGTGGTAGACGGCACAATCTCGGCGCCACTTTCGGTTGACGCGGTCGAGTTCGGTCCGGACTCCGCGACGATCAGGATCGTGACCGAGGAGCCGGTTCGGGTGTCGATCAGTTACGGCCTCTCGTGTGATGCGCTCTACGAGACCCACGACAGTCTCGCGATGGGCACCGATCAATCCGTGACCATCAGCGGCCTTGAAGACACCTTTACCTACTTCTACCGAATTCGTCTCACGGATGCGGCGGGCAACACGAGCGAATACGGCGACGGTGCCGGTTGCTTTGAATTCACGGTACCGGATGCAGTCGACTTCTTCGCGGAGCAATTCTCGGGCGGCTTCGATCTTCAGAACATGGCGGTCCGCTTCACTCGAATCGAGACCGCGGATGTGTTTGCACCGTGCGTGGAGATGATTACCAGTCTCCCGGTCGATCCCGCAGGCGGTTCGGGTATATCCCTCGGCGACGACGCTTCGAGTGCAATCTCGATCCCGTTCTCGTTTGAGTTCTACGGCCAGACTTGGACTTCGGTCTACGTCGGCAGTAATGGGTACCTGACGTTTGGAGTCTCGGACACCACCTACAACGAGTCATTGGGCGCTCACTTTTCTCTTCCGAGAATTTCGGGGCTCTTCGACGACCTGAACCCAACGGCTGGAGGAACGGTGTCGTATCGGGACTTGGGCTCGCGGCTCGCGGTGACCTGGCTCGGTGTGGCGGAGTACGGAACCTCTAACAGCAATACGTTCCAGATCATTCTCGATTCGAACGGCGAGATCACCATCGCATGGCTCGGGATCGAAGTGCAGGATGCGATCACCGGTCTCTCGCCGGGCACCGGGACGGATCCGGGCTTCATCATGGCGGACTTCTCGGAAGCCAGCGCCGGTTGCGTTCCGCGTCCACCGGTCGCGAGCGATCTCTCCTTCGGGATCCCGCCCGGCGGGTCGGTCGATATCACGCTCTCGGCAAGCGATGACGGTCCGATGGAAGCGCTGACCTATATCGTCGACAGCATGCCCGAGCGTGATCTCTTCGATCTGGCCACCGGCCAGTTAATCACCAGCGTGCCGCATCAGTTGGGCGGTGGGGTTGGTCCTCATCTCCGATTCGAGTCCGCGGGATCTTGGGAAGGATTCGCGGAGTTCCTGTATCACGCCGACGATGGCGGTAGTCCGCCAGAGGGTGGCCCTTCGGCGCCGGCGACCGTTTCAATCGTGGTCGCTTCCGGCCCACAGATCGTTCATCAATTCGACTTCAACGTCGATCCGGGATGGGATGTGGAAGGGCAGTGGGCATTCGGCCAACCGACCGGAAATGGTGGTGCCGCGGGTAACCCCGATCCATCGGGTGGGGCCACGGGCGACTTCGTCTACGGCTACAACCTCGGCGGCGACTATCCCAACAACATGTCCGCCCAGTACCTCACCAGTTCATCGATGGACTGTTCGGGCGTGACTGATACCTCACTGCAGTTCCAGCGATGGCTTGGGGTCGAGAGCGCCAACTACGATCACGCGGCGATTCAGATCTCGATCGGCGGGAGCGCTTTTTCGACAATCTGGGAGCACGATACCGGAGCACTTCCGGGCGGAATCTGGGAAGAGGTCGAATACGACATTTCCAGTGTGGCCGACGGCCAGAGTGATGTCCGCATTCGCTGGGTGATGGGTACGACCGACGGATCCGTCGTCTACTGCGGTTGGAACATCGATGACGTCAGGATCATCGGGGTGGTTCCGAACCGCGATGTTCCCGGGGATCTCAATGGAGATGGCATCGTGAATGGCGCGGACATGGGGCTTCTGCTCGTTTCCTGGGGTCCGTGTCCAGGATGTGCGGCGGACTTCAACGGCGATGGCATCGTCGACGGCGCCGACATGGGCCTCCTGCTCACCTACTGGACGTCGGGCTTCGCCCGCGAGGGTGTGACGGGTGATCGAAAGGCTGATGATCTCGAGGCGCCGGAAGCCCCGAGCATCGACGGAGACGTGGTTGACTCGACGATGATCAATGACCGCCGACTGGTGGTCGCTGATCACGAGGGTCTGATCATGACAGCGTCAGGGTTCACCCAGACCGTGGAAGGCGTGCTGGTGATTGAGATCGATGGACATGATCCGATCGTCGATTCCGATCTGGTCCTGGTGAATGGCGAGGCCCGCTTGAACGGGGTGCTCGAGCTCCGAATCCCCGACCAGCGTCGACTCCCGTCCGGAATCTTCGTGGTGATGCTCGCGGAGTCGATCGATGGAGACTTCGCCATGATCGATTGGAGCGGAGTCGCTCGCGACGACGTCATGGTATGCCGAAGCGCACAGTCGATCATCGTTCAGATCGGACCAGAATTCGGTCCGGCGAATTCTGCATCACACGCTCCGATGCCAACCGAAGTGATCAGCTTGATCGACGCGTTCGGAAGCACCGATGCATCTCACGATCTCGACGGCGACGGCCTCGTCACGGTGAGTGATCTTGGGCTTCTCCTTCGATCAGGACTGACCTGCAACTGAGCGAGGAACCCGAGTTCGACGAATCTCGACGCCCCGGCGGAGTCCATCCGCCGGGGCGTTCTTCTTTTGCCTCGTCGTGGGCTACGTCCGAGAGATGACGCATCACCACAGGAGAGAGATGTCCGATAATTCAATAGCGCCGCGAAGTGATCGAATCCTTGGACTTTCCAGATGGCGAGAGCAATACTCGGAAGGCCGAAGTGTTTTTCTCGTCAACGTGATCTGGAGCAATCAAAGATGCGAGTTCGGATATCACGAGTCATCTCTGTTTCGATGGTGATTGGCGCGACCTTGTGTCTGATTGCATTCGACGCCCCAGCCCGCCAGGACGTCGGAACACGAGCGATGAGTCGGACCATCGATCCTCTCCGGCCTTGGCAGCATGTGGATGGTCGAATCGAACATCGGCGCCAGTTCTTCGAGTCTTGGGACGCATGGCGGATCGCGCAAGGATCCGAGTTTGATTACCGATGCGGAACGTCCATGCCTCCCCTCGGTGGTGCTGACGGGGTTGCAGGATTCGTTGGCTCAGATTGCGATCTCGAGCAAACAGTGCCGTCAGAGGAATACGATCCGATGCACGGCGATCTCGTGATTCCGGTGGTGGTGCATGTCATTCAGAATGATGACGCGTCTCTCGGATGGATTGATCGGGCCACCGTCGAGCACCAGATCAGAATTCTCAACGATGACTTTTCCGGCGTGGGCGTGTCGAGCAATGAGGGCACCGCGGCGTCGGGAATCCGATTTGTGCTGGCGGGCGTCGATCCGGATGGAGGATCGACGATCGGAATCACCTGGTCACAGAATTCAACCTGGTTCAACGATCAGGGCGAGTACTGGAACGAACTCGCGTGGGATCCAAACCGGTATCTGAACATCTATACGACGACGGCCGGCGGAGGCTTCGGCTACGTGAACGAATTTCCCGCTGCGGGTTTCGCCGGCGAGACGCCGGATCGCGTGGTAATCAACTGGCGTACGTTCGGTGAAGGGGGGACCTATGGATCGCCACAAGATCTTGGTCGGATTCTCACCCACGAGACAGGCCACTATCTCGGCTTATTCCACACGTTCCAAGATGGATGTGATGGTGCGGATTGCTGGATGTCGGGCGATCGGATCTGCGACACGCCATCTCACGCCTCTCCGAACGTCGAATGCTCCAGCGCCGATTCATGCAGAGGGGAGGATCCGGTTTCGAACTTCATGAATTACTCTTGGCAGGTCTGCATGAGCGAATTCACGACGGATCAGGTTCGTCGGATGCGGTGCACGATTCAGACGTATCGACCGGAGGTGGCAAGATGGACCGAGCAATGCGCCTACACCTGCGAATGTGATCTGAATCGCGACGGCCAGGTGAATGGAAGCGATCTTGGCCTCATGCTCGGGAAGATGGGGCCTGCGGATGGTGAATTGATCAACTGTGGCGATTTCAATCTCGATGGCATGATCGATGGAAACGACTTCGGCAGGATGCTGATCTCCTGGGGCGATTGCGTGGCGGGACCCTGCGATACCATCGGCACCTGCAACGATGGCGATGATTGCACGATCGACTATTGCGTAGAAGGGAAATGTGTGAGTCTCGCCATTCCCTTCTGTGGGATCTGCGGGGATCCGGAGGCGGGATCCTGCTACGAGTCCAATGGTTCACCCGGCTGCAGCGAGATGGACTGTTGCGAAGCAATCTGCAATTCAGATCCATATTGTTGCGCGATCACCTGGGACGCTGCCTGCAAGAACAAAGCGCTCTCGGGGAACTTCCCTGAGTGCGACGGCTGAGCCTGCTCGGGCATGACCGCGACGGAAACACCGGCGTCGTTCGGCCACCCACCCCGTTTCGCGTGACGATCGAGTTCTCCGCGGTGCCGACGGGGGATGCCCCATCAAGCAGCGTCGTGAACATCAACTGCCTTGGCGCCGTCGTCGACGAGGACGATCCCGATGCGCTCCCGGCAGAGATCTCCCAAGACGGCGGCCGAACGTGGGCGGTGTGGCGCGATCAGGCCACCGGGGAACCGCTCCAACGAGGAATGCTGATCCTCCCCTGAGTGGATTCCACGCGTTCAGCCCAGCGGCACGCGCTCGACCACCTCGAACCGATGCCGTCGGGTCGCGCGAGGTCGGGGGCGTTGACGTCCTCTTCGCGTCGAGCGACCTCGTGCAGGGCGCCGGAGATTTTCTCGTTCCCCGATTCCGGCCGCATGGAGACGAGGGCGCCCCTTCCCGCGTCGCGGATCCCGCGTCGGGTTGGTGACCAGATCGACCCGGCTGGCCCGTTGGCCTTCCCAGCCACCCCGAAGATGCCACCAACGCAGACAGCCATGTCTGGCCGATAACAAGCGGTCTTATGGCGATTAATCGGCATTATCGCCCATTATGACGAAATCTTTCGTTCATCGGCAATCGGCGACGAATTTATTCGTATTCTTCGGGTATCGCCCACTTGGTCGTCAAGCGGATGAACCAGATATCCGCCGGAGTACACCGACATGGCTCGCCCGAAATCGAATCCCGACCCCAGCCGCCGTCGACCGACCGAGTCGGAGTGCAACATCCTCTCGATCATCTGGGACCAGGGATCGGCGACGGTCCGGGAGGTCTACGAGGAACTCTCGCAGCGACAGGAGGTCGGCTACACCACCGTTCTGAAGTTCATGCAGATCATGACGGAGAAGGGGCTGCTCGAACGCGACGCTTCGGTTCGACCGCAAGTCTTCAGCCCGGCCCGCGAAAAAGCCGACGTCCAGCGCGACATGGTCGGCGACCTGCTCGACCGGGCTTTCGGTGGTTCGACGGAGAGTCTCGTGCTCGGCGCGCTCTCCAGCCGACCTTCGACCCCCGAGGAGATCGCCAAGATCCGGCAGTTCCTTGACCAGATGGAAGGAGACTCGACATGAGCCTCTCCCACCTCGTCCAAACACTCGGCCTGACGGTCCTCCACATGCTCTGGATCGGCGCCTTGATCGGCGGCGCGGCCTTCGTCTGGCTCCGATCGAATCAGGCCGCCGACCCACGGGCGAGATACGCCTGCGCCGTCGGTGGATTGATGGCACTCCTGGTCGGGACCGGCTTGACGTTCGCATTCTTGGCATCGACGAGCACCACGCCAATCGCCTTCCTGGTCGACACCGCCGGGCCTTCGACCACCGATGGCCTCCAACTTCCCGTGGAAACGGCCTCTCTGCAGAGGAACTTCGACCGCGGGACGACAGGGCTCGGTCGCGCCACGACCTCGATGATCGCCTGGGGTTGGATCACCGGAATCGCCCTCATGTCCGTCCGCCTGTTCCGTCAGTGGATCGGGGTTCGAAGACTCCGGGTCGTCGGCATCGCCGAACCTTCCGCGGACTGGATCCGAGCGTTCGACACGTTGAAATCGAAGATCGGCATCCACCCTCGGATCTCGATGCTGGTGAGCCACACCATCGACGCACCGATGGTCGTCGGCTGGCTTCGACCGCTGGTGCTCGTCCCCGCCACGGCGTTCACTTCGCTCACCCCGGATCAACTGCAGACGATCCTCGCCCACGAGCTTCAGCACATCGCCCGTCGGGATCATCTCGTGAACATGCTTCAGGCCTTCATCGAAGTTCTGCTCTTCTTTCACCCGGTCACCTGGTGGCTTTCCCGGCAGATCCGCGCCGAACGCGAGAACTGCTGCGACGACGGCGCCCTGCTCGTGACCGGCTCTCCCCGGACCTTTGCGGAAGCATTGCTCGTGCTCGAGTCGCTCCGCACCAACAATACGAAATCACCCCAACTACTCACCGCTACAGGAGGATTACTCATGCACCGTGTCTCACGCCTCTTCGGATCCAATCAGCCCCAGCCCTTGAATGCCGGGTGGCGTGCGGTCTCCGCCTGCACGCTGCTCGCCGCGGCAGGTCTCGCGTTCACCACCGCCGCGATCGATCCGGCCGCCGTGGCACAGGATCGCCGCGGCGCCAACACGGAGACGGTCGATCTCGACGACCTCAAGACGCAGATCGAAGCCCGGACCAAGGCCATGGGCGAAGACCTTCGGCGAAAGGTCGCGTCCGGCGAGATCAGCGAAGCCGACGCCAAGGCCCGCTTCGAGGAAGGCGAGCGACGCATGTGGATGCGATACCGCGCCGCTGAGGAGAAGGACGTGGGTGGCGGGAACTCGAAGGCCGACTACGACGCTGCGGTCGAGAAGATGACCGAAATGGTCGCGTCCGGCGAGATTACCCGAGAACAGATGCAGCAGCGTCTCAATCGTATGAAGCAGGCCGGGAAGAAGAAGACCGAGGACATCGATCTCAAGGCACTCAAGGCGAAGATCGAAGACCGCGTTCGCGCCATGGGCGTCGACCTCCGCAAGCAGGTCGCGTCCGGCGAGATCAGTGCGGACGACGCCAAGGC
>JAPKCC010000139.1 GCA_028823105.1 Phycisphaerales bacterium | reverse complement strand
CGATCGGTTCGGTAGCCTTCCCAGCGCGGGATGCGGGGATGTTTCATGCCGTGTTCGCAGAAAAATCCGGTTCGCGCGGGTCCGCCTTCGTCGTTCAAGGCCGGGGCGAGTGAGGTCCCGGATCCGGTGGTTCCGGCGCCGGCGACGTCGAGGATGGTGGGTGCGAGGTCGATGTTGAGGGCTGTCTCCGTCAGAACACGACCTGCCGACGATTTCGGGAGACGGGGGTCGAAGACGACCAACGGCACGCGGAGAGATTCCTCGTAGTGCGACCATTTTCCGGCGAAGCCGCGTTCGCCCATGTAGTACCCGTTGTCACCGATGAAGATCACGATGGTGTCTTCGGCGAGCCCCGTCAGTTCGAGCGCTTCGAGTACCCGCCCGATGTTCCGATCAAGCGAGGCGAGCATCTGAAAGTACCCACGGAGATTCCGGTCGTACTTCTCGGGTTCGTCCCAGCGCCAGTGGTATCGATCCCGATTCATGGACTGTCGCAGGAACGTCGGTTGCGCCTCGAAGATCGAAGTGCCGTCCAGCCGTGGTCGTGGCATCGTGACCCCGGCATGGAGTCCGGCCTCGTCGGGAGGCGGCGGATAGTGGTCTTCGAGATCACCGTCCTCCGCGTGTCCGGCGTTGAAACTCACGGACAGACAGAACGGCTTCTCCTTCGACTGGCGGCGAATGAAGGCGACGGCCTCGTCGCCCGTGATGTCGGTGACATGTCGGGTGGTACCGTCTTCGAGTGTCTTGAAGTACGGGCTCCGGGACAATGGCGTGAACTCGTCGAACATCGCGTCGATGGATGCTCGGCCACCGCTGATTGAAATCCCCAGCTTGCCGATGAATGCCGTGTGATAGCCGGAGTCGCGAAGAATCGCCGGATAGGTCGATGCGGCCAGGGCCGCGGACAGCGGCGGACGACCGAAGGTGAACTGATGGGAACGTTCGGGAAGACCGGTCAGAATCGATGCGCGGCTCGCGGCGCAGATGCTGGTGGTGACGAAGGCGTTTTCGAAACGAACCCCGTTCGCCGCCAGTCGGTCAATGTTCGGCGTCTGCACGATGGCGTGGCCGGCGCAGCCGAGCACGTCGGCGCGATGATCATCGGAGACGAAGAGAACGACGTTCGGTGGATTGAGATCGTCGGAGGCCGCGGTCAACGCCGGCAGGATCGCCATCAAGAAGGGGAAGTAGGCGATGAATCGGATCATTTGGGCGTTGCCTCGGATTTCGTGGACGCCGCGTGAATCGCTCGCATGGCGATCCTTGCGACCATGAGGCTCACGACAATTGAGACCAAGAGGCCGCTGTACAAGGTGATCTCGTGAACCAGCGAGTCGCCCGTGACCGGCGGATCGCCGGCGTTCAGTCGGGTCGCCAGATCGGCGGTGTGTCGGGCGGCAAAGCCGAGATAGACGGTCGAGAAGTTCCCGGGGAACATGCCGAGGCAGCTGATGAGGTAGACGCGAAAACGAACCCTGCTGACCGAGAGAAGCCAGCAGAGCAGCGTGTAGTTGAGTGGGGCAAGTCGAAGCAGGAAGACCAGCCGGAGGCCGCTGTCGGATGCCGCCTCGTCGACCGCCTTGATTTTCGGATGCCGAGCGAGGATGCGGGTGACGGGTTCTCGCAGGACACGGCGGCCGAGCCAGAAGATCACCACCGCCGTCAGGGTGCCGGCGACCACGACCCAGAGGAGCCCCCACCAGAGTCCGAAGATCGTCCCGGCGGCGATGGCGAGGACTGACTCGGGGAAGAAGAGGCCGGTGGCAACGAGGAAGATGCTGATGAAGAGCACGGGGCCCCACGGGCCGAGTTGTTTCAAAGCCTCATCGAGGTGGGATTCTTGGGGCTCGATCCAGGTCTGCCAAACGAGGAACATGGCCCCAAGCAGCAAGAGTGTGGCGATGAGCTTGATGGCGAGACCGGTCCAGCTCCGGTGGATGGAGGACCCGTTCTGGCCGTCGAGGTCAAGGAGCGGAAGACTGGGAGACGGGTCAGGCACGCGTCCAGACTACCGTTCTAGGCTGGTCTTGGTCGCCAGGTGGGCTCTCATGGGCAGGGGACTCAGAATCCGAGCAGGAGTCCGAGATCGACGCCGTTGATGACACCATCGTCGTTCAGGTCGGGAGGACAGTCCGGCGAGGTGCACGTCCCCCAAAGCGCGAGAAGCACACCGATATCCGCGCCACCCACCATGCCGTCGCTGCTCAAATCGCCGGGGGGTAACCACATGGATCGCTCACGCTCTCCAGCAGGGTTTCTGGGGTCTTGGGGGGCGGTCTTCCCCGCAAGCTTTTACGCTGTGGTGGCGGATCAAGATTTTTGTATCAGGGAGTTAGGTGGGAACCCCCCACGGGTGGTTCTCATCGCCAGTTGATCTCCCGTTCGACGTCGTCGTCAGATTCCATGCCAACACTGCCCGAGATGTATCGGGGTGGGTCGAAGCAACACCGGCGTTGCCAGAGTTTCTCAGCGGGGCAGGACGGTGACGAAGACCGGTCTGACCGAATCGATCTCGATCACTTTTCCCGCGGAATCGATGCGGACGATCTTGACGGGTTTGGATCGATCCACGGCGATTCTGGTTTCCATGCCGATGTCTCGGAGGTCGCCGACGGTCACGCGGCGGGTGTGCCGTTGGATGGTGGCGTCGTCGCTCCAGATGATCGTCCGGTGCGAGTTGCAGGCGGACGGGCCGCTGGTCGGGGCGGGATTCTCGAGGATCAACTCAAGATGTGGGATCACCAGGCCGCCTCCCCGAGCGGTTGGGCGTGAAGCGCTCTCGCGGGTGCTCAGGCGAGCCATGCGTGCGGTGCAATTTGGTTCGCCCCATTGACTGGTGAGTGATCGCCAGTGATGGCCGATCGCCTCCGAATGATCGTGTCTGGCCGCGAGTCTCCCGCCGACGAGCATGGTGGTCGTCCCGAGGATCGTGGCGAGGATCAGCCAGGTGGTGACCGGCTTGCTCATGATGGGCGGACGTTCGGCCATGTCGGGTGCATCGGCCGATCATCGACGTCAGTCCAATCGGGGGGGCGAAGTGTTCAGGATCGGCGTGGGGTGCGTGGGGTCGGGTCCGGGAATCAGTGCCGCGGTGGTCGTCTTCTTTAGCAGCCGGCGATACGATGCATCTCCCATGGGACGACTTGCAGACATGTTCGCGCGGTGTAAGTCGGATGGAACGTCCGCCGTCATGCCTTTCGTGGTTGCCGGTCACCCGGCACTTTCACGTCTCGGTTCCATCCTTCGTGGGCTTGAACGCGGGGGGGCGGATGCGGTCGAGATCGGGATGCCGTTCAGCGATCCCATCGCTGACGGGCCGCTGATCGCGGCGGCGATGCATGACGCACTGGAACTTGGTGTCACGGTCGAGGGCATTTTGGCGGAAGTGAAGACGATTCGGCCATCGATTGAAATGCCGATTCTCGCCATGGTGAGTATTTCAATCGTGGATCGACTTGGACGATTCGACTTCATCGCCTCGCTCGCCTCTTCGGGATTCGATGGGCTCATCGTTCCAGACGCGGATTTGAGTGTGGTGGCCCCGTTGGTGGAAGCCACAGAGTCTCACGGCCTTGCCTTCAGCACCCTGCTCGCCCCCGACACCAGTCGCGAGCGAGCGGTAGTCATCGCGTCGATGGCTCGCGAATTCATCTACCTGCTGGCTCGACGTGGACTCACCGGAGAACACCGCGATGCGCCGGAACTGCGGGATCGGGTCGCGGAGATTCGAGAGATCACGGATCTTCCGCTTGCCGCGGGATTCGGGATCTCGACGCCCGACCATGTAAAATCCGTGGTGCGAGACGCGGACGCTGCGATCATCGGCTCCGCGTTGGTTCGTGCGATCAATGATGCGGCGCGATCCGGAGAGGATCTCGGCGATGCGGTGATGAGGTTCATCACGCCGATGGCGTCCGCCGCCCACGGTGAACAGGGGGCGTCGGGGAGTGGCTGAGTCCGAATCGCTCCGTCCTGAGCCTCAAGAAACTCACTCGGTTTCCGCATCCGAGGAGCCGTTTTCGAGGAATCATCGGGAGATCTCGAAAACAAACTCTTGATTTGATCCGGTAGCGAGTACGCTCTTTAAGGAGCCGTTTCACGCCGCCAAGTCGCGGGAACCGGACGATCGCTCGCTACGAAAAAATGGTCGTTCCGAGGCATTCGATTTCGGTTCTTCGGTCAACGTCACAGTCGGACCCGATTCGAATTGTCAGCCTAGAAATCTCTGCAAGGGGTAACTCGAATGTTCAACCACGTATTGCTCGCCAGTCTTCTTCTCGTGCCTTCGATGTCGGCGATCGCCGGCGACGGCGGTGTGGTTCTCAAAATCGCCAATGTGAATGCAACCCGTGGCCAAACTGTCGCGGTTCCAGTCGGTGCCGAGACCTTTGACCTCATCGGGGGCTTCGGATTCAACGCGATGCCCGTCGGCTTGACGGTCGAAGAGGTGCTCTTTAACGGACCTATTTTCAGTAATGGTTGGGAAGGTTGGGACAACGCCCCTTCGGACAATGCGCGAGTTGATGCGGCATGCATCTTCACCGAGGATCAAGTCGCTCCAGGTGACCATCCGCTGGTGGGGTTGGTGATCGAAGTTCCGGAATTTCTCGATCCGGGAACCGTGATTCCGATTCTTCTCGCCAACGTGCAGTTCTTCAACTACGACTCGACCATTCCCACGCTCGAAGCGCTCGACGGAAGCATTACAGTGTTTCGCACGGCGGATCTGAACGGAAACGGCGTCGTCGATTCGGCAGATCTGGGTCTCATGATCGCGGCTTGGGGAGCGGCGAAGAAATCAGCCATCGCCGACCTCAACGGGGATGGCTCCATCAACGGTCTGGATCTTGGCCGCCTCCTCGATCGCTGGGCAACCGAAGGCTGATCGCCTCCGTCGATGGTCGCGAGCATTGATTCGAGCTTCATTGGATCGTATGGTCAGGTTGGCGACGCCGCGTGTTCTTGACGCTGGAACCGATCGGCGAGGTATCCTTCAAACATGCCATCAGCAAACCTGCAGCAGGAGATCTCCCGCGCCGCGTCCATGATGAATTCTGGGCGGCTGGACGTCGCAGAAGACGTCACTCGAAGGTTGCTCAAAAAAAACCCTCGGAACGTCGGCATCATTCGGTTGCTTTCATTGATTTGTCGGCGGGGCAACAAGATCACGGAGGCCTCCCAGTTGATCGGGAAGGCCCAGAAAATCTCGCCGGGTGATTCGCTGGTCTGGATCGATGCCGTGCAGCTGTGCAAAATCCAAGGCAGGTTCCCCGAGGCGGTGCGGCTCGCAAGGAAGGCCACTTCGACCGCACCGAAAAGTGAGGAAGCATTCGGATTGCTGGCCAACGCGATGGTATGGAACGGTCAGTTCGACGACGTCCTCGAGATGCTGCAACCTCGACTCGAGGCTAAGAAACTCACGCTGCCCATGTTCCAGGCGCTCGTGGAAGCGCATCATCACCTGAAGAACTGGGAGGAGACGGTTCGGATCGCCGCATCGCTTCCTCCAGAATCCAACAGCAAAGTTGGTCGCGATGCCCGACGAGACATCGGGATGATGCATGCCTCGGCGCTGGAGCGGCTCAAGAGGCAGCCTGAGGCAGTTGAAGTCATTCGTCAGATGCATGCGGGTGGTTCGGTTTCTTTC
>JAPKCC010000001.1 GCA_028823105.1 Phycisphaerales bacterium | reverse complement strand
CACGAAGGGCTCAATGAGGAGACGGTCATCATCGCCAACGTCGAGCCGGGAGATTTGCCGGACCGCGCGGCCGGACTCTCGACCTACGACCTGATCGTCTGGGCGTCCAACGATCAGAGTTTCCTTCCCTCCGCGATCGACAACAAACCGGCGATCGAGGCCGCCCTCCGCGGCTGGATGGAAAGAGGCGGCCATCTGGTGATTCTCCTTCCCGGCACGTCCGATCCGTGGCGGCTCGGTCGGAATGAGTCGGTCTTCGGTGACCTGCTCGCGGGCCTCGTCGCGATACCGGATGAAGGGATACCGCTCAGCACGCTCCTGCCAGCACTCAGTGATTACACAGACCTTCGACAACGGAATCGCCTGCAACCGATCCATCGCTTCGATCCTGCCACGCTTCCCAAAGCCTGGAGACCACTCGGCGCCGTTGTCCCACCCGCCGCAGTGACGACCGATGATCCGGACGGAACCGCCTCAGAGATCGTCGAACGGCGCCTGGAGGCGAACGCCGATCCGGCAAAGAAATCTAACCCCATCGTCTACGCGGTTCGCAGGGATGTCGGTCATGGCCTTCTCGATGTCGTCGGCATCGATGTTGCCGACCCCGATCTTCGACTGCAACAGCCTGGTGGCCTCCCGAAGACCTGGGTCTTTTGGAACACGATCCTCGGACGGCGAGCCTTCACCCCGACCGCTGCGACGCTGGAGACCCTGGCGAACGAGAAGACGCTCGCGCGACGCCCCACCATCGAAAGCCTCGGCACCGGCGAGCTGATCTCCGATCGCATCGGGCTCTCTTCGGGGGCGACCTTCGGCGTGCTCGGCGGATTCCTGCTCTTTCTCACCTACTGGGCCGTCGCGGGCCCACTCGGCTTCGCCATCCTCGCTCGCCTCAAGCGCAAGAGATTTGCGTGGCTTGCGTTCGCAATGACGTCGATCGTCTTTGCGATCATCGCCTGGCTCTCCGGCAAAATTGTTCAATCCGATGATGTGCAGATGAGACATGTGACAGTCCTCCGGCACCTGTATCGGCCGGAGGGCGCCAGTAATGACGTTCCGCAATTCGACCTCGCTCGGACCTGGTTCTCCGCCAGGCTGCCCGGATACGGGAAGGTCGACGTACGGCTCGAAGGTGACGTTGAAGGCAACCGACTCGATCAGTTCTCGCCGCCGCCCAACGGGCTCGCCCAGCAGTTCCCCAACACCGACCGCTATGAAATCGACATCGACGAGGGCGACGGCTACGAGGTTCCCGCCCGCGCCACCAGCGCCGAATTCAGCGGTTCCTGGCTCGGCCGCATCGTCGCCGTCGATGATGCGTGGAAGTCGACGATCAAGGTCAAGGTCGACGATCCGATTCGTCTGACTCGAGATTCTGCAGGCCAGATGATGCTGAGCGGGACCATCATCAACGGAACCGGACTCGACCTCGTCGACGTCCGCATCGCGGTGGTCTTCCCCTTGCGGACTCCCATGTCACCCACCGCGAGGAATGCCATCGCCGGCCTGCCGCTGGTTCTGGACGAACCTCCGAACTACGGAGGCTTCATCGCCTTGAGGGGCCCGTTCGTCAAGGACCAGGAACTCGATCTTCGATCGATCCTCGTCACCAACGGGCGGCTCCCGTCCGAGCGTTTGAGAGGGCCCACGAGTCTTCCAACCGCCATCAGTGACTCATTTAAGGATCCGAATGCGGGCGATCTTGTCGATCAACTCTACGACGGAGGCCGGGGCCAACGCATCGCCTCCGAGAGCGATCGCCGGAAGTACTTCACCATGCTGTCCATCTTCCAGATGCTCCCGCCACCGGTGCTTGAAGTGAAACAAGGATCAAACACAGCCGCGAACGTAAAATTCCATCGATGGCTCGCTCGGGATTGCGATGTCTCCGATCGATTCAGCGAACCCGGCGTCTTCCTCTTCGGGACCGCCGAGAATGCACCGTGTCCCGTTCCTATCTCGATCGACGGTGATCGAACGCCCGGCGACGGCATGGTGTTTCTGCAGTGGATCCATCCCCTTCCGCCGGTTCTGGACGGCCTCGCGAGGCCCGCCTACAGAACCGACTCCAACGACCAGGCTTCGACGACAGCGACGAAGACCGGTACACCACAATTCAACAACGGAGTGGCGTCGGCATGGCCATGATCGAGACGATCAATCTCACGAAGAAGTACGGCGATCTGGTTGCCCTAGACAACCTCAACCTCGTGGTGGAGGAAGGAGCCTGCCTCGGCTTCATCGGACCCAACGGTGCCGGCAAGACGACCACGATCAAGATCCTCGCCACCCTTCTGAAGCCGACCTGGGGCGAGGCACGGATCGACGGTCATGTGGTGGGATATCAGAACCACCTCATCCGGCCGGTGATCGGCTACGTGCCGGACTTTCTGGGCGCCTACGAAGACATGCTGGTCCTCGAGTATCTCGAGTTCTTCGCGGCCTGCTACGGAATCCACGGGGCGAAGCGGAAGAAGGTCGTCGGCGACGTACTCGACCTCACGGAACTCGGCTACAAGGCGAAAAGCGAAGTCAACAGCCTGAGCCGAGGGATGCAGCAACGCCTCTCGGTCGCGCGAGTGCTCCTCCACGATCCGAAAGTCCTGCTCATGGACGAACCAGCTTCGGGCCTCGACCCCCGCGCCAGAATCGAGATCCGCGAGCTGCTCAAGGAACTGCGAAGGATGGGAAAGACGATCATCATCAGTTCCCACATCCTGCACGAGCTCTCGGAGCTCTGCAACGCCGTGGCGATCGTCGAGAAGGGGCAGCTGCTCTTCAACGGCACGGTCGCCGAGATCATGCGAAAGGCCGGAACCGGGAAGATCGTCCACATCACGCTCGATGATCGAACCGAGGAAGCCGCGAAACTGCTCGCCGAAGTTCGCGGGATCGAACAGGTCGAGGTGGTGGATGCCGACGGTGGTTTCCGGATCGACGTCACGCTCGATCTCGAACACGGTCTTCCGGTGAGCGAACTTCCGAGCCGACTCATCGCGCAGGGGTTCCGGGTGCAGACCATCCAGCACGAACAGGTGAATCTCGAGACCGCCTTTATGCGGTTGACCAAGGGGATCGTCTCATGACCGGCAGACCTCGCGTGCTTCTCGTGGCGGATCCAAACCGTGACGGGATTCCAGCCACCCTCGCCATCGTCGAACCCGCGATCGAAAACCGCGCGGACAACGTCCTCCGGATCGCCCCCGACGACGCCCTTCCGGAGAGTCCTTTCGACGTGGCCGTGGTTCTCGGCGGTGACGGGACCATCCTGGCCCAGGCCCGACGACTCGCCGCCCGTGAGACGCCGATCGCGGGTGTGAACGTCGGACGGCTTGGATTCCTCGCCGAGTTCGACGCCGAAGGATTCGCCGGCGCCGCCGATCGAGTACTCGGCGACGACCCCCCGGTGACCGAACGAATGATGCTGGAAATCGCGGTCGAGACTGCGGGCTCCGCGGCATCAGATGCCGCCAATCTCGAGTGGGCGCCGGCCCTCAACGATTGCGTGGTCACCGCCGGTCCACCGTTTCGAATGATCGAACTCGGTCTCGACTTCAACGGCAATGGCGGACCACATCTCTCCGGCGATGGTCTGATCGTGTCCACTCCCACCGGCAGCACCGCCTACAACGTCAGCGCGGGTGGCCCGATTGTCCACCCGAGTTGCGATGCCTTCGTGATCACTCCCCTGGCGGTGCACAGCCTCGCCTTCCGTCCGATCATCGCCAGCCCGGACGAGCCGATCGCGATCACGGTGGCCCGAGTGAACGACGGAACGACGCTGGTGATCGACGGCCAGTTGACCCGTCGACTCAAGACCGGCGATCGCGTCCACGTTCGTCGGGGCGGTCACCGGGTCCGGATGATCCGGGATCCACGAGCCGAATTCTGGTCCACGGTGGTCCGGAAGATGCGATGGGCGACCGGTCCCACCTACCGGGATCGCTGAACAGGACCGCTTGGGGCGTTCGCTCCCGGTCCTTCGTCCCACGATCCGCACGACCGACGTGGTACCTTCCCCGTCCTCCCCTTCCGCCATCCGACCGAGACCCGCATGATCGATCTCAAGCAACTCCGCGAGAATCCTGAGCACTTCCGAGAGGGCGCCATCGCCAAGAACGCCTCGGTGGACATCGAACACGTTCTGGAACTGGATTCCAGGACCAGACGACTTCGCACCGAACAGGAAGAGGCGCGGGCGGAACAGAAACGGCTTGGAAAGGAAAGTGGCCCGCAGATCGGCCGATTGAAAGGCACCCTGAAGTCCGCCGACGACTCGGCGCGGGCCGGAATCGAGGCGGAGATCGCGGAACTGGAACGCAAACCGCTCGAGTTGAAGCAACGAATCCACCGACTCGAGGCGGAAATCGCTTCGATCAATCCAGAGTTCCAGACCGCCCTACTCTCGATCCCCCAGCCACCGGCCGCGGATGTTCCCCGCGGTGCGTCGAGCGACGACAACGTCGAGATCCGGCAATGGCACCCCACCGGCTTCGATCCGGGCCACCCGTACTCCGCACAGCGAGGGTTCACGCCTCGAACCCACGTCGAGCTGGTCCATGAACTCGGACTCGTCGATTTCGAGCGTGGCGTCAAGATGGCCGGCAGCCGGCATTACGTGCTGACCGGCGCAGGCATGCAACTTCATCAGGCGATCCTCCGCTACGCCTTCGACTTCATGACCATTCACAACGGATTCACCCCGATGTCCGTCCCGGTGATCGTCCGCGAAGAGTGCATGCAGGGAACCGGGTTCTTCCCCGGTGGCCACGATCAGGCGTACCACATCGAGGAATCGCGACGAGGATCGGGGCATGACCTCTACCTGACCGGCACCGGCGAAGTCGGCCTCATGGGTCTGCATGCCGATGAGATCCTGAACGTTGACGACCTTCCCAAGCGGTACACCACCGTCTCGACCTGTTTTCGACGGGAAGCCGGTGCGGCGGGCAAGGATACCGCCGGCCTCTATCGGATCCATCAGTTCGACAAGGTGGAACAGGTCGTGATCTGCCGCGCGGACGCCGAAGAGCAGAAGGCTTGGCATCAACGAATGCTCGGGTACGTCGAGGCGATGCTCCAGACGCTCGGACTCCCCTATCGACTCCTGCAATGCTGCACCGGCGACCTCGGAACCAAGAACGAGGACATGATCGACATCGAATGCTGGATGCCGGGGCGCGGCCCCGACGGTGACGATGGACGCCCGGTCGGCGATTGGGGTGAGACGCACTCCGCCAGCCGACTCGCCGATTTTCAGTGTCGTCGTCTGAACCTTCGATACCGCGATCCAGAAACGAAGAAAACGGTCTTCGCCTACTCGCTCAACAACACGGTGGCGGCGAGTCCGCGGATTCTGATTCCGATCCTCGAGATGCACCAGCAGGCTGACGGCTCGGTGGTCGTCCCAGAGCCGCTCCGACCCTACATGGGCGGGCTGGACCGGATCTCACCGAGGAGTTGACCCACCCGGCTGCAGGCCAAAGACGACCCGCACCGGCCAATGGTCGGAGATGGGTCGTCCAGCGACCAGAGGACGTTCGATCACCGCTTCCTGAACTTCAAGGTTCGACGCGAAGACAAAGTCGATTCGCCGACCGGTCTCGATCACCTCGAATCCATTCCAAGTCGCATTCCTTGGCTCGTCGGGATTCCGCATCGCCCAGCAATCGATGAGCGGGACCCGCGTCGATTCCTCGACCAAGAGAAGTTCTCGGATCGGTGATGAATCGGGGACGGCATTGAGATCACCCATCAGGACGACCGGTTCGGAGCGCTCGGCATGCTGCTCGATCCGCGCCCGAAGTAACTTCGCGGATTCTCGCCGGGCATCCGGCCCGCGATGATCGAAATGGGTGTTGTAGATCCAGAGGGGTGTCCGTCCATCGTCTCCATCCTCTCCATGCACCGGAATCAACCGGGCGAACGTAGCGATGCGGGGAAGACTCGAATCCCACGACTTGGAGCCACTCACCTCGGGAGTCTCGCTCAACCAGAACGTCCCATGCTGGATCGGATCGAGTTCCCACCGATCGGCCCGCCAGAGAATCGGCGTCGCCTCGCCGCGACTGGAATCGGCTTCGCGGGTCCGAATGAGCATCGCGTATCCGTGCAACCCCGACCTGACCGCATCCGCCTGATGGGGTAACGCCTCCTGCAAACCGATGACATCGGCATCGAAGGATCGCAGGGCCTCGATCACCGCCAGCTCGCGATTCGGCCAAGCGTTCACACCGTCACCCGCGTTGTCATATCGAAGATTCAGCGACACGACCGACACCGTCGTCGGTGCAGACGGTGGCGGATCGACGGGCTTCGCCCCTTGATCCGTGGCACACCCCAAGGTGCACGCCAAAACGACGGCCTGGAAGACGATCGGCAGGGACTCGCGGAGGGAAGGACGCTGGCGGGAGTTTTTCATACCGGTATGAGACTCGATCACACTGGACACGACCACCCTGTTGTGACGACCATGTTCTCATGAGCGACTCGAACCATCTCGCAGCTCCCGGAACCCCCGGAGGCCTGGTCACCCCCGAACAGCTGATGAACCTCGATTTACTGCTGGCCGCGTATCACGACCATCGACCGGATCCCGCTCGCCCCGAGCAACGCGTCGCCTTCGGCACCAGCGGCCACCGAGGTTCCTCGCTCGACCGGACCTTTAACGAGGCCCACATCCTCGCGATCACCCAGGCGATCGTGGAGCATCGAGTCGCTCACGGCATCGGTGGGCCCGTGCTGGTGGGGAAGGACACCCACGCCTTGAGCTCCGTCGCGGAGCGAACTGCGATCGAGGTCCTCTCCGCCAACGGTGTCCCGGTCCGAATCCAGGGAAGCCATGGGATCACCGCCACTCCGGTGATCTCCCGAGCGATCCTCGCATTCAACGAAGGCCGGAGTGCGACGGATCCCGGCCGCGCCGATGGAATCATCATCACCCCCAGTCACAACCCGCCGCGCGACGGCGGCTTCAAGTACAACCCGCCGGACGGCGGACCAGCCGCCGGAGACATCACCGGCGGCATCGAACGGCGAGCGAACGAAATCCTCGCCGCCGATCTGACTCACGTGCCTCGCGCTTCTTCGTCGGCCGATGCCGCCACCCTTCCGGGCGTCGAAGTCGTCGACTTCATCCGACCCTACGTGGAGGCCCTTTCCGGGGTCATCGACCTGGACGTGATTCGATCCGCCGGTCTGCGACTCGCGGCGCATCCACTGGGCGGCGCGTCGCTCCCCATCTGGCCGATGCTGGCGGAAGTCCACGGCATCGATGTCACAGTGGTCGATGACACGCTCGATCCCCGATTCGGATTCATGACGCTCGACGCCGACGGCCTCGTTCGCATGGACTGCTCGAGCCCGTTCGCCATGGCTCCGTTGGTCGCCCAAATGGCCGGCGGCGAATACGACCTCGCCTTCGGGAACGATCCCGACTCCGATCGTCACGGCATCGTGTGCCGTTCGTCCGGATTGATGAACCCCAACCGTTTTCTAGCCGTCGCCATCGAGCATCTCCTGGCCACCAGAAGCGACTGGTCTGCGAAGTCCCGGGTCGGAAAGACCCTGGTCTCCAGCATCCTGATCGATCGGGTGGTCGCGGCGGCGAATCGGTCGCTCTGCGAAGTTCCCGTCGGCTTCAAATGGTTTGCGCCCGGCCTCTTCGATGGTTCTCTCTGCTTCGGCGGCGAAGAGAGCGCCGGGGCGTCCTTCCTGCGTTTCGACGGGAGCCCTTGGACGACCGACAAGGACGGCATTGTGATGGACCTTCTGGCCGCGGAGATCATGGCTCGCAGCGGTCGCGATCCCGGCGAACACGAGCAAACGATGGTGGAGAAGTTCGGCGATCCCGTCTACCGACGAATCTCCGCGCCCGCGGATGCCGCCACCAGATCCACGCTGAAGAACCTCGATCCGAGCGCCGTCTCAGCGGTCACCCTCGCTGGAGATCCGATCAATGCCATCCTCACCCACGCTCCGGGAAACAATGCCTCGATCGGCGGACTGAAGGTCTGCACGGATCATGGCTGGTTCGCCGCCCGCCCCTCCGGAACCGAACCGATCTCCAAGATCTACGCGGAGAGCCTCCGAGATGAGACCCATCTTGAGCGGATTCTGGACGAAGCACAGGCGATGATCGCTGCCGTGATCTGATTCCTGCCCTGGCTCTAGAATTCTGGTTTACCCGGAAGTCCATGTCCCCGTTTTCGCCCGGATCCGCAATCGATCGCAACAAGATCCAAAAAAGCACGTTCGACCGATCCCCCCCTCCCTCCCTTGAACTGATTCAGATACCAACCCTGGAGTTTCCAATGACTACTCGCACGTGGCGATTCGCCGCCCTCGGACTGCTCTCTGCCGCTCTCTCGACACCCGCCCTCGCTCAGAATGGAAACCAGCCGGAAAAGCCCGGACAAGGTGGAAACGCTGGACAACAACAACGCGGGCAGGGCCAGAACGGCAACCGGCCGCAACAGGGTCGCGGAAATCGTGGAGGCAATCCCGAGATGATCGCCGATCGCATGATGCAAGCGGATGCTGACGGTGACGGAAAAGTCTCCAAGGCTGAAGCGAGCGGCGGAAACGCCCAGCGAATGTTCGATCAGGCCGATGCCGACGGAAATGGGTTCATCACTCGCGTCGAGATCATCACGTTCATCCAGTCCCGATCCGGGAACCGTGGTGGTGGCCGCGGCGAAGATATGGCTCGCCCCGGTGGCGACCGACCCAGTGGCCTCGCCGCCGCCAAGCCCGTCGATCCCAAGGAAGCGTTCCACGAAGCCATGGAGGCTTCAGGTCGCGCCCTCCGCGGCCTCCGTCGGGCGAAGTTCGACGCCATCTCCAAAGAAACGGACCTCGCCGCCATCCGAACCATCCAGTCATCAATGATGATCGCGAAGCAGCACACCGCCGCGATTCCGATGAGTGATGCCGCAAAGGAGAAGTTCGGAACCGACGCCAAGGCCTACCAGATGGCGTTCCAGATCGACCTGATCAAGGCGATCATGGGCGCGCTCCAAGTGGAGATGGCCGTGCTCCAGGGCGACGCCGAGAAGGCGAAGGCCGCGGTGGCGAACATCGTGACCATCCGGTCCGACAGCCACGACGTCTTCGAGGAGTGATCTCCGGGCGATGAGCCCTGAGATCGATGCATATGAAACCCATCCCTACCGCCCGGTGTCCCTGACACCGGGCGGTAGTCTCTTCGAGGCATCCCAAGTCCAGATATCGGCACGGAATCCGCCTCGGGTGTGCAGCCCGGCCGAGTGGACGGTCGATGAATCCACTCGAAGCCCCTGAAGGATCCGAACCGTGCCCAGCATCATCATTCCGGCCCACAATGAGGAATCGTCGATCGAGCGGACGCTCCGCAGCGTCCTCTCCGACGCGGTGGATGATCTTGAAGTCGTGGTCGTGGTGAATGCGAGCACGGACTCGACCGCGGCCATCGCTCGGTCCGTTGATCCATCCATCCGGGTACTCGAGACCAAGACCCCCGGAAAGTGCCATGCGCTGAATCTCGGCGAGGCGACGCTCTCATCCTTCCCGCGAGTCTTCCTCGACGCCGATATCGAACTTCTCCCCGGCGCCCTCTCGAAACTCCTGAATTCATGCGGCCCCGACCGTCCGATCGTCTCACCCATTCCACGATTCGATCTCTCGGAGGCGACCATCGGGATGCGGCTCTTCTATCGCGCCCAACGTTTCAACCCTTACTTCGGCCAGGGCGCCCCGAACGGCAGTGGTTGCTTCGTGCTCACCGAGGACGCTCGGGCAAGATGGGCGGCCTTCCCCGAGATCGTCGCCGATGACGGATTCGTACAGGGGCAATTCAAGCCGGAGCAACGCACGACGGTCTCCGGCGCCGAAGCGATCGTCCAACCTCCACGCGACGTCCGATCGATGATCACGGTTCGGACCAGGGTCCGACGTGGCAGCTACGAACTGGCACAGAGATTCCCGGAACTGACGGTGAATCACGTCAGGCAGGGCGGCGGGATTTTCAAGCGACTCCTGATCCGCCCTTGGGAATGGCCGGCCATGGCGGTCTATGGCTACGTCCGCATCATGGAACGGATCATCGCCCGTCGTCACATCGCCGCCGGCGAGACCGGCTGGGGTCGCGACGAATCAGGTCGGCAATCGAGCTGAACTCCTGCCTAGTCCTTGGGCTTCGCTGTTTCCGCGGTCTTCACTGCTGGAAGCACCATCAGCTCAACGGACTTGAACTCCACCGGATGGCTCTCGCCTTGAAGCGAAATCCACCCGCGATCGAGCATCACCTCACCGTTGCGTTGCTGCATCAATGACTGGGCGTCTGGGTCTCGCGGATCGAGTTGCGGACGCTGATACTTCATGACCTCAACACCGTTGATGAAGTGAGTGATCGATTCGTTCCCGAGGACCTCGACTTCGGCGGTCACCCACTGGTCACCGTGAAACGTCTCGCTCTTCGAGTTGGTGCAGTGTCGGGTCACGACTTCGTTCTTCATTTCGACGTTGGTTCCTGGTGTGCAGAGATTCCCGGTGGGACGTTCACCCGCCCCCGCCCCTCCCAGCAGTTGCACCTCGACCGAGACGGGAAATTCCTGATCGGTCCGCATCGACGCGGGATCTTGGCAGTGGAGCATGATGCCACTGTTGCGGAACGCCCAGCCGGGGCCTCCGCTCACCTGATCCCCGATGAACCGATAGACGACGCGAACTCGAAACCGATCGTGCGGCACCCGATGGAAGAGGTGGCCGAAACGGCCTTTGAACGACTCCCATTTTCCGTAGTCCATCCTGATCACGCCGTCTTCAACCTTCACCGTCGACGAAGGATCGGCGCCGAGTTCGGAGCCGGTCTCTTTGTACACCCAGCCCTCAAGGTCACGACCATTGAAGATCGGTTTCCAGACGGGCGTGTCAGCGCCTTCGGTCGGCCGCTTCCCCTGGACGGCGGTCGGCGAGGGTGATGCCTGATCCTGAGCCACGGCGACCGAGGTGCCGGAACAGAGGACCAGCGGGAGAAGAAACCGGGCGACGGCGTGCTGTCTTGATTGGTTCATGAATTCATCCTATCGATCGCGAGGTAGTTGTCGTCGAGGTTTCACGAATCACCCGTTGGATGGATCAAGGGGAAGCCTTTGGCTTGAAATCCGGATTCGGACGCGGCATTTCCGCGCCGACCCCGAGTCGCCATCCAGCCAACGCGGCCCGCATTCGACGGACGGTGTCCGGGCGCTGGTCGGCGAGATCGTGTGTTTCGCCCGGATCGGTGGCGAGATCGAACAACTCGACTCGATCGTCCTCGAACCACTCGATCAACTTGAGATCACCGGACCGGATGGCGCCGCTCGGTGCCCCTCCCTGATTTCCGTAGTGCGGGTAGTGCCAGTAGAGATCGGTCCGTGGCCAGTCCGCGTCGTTTCCGCGGAGGATCGGTGCCAACGACTGGCCGTCGAGTGGACGATGCGTTTCCGACGGGAGCCCGCAGAGTTCCATCATCGTGGGCGCCAGGTCGTGGCTGGTGATCGGAATCGAACTCACGCTCGCGATGGATCCCTCACCGGGAAGCGCGATCAGACATGGCTCGCGGATACCTCCCTCGTAGAGCCAACCCTTGCCGGCTCGGAATGGGAGGTTGCTGGTGGGATGTCCCTCGCTGGTGGAAAGCCCGCCGTTATCGCTGAAGAAGATGACGATGGTGTTCTCCGCAAGGCCGAGCGCCTCGAGGCCATCAAGTACCTTGCCGACCGCCGCATCCATCGACTCGACCATGGCGCCGTAGACGGCATGATCCTGGACCAGCCGGACCTTTCGAGTTCGTTCCCGCCCCCATCGCGGACCTTCGACGACGACCTGCTCCTGACGGCCACGGTAGTCCTGGACGAGTGCGTCAGGAGCGAGCAGCGGCGTATGCACTGAATAGAACGAGAGGACCGCAAGAAACGGGCGGCCATCCTGACCCGCCATGAATTCCACCGTCTCTCGCGCCAGCCGGTCCGGCAGGTGTTCGCCGGGTTCACCGTCTTTGAGCCGAGGATTTCCGTACGGCGAAAAGTACTTCTTTCCTCCGTAGGGTCCCCCTCGCGTCCAACCTCCTCGATTCACCTGAAAACCCTGATCCTCCGGCCAGTACCCCTCCGGCCCGAGATGCCACTTCCCCGCGAAGAAGGTCGCGTACCCGCCTTCGAGAAACGTCTCGGCGATCGTCCGTTCTTCCAATGGAAGCGCCTCCTCGTACTCCGCGGGAAGGAGCCTCCCAGTTCGGGCGCCGCCGAACCAGTCGGTGGTCCTGGTTCTCGCCGGATGCCGGCCCGTCATGATGCTCCCCCGCGTCGGGCTGCACACCGGTGCCGCCGCGTACGCATTCGTGAACCGGACACCGCGCGCCGCGAGCCGGTTGAGATTCGGCGTGCGATAGAACGTCTCGGGATTATTCGGTTCAATGTCGGCCCATCCCAAGTCGTCCGCCACGATCAAGACAACGTTGGGGCGATCGGTCGCCGGTACGCACCGCGCATCGCGGCTCACTCCAGGCGAACCACTCGCCGACGCAAATACGCCGAGCAGCATCCCCATCAACGGAAGCCACCTACCCATCGCAGGTTGGTTCCACGAGCGGCGTTTTGCAAGACGTCTGGATGGAGTCGAGTGGGCCATTCTCAAACCCTACCGCCGGCCTCCGCGCCTCTGGTGGACGAGTCTTCAAAAAGGTCGAGCAAAAAGGTTGAGATGGACATCGCCCCCAATCATTTTGGAGGTGACCGGGGGCGATGAGGGAAAAGGCGAAATTGGAGGTCCCTTCGGACAACATGAGAATACCGGTAAGTCGAACTGATCTGGTCGAAAAACTCGACGAAACACAGGTGATTGCACGAAAATATGCCGCCGACGTCGTTATCAGCGTCAGAACCGGCACCGAAAGATCAAATCCGGGCCGACGATCGACGACTTGAAACGAACGAGCGGGGTTTCGCCCACCTACCATGCCTCCCCGTGTCCCTCCGCGAACGAATCCTCGTCCCCGAACGCATGGATGCTCCGAATCTTCCTAAAGCCGAGCACGACTGGGCACTGCGCGGGCTTGCCAGGCTCAATCGGATCTCTCGAGCCGATCTCATGCTCTGGAGATTCTTGGCCCCAAGACTGGCATCACTCCCGAGTGGCGGTGTCCTTCGGATCCTCGACGTCGCCACGGGAAGTGGAGACGTACCGATCCGGCTGTCGCAGCGAGCCCGACATCGATTTCCGAATGCAAAGATCCAATGGGCCGTTTGTGACGCCAGCGATCACGCGTTGGAGACTGCCACCCGGCGAGCCCACGCGATCAACCTACAACTTCAGACCCATCGACTGGACGTCACCACGGATCCGCTTCCGGAGCACGACGTCACGATCTGTGGTCTCTTTCTCCACCACTTGGAATCCTTGCAAGTGGTCGAACTTCTCGGCCGCATGGCTGCAGCTGCAACCACGGGGATCATCATTTCCGATCTTCAACGGACCCGTACCGGTCTCTTCCTCGCGAACGTCGCGGGCCGTTGCTTCAGCCGATCACCGATCGTGCATTCCGACGCACCGGCGTCCGTTCGAGCCGCGTTCACGCATCAGGAACTCGCGGATATCGCCAGTCGCGCCGGGCTCGAAACTTCGCGGATCACCCGGGTTTTCCCCGAACGCATGATCCTCGATTGGTCGGCTGATGGGGTCGCCGGATGATCCACACCGAAACACCAGACGTCGTGGTCATCGGCGCCGGACCGGCCGGCTCGACGATGGCCTGCGTCCTGGCCCGCCGCGGACGGCGCGTCATGCTTGTTGATCGAGGTTCGTTCCCGAGAGCCAAGGTCTGTGGATGCTGCCTCGCGCCGACCGGGCGACGGATCTTGCGAGATCTCGGGCTCGATGCGATCGCCCACCAAGGCATCCCATTGAACACCGCCGTGATCCGAAGCGGCGCCCGCGAGACCCGGCTCGGGTTCGAAGGCTCCGTCGTGCTCTCCCGAACCGTGCTCGACATGGGCCTGATCGACGCTGCGATCGACGCTGGCGTCGATTTTCGATCCCGGACGCGTGCTCGGGTCACGCCAAACGATGGCGTGACGCTCGAAGACCTCGACCGATCGGAGGCCCCAGCCACCACCATCGAAGGCGCGGCCATCGTGGTGGCGGATGGAATCGGCGGTCGTTCTCTGGAAGATCGCGCCGAATTCGCCTGGAAGATCCGTCGTCGAAATCGCTTCGGGGTTGGAACCGTGGTCGATCCCCCGTGTGACGCCCCGCCTCCGGGCGAGTTGCTCATGATCGCAAACCGAACCGGCTACGTCGGTGTGGTACGACTCGAGGATGGACGTGTGGATCTGGCCGCCGCGCTGCACCCCGGTCGGACCAAGACGATGGGCGGACCGGCCCGAGCATGCGCCGCACTACTCGAACAGGCTGGCCGGCCCGAACTCGCCGCCGCCGCCGGTCGAGCTCGTTGGCAGGGTACGCCGGGGCTGACTCGCTCCCGTCGAGCGGTCGCCGAGGGTCGGGTGCTCTGCATTGGCGATGCTTCCGGCTACGTTGAACCGTTCACCGGAGAAGGAATGTCCTGGGGCATGCTCGCCGCCGTGACGGCCGCACCACTGGTGGAAGCACTCGTCGATGGTGAAGCCGAGACGACCTGGAATCAAGTCCACCACCAATTGCTCCAGACCCGGCAACGTCGCTGCCGAGCCGTCTCGCTGGCCATGCGGTTCCCGAGCGTCTCTCTGGCCGCAATGACAATTCTCGGTCGAATTCCCGGTCTCGGCCCGCGACTTGCCGGCCTCGCCAGCGGACAATCAACCATCGATCCCCAACCGAGCCAACGCCAGAACCCTGAAGTGATTGCATGAACGAACGTCAAACCCTTGGACCGATCGCGGTCGCCAACCCTCAGCACAGACTCCCGATCGCGCGGTCGTTAGAGATCGCGGGTCTTCTCACGCCTCCCGACGTCTCACGCCAAGTACTGGCGAGGCTGCATGATCGCGTGGGCGTCGAGCAACGAAACTGCGCGATCCTCGAAGCCGACGGTTCGATCCCGCTCTACGGAATCGGACGTCCCGGCGAACCCAGTCAACCACGGGTTCCCGGCACCGCAGAGCGCATGAAGGCGTACCACCGACACGCCCGCGAACTCGGGATCGCCGCCGCACGTGAGGCGATCGCATTGGCCGGCGTCGATGCGGCATCCATCACGCATCTGGTGACCGCCAGTTGCACCGGCTTCTCCGCTCCCGGCGTGGATCTCGCCATGGTCGAAGCACTCGATCTTCCGATCACGGTTCGTCGAAGTCATCTGGGTTTCATGGGCTGCCATGCCGCGGTAAACGCGCTGGCGGTCGCGGCAAGTCATGCCGCCATGCACCCCGAGAATCGCGTGCTGGTGGTCTGCGTCGAAGTCAGCTCGATCCATTTTCATACTGACCCCCGCCTGGACCGGCTCATCTCCAATACCCTTTTCGCCGATGGTGCGGCGGCCACCGTGGTCACCAACGAGCCGGGAGACCACGAGCCAGGAAGTATTGAACTGGCCACCACCGCCAGCACGATCCTTCCGGCGACCGCCGAAATGATGGGCTGGGAGATCGGCGACCATGGGTTTGAGATGACCCTCGGCGCCAGAGTCCCGGAGGCGATCGGCGCCGCCATTCCGGCCTGGACCGATTCGATCCTTGCGGAGCAGGGTTTGAACCGTGCGGACATCGGTGGCTGGGCGATCCACCCCGGTGGGCCGAAGGTGATCGACGTCGTCATGGAGTGCCTTGATCTGCCCGAAGGCGCCGATCAACCGAGCCGGACCATCCTCCGGGACCACGGCAACATGAGCAGTGCGACGCTCCTGCACATTCTCCGTCGCCTCCAGATCGACGATGTGCCCCGCCCGTGGGTCGGGCTCGCGTTCGGTCCTGGACTTGCCGGTGAGTTCATCCTGCTCAAGTGACCCCGAGCCGTCGACGCCCCGCCCTTCGCGGCCGCTCCGGTATCCTCTCCACGTGCTCAAGATCAGGAACATCACCAAGCAGTTTCCGGCGGTCCGGGCGTTAGATGGCGTGAGCCTGGACATCGCGGCCGGCGAGGTGCACGGCGTGATCGGGGAGAACGGTGCGGGCAAGAGCACGCTGATGAAAATCCTCGCGGGGATTCAACCTCCGGATCAGGGTTCACTCTCCCTCGACGGCACCCCCTACCAACCTCGAAACGTCAACGACGCCAGCCGAGTCGGGGTGGTCATGATCCACCAAGAACTGAATCTGGTCGACGACCTCTCGGTCGCGGAGAATATTCTTCTGGGCCGGGAACCGCGTCGTTTCGGTTTGATCGAACTCGGCCGCATGCGTTCCGAGGCCGCTCGCTTGCTCAAGGAAATCGGCGCCGACATCGATCCGCGGGTTCGCGTCGGCGACCTGCCCGTCGCACAACAGCAACTGGTCGAGATCACCAAGGCCCTCTCTCAGAAGACCAGCGTCCTGATTCTCGACGAACCCACTGCGGTGCTCTCGGATCGAGAGACCACCTTGCTCTTCAAACTGGTGCGACGGCTCAAGGACCGAGGCGTCGCCATCGTCTACATCTCCCATCTTCTGCCCGAAGTGCTCGACCTCTGCGATCGAGTCAGCGTGCTCCGCGACGGACGCCTGGTGGCCGAGACGACCCCAGCCGAATCAGACGCCGATCGTCTCGCGTCGCTGATGGTCGGCCGGGATCTCGTGGACGTCTATCCTCCGGTCGTGCCGCCTTCCGTCGACGACTCACGGCTCTCAATCCGCGATCTGTCCGTGCCCGGCCACGCATCGAAGATCAGCTTCGACGTCGCCCCCGGCGAGATCGTGGGACTCGCGGGCCTCGTGGGAAGCGGACGCACCGAGATCGCCGAGGCGATCGTGGGCTTGCGACCGATCAGCGGTGGCGAGGTTCGACTCGACGGCGATCCGGTCCGCTTCCGGTCGCCGAAGCAGGCGTTGGAGCGGGGTGTGGCGTATGTCAGCGAGGACCGAAAGGGCCGCGGCATTCTTGTGGACCTCTCCTGCGTCGAGAACACCACGCTCCCGAATCTCAGTGCGTACGGGCGACTCGTGCCCGATCGGCGGCGCGAACGAGCGGCGACCGCTGACTGGATCAAGCGGCTCGACATCCGCTGCCCTGATCCGCGCAGTCCAATACGAATGCTCTCCGGGGGCAATCAACAGAAGTTCGCGGTGGCGAGCCGACTTGATGCCCGACCAACCGTGCTGCTTCTGGACGAACCAACCCGCGGCGTCGACGTGGGCGCAAAACGAGAGCTCTACCACCTGATCGCCGGGCTCGCCCGCGACGGACTCGCGTGCATCCTGATCTCGAGTGAACTTCCCGAGCTGCTTGGACTCTGTCACCGCATCGCGGTGATGCGACAAGGCACGCTCGCGGGCGTGGTGGACGGCCCCACCGCCTCCGAGGAATCGATCATGCGACTGGCCGCGGGTGTGGGAGAAGAGGCGGCATGAGCGAATCAACGAAGACCAGCGGCCCGGGTGGGCGCAACATCAGCACCGTGTGGAAGATGGGTTTGTCGGCGTTGGAGCGATTCGGCGTGGTCATCGCCTTCCTCACCTTGTTCGCCTACAACGCGATCACCCAGCCTGAAACCTTCCTCAAGCCGGAGAATCTCCGCAACCTTTTGAACCAGAACGCCGACATCGGCGTGATCGCGGTCGGCATGACTCTGGTGATCATCGCCGGCGGCATCGACCTCTCGGTCGGCGCCGTGATGGCGTTCGCCGCCGCGGTCGGCATGATCACCATGAACGCCCTCTTCGAGGGTTCGATGAACGAAACGCTCGCGATGATCATCGGTCTCGCGACCGGCATTGGGCTGGGCGCGGCGTGCGGCCTGCTCAACGGCCTGCTGGTGACCGTCGGCCGCATCCCCGCCTTCATCGCGACCCTCGCGGGCCTGATCGGATTCCGATCCGTGACCCTCGCGATCGCGGAGGGTGGAGAGATCCGGGCCGCCGACGGACTCACGGCATTGCAGACGTTCGGTCGTGGCGGAATCGAGATCCCGGGGGTTCTGGACTACTACGAGCATCCCGTCGTCTTCTACTGGAACATCCTGATCTTCTTCGCGGTGGTGATCGCGGGTCAGTTGCTGCTGAGTCGAACGCGGCTCGGCCGCCACTTCATCGCGGTCGGTTCAAACGAGATCGCGGCGCGATACAGCGGGATCGCGGTGAATCGGGTGCGAACCTGGTCCTATGTCCTGGTCGGCGCCTGCGCCGGCATCGCCGCCCTCATGTCGTTGACGCGAATGAACTCGGTCTCCAGTTCGGGCGTCGGCCATCTCGCTGAACTCGATGCGATCGCCGCGGTGGTGATCGGCGGCACCGCCATGACCGGTGGCCGTGGTCGGGTCTGGGGAACGATGCTCGGCGTGCTGATCCTGATCATGATCAGCAACATGCTCACCCTCGCGGACGTCGAGGTCTACTGGCAGGGGTTCGTCAAAGGCGTGATCATCATCCTCGCGGTGTTGATCCAACGCGGAAAAGCCAACTGATCCTCGGCGAGAAGAGGGCCCGGGTATTCACGGCCTGACGTCCGGCTGGACGACCTTCGCCGGATCCCAGAGGGTCTCCTTCACCTTCAACACCGGCCTTGCCCCGGCGGCGAGGCTCGCGTCGCCCGCGATCGCGGCGGCGCGGAGGTCCGCCACGAGTTCCGGGTGATCAGCTGCGACGTCCCACTGTTCGCTGACGTCGACTTCAAGGTCGTGCAACGTCCCCACATCCAGCCGGAACTTCCACGAACCGCGACGAATGCCCGCGAGCTCGCCGTGCGAGGTGTAGTAGAGGAAGACTTCGGTCGATGAGACGACGCCCGGGGCGCCTTCCAGCAACGGCATGATGTCGTGGCCATCAATCGGCCGAGTCGAATCGAGTTCGACGCCCGCCAGTCTGGCGATCGTGGGAAGCAGATCCATGGTGGTCGCAACCTCCCGCGAAACCGTCCCGGCGGGAATCCGCGCGGGGAATCGCGCGATGAACGGCACCCGTTGCCCGCCTTCCAAATTCGTCCCTTTGCCACCCGCAAGCGGACCTGCGGAGCCGCCGTGAGATTTGTAGGGAAGCCAGGGTCCGTTGTCGGTGGTGAAGATGACCAGCGTGTCTTCGGCGACGCCATGTCGCTCGAGGGCATTGAAGACCTCCCCCACGCTCCAGTCAATCTCTTCGATCACATCGCCGTAGAGACCGCGGGGACTTCGCCCTGCGAATTCTTCAGAGGCATAGATCGGGATGTGCGGCATGGCATGCGGGACGTAGACGAAGAACGGACCGTCGGCATTCGCATCGATAAATTCGACTGCGGCCGTCGTGCAACGCTTCGTGAGCAACCGTTGATCGGGTTCCCACTCGACGATGGTCTTGTCGCGAAGGAACGGAAGACTGTGGGTATAGGTATTCCCGGCCGGCCGGTGAAACTGGCTCATGTCGTTGGAGTACGGCGTTCCGAGAAACGTATCGAACCCTTGATCGGTCGGGAGAAGTCCTTCGCGATGACCGAGATGCCACTTTCCAAAGCAGCCGGTGGCGTAGCCGGCGCCGGAAAGCACGTCGGCGATCGTGACTTCATCGGTATGTAACCCGTAGTCGAAGGTGGGGAAGATGACATGACGATGCATCCCGACCCGCTTGGGGTAGCACCCGGTCATCAACGCCGCGCGAGAAGGTGAACAGACCGGCGACGCGACGTAAAACTGAGTCAGTTTGACTCCCTCGGCGGCCATCCGATCGAGATTTGGGGTGTGAATCGTCGGATGCCCGAAACAGGAGAGATCTCCGTATCCCTGATCATCGGTAAAGAAGATCACCACATTGGGAGGACGGTCCGCGTTGGCCGTATCGGGACTCCCTTCGGGACTCCCAACGGGCATCGCCACTGATGCCTGAACGCCCACGGTCGCGAGGATGACGGCACTTAGGATTCGCTTCATGATGTCCACACCCTAGCACGACGAGCCCGCGGTCCCGCCTGCTAGAATCACCGCCGCGACGGTCACGACCTATCGACCACCATTGACGACGAATCCAACCCAGTCCAGCCCATCAAGAGCAGACACAGGAGCTCCGTTCATGAATCCGATCCGAAGAATTCTCCTCGCGGCCACCGCCGGAACCGCCGCCATCCTCGCCGGTTGCGGCGACTCCGGAACCTCCACGAGCAGCACCGCCGCTCCCGTAGACGTCAAGGCGGTCGCCGAGAAGTTGCAAAAACCCATCCGCATCGGGGTCAGCATTCCCGCGGCCGATCACGGCTGGACCGCCGGCGTGGTGTGGTGGGCCAAGCAGGCGATGGAACTGTATCCCGACGTCGAGTGGGTCTTCCAGACCGCGGAATCGCCCTCGAAGCAGATTCAGGACATCGAGAACATGATGACGCGTGGGGTCGACGGCCTCGTGATCCTCTGCACCGAGAGCGCGCCGCTCACCCCGATCGCAAAGCAGGCTCACGAGAAGGGAATCCTGATCGTCAACGTCGACCGTGGTTTCCTCGAACCCGTCGCGGACATCTTCCTCGAAGGTGACAACGCTTCATTCGGTCGCAAGAGCGCGGAGTTCATGGTCGAGAAGCTCGGTGGCAAGGGCAACATTGTCATCCTCGAAGGCATCCCCTGCACCGTGAATACGGCTCGAGTCGACGCGGCGAAAGAGGTCTTCGCGCTGCACCCCGGCATCACGATCGTCGGCCAGGATTCTGGCATGTGGAATCGAGCCACCTCGCTTGACGTGATGCAGACCATCCTCGTCAAGGCTCCGAAGATCGATGCGGTCTGGGCGAGCGACGACGACATGGCGCTGGGTGCCGAGCAAGCGATCGTCGAAGCCGGCCGCGAGAAGGAGATGTGGATTCTCGGTGGCGCTGGGATGAAGGACATCGTGGCCCGCGTCATGAAGAACGACCCGATGTTCCCTGCCGACATCACCTATCCCCCGTCGATGATCGCCACCGGCATCCAGTTCGCGGTCGGCGTCCTTCAGGACGGCAAGCGGGAAGAGATCATGAAGTTCATGCCCCAGCACATGATGATCGACGTCGAGCTCATCCTGCCCGCCAACGCCGAGAAGTACTACTTCCCCGAAAGCGTCTTCTGAGTCCCGGACTCCGCAAAAAAGATCAGGACCACGATCCGATATAGAACCCTCGAACCTGGCCCGGAGCACCCTCCGCGGCCAGGTTCGCTTTCGACATGGGCTCGGCTTCGGTACGCTCAAGATCCTCATGAGCGATTTCAGCAGTAAGTTCGGCGGCATATTCCAGAAGAAGAGCGAACGGCCTCGCATCCGTCCGGTGCGGACGTGGATCGATCATCTCTTTGATTTCGCCATGCTCGACTTCGTACTCTTCGGCATTGGCTATGCGATCTGGGCCTACCCGTCTCTGCCCGCGACCATCCCCACCAAGTTCAATGGCGCGGGCCAGGTCACCTCGACCGGCCCGGCCTGGACGATCTTCATGCTGCCGGCAATCGGGTTGGTTCTCTGCGGCGGGTTGAGATTGATCCAACGCTGGCCGTGGATTTCCAACACCATCATCTCGATCACCAAAGAGAACGCCGAAAGGCAATACCAGTTGATCAACCGGCTGCTTGGTTTCTGCGGCGCGTTCGTGGCGCTGCTGTTTCTGGTCATCGAGATCAGCATGGTTCGCGGTGCGGGTGGTAACCCGTCGAACCTCGGCATGACGATGGGCCTCGTCGCTGTCTTCCCCTGGCCGTTGGTTCTGGCCTGGTACTTCTGGCAGTCGTTCCGCGCAGCATGAGGTGGGTGGTCCGACCGATCCCCGTGATCGAAGGCTTCGGCCCGCAGCGCTCCCGCACGATCTTCAACCCAGCGCGGTGGTCACGCGAGCAACGCGAGCGTCCACCCCGCGCCGACCGAGACCAAGAAAGCCAGGCAGCCCGAAAGACTGCCGCAGCGCTCTTGCAGCGCTCCCGCACGATCTTCAACCCAGCGCGGTGGTCACGCGAGCAACGCGAGCGTCCACCCCGCGCCGACCGAGACCAAGAAAGCCAGGCAGCCCGAAAGACTGCCGCAGCGCTCTTGCAGCGCTCCCGCACGATCTTCAACCCTGCGCGGTGGTCACGCGAGCAACGCGAGCGTCCACCCCGCGCCGACCGAGACCACGAAAGCCAGGCCGCCCGAAGGGCTGCCGCAGCGCTCTAAAACTGGTTCAGGAACCGGACGTCGTTTTCGTAGAGCCAGCGGATGTCGCTGATGCCGTACTTCCGCATCGCGACTCGTTCGATACCCAGACCGAAGGCGAAGCCGGTGAACTCCTCGGGATCGACCCCCACCGCTTCGAGCACGTTCGGGTCGACCATGCCGCAGCCGCCAATCTCGATCCACTGCCACTCGCCCTTGATCTTCATCTTCATGTCCACCTCGGCGCTGGGCTCGGTGAACGGGAAGAAACTCGGTCGCATGCGGACTTCCGCCTCGGGACCGAAGTACGCCCGGGCGAACTGGAACAACGTGGTCTTCAAGTCGACCATGCTGATGCCGCGGTCGACGCAAAGGCCTTCGACCTGATGGAACATCGAGTAATGCGTCGCATCGTGGGTGTCGGGGCGGTAGACCCGACCACAGGCGATGATCCGCACCGGTGGCTTCTGCTTCTCCAGAGTTCGGATCTGTACCGTCGAAGTCTGGGTGCGGAGAAGCGTGCGACTCCCCTCCTGCTCGCCCATGAAGAAGTTGTCGATCGGGTCACGGGCCGGATGCCCCGCGGGGATGTTCAAGGCGGTGAAGTTGTGCCACTCGTCCTCGACCTCGGGACCGGCGGCGGTGGTGAACCCCATCCGGCCGAAGATGTCGACGATCTCGTCAATGGTCCGGCTCAAGACGTGTCGACGGCCCTCCGGGAGGTCCGCGCCGGGCTGGGTCACATCGACCTGCGGTCCGCCAGTGACGCCGGAGTCGGCCACCTCGGCCTTTCTCGACTCGAAGCCCTGCTCGAGCGCGACCTTCACCTCGTTCAGACGCTTGCCGACGGCCGGCTTGTCCTCCTTAGAGACGGTCTTCAACTGAGGCATCATGCCCTTCAGTCGTCCCTTCGATCCGAGGTAGGCGATCCGCCAAGACTCGACGGCCTTCAAATCGGCGGCCGCGGCGAGTTCGGTGAGCGCGACGGTCTTCAGTTCTTCGAGTTCGGCGAGCATCGCCGCAGTGTACGGGCATGCGGGGTCTGATTTCAGGCCGACCCACTGATTGAATGCCCGATGCGCAAAGAAAACGAGCCCCGACCGGAAAGGTCGGGGCTCGGGTGGAATCTAAAATCGACGATCCGGGACCGACAACCGAATGGGCACTTGAGTCGCGGGAGGCGACTCAGGCTTCTTCTGTGGTCTCGGGGGTCTCGGGAGTCTCGTCAGGAGCCGCTTCTGGGGTCTCGGCCGGAGCTTCCGCCGTGGCGGTTGAGGTCATCGAACCGGCGAGCTTCTCGGCGAACGCGGTCCGCTTGTCAGCCTGGCGACGACGTCCGCTGACGCCTCCACCAATCTGAGGGCCGTCCTCGTTGCCGACCAGCATCACCAGAACCAGATCACTTCCGTCGCCAAGACGATGCTTGTCGAGCTTGACGATGCGGGTGTAACCCCCATCGCGGCCTTCGAACATCGGGGCGACCTTCTGGAGCAGATGCTCGATGAGCCGGGGTGACTTCTTCAAATCGCCGAATCGGTTGCGCTTGATCTCGCTGGCATCCGGCGCCGCGAAAATGGCGTTTTCCTTTCGTTCCTCGGGGACCTGGGGATCGTCCGCCCACGCGAAGATGTTTCGGTCGTTGATCTTGCTCTCCAGCTGTCGGCGGGAGTGCAGCGACTTGGTCTTCGCGATGGTGATGAGCTTCTCGGCGAAGCCCTGAACGGCCTTGGCCTTGGGGAGCGTGGTCTCGATCTGACCATGCTCAAAGAGCCCTGCCGCCATATTCCGCATCATGGCGGTTCTGTGGGCGGAGGTGCGATTGAGTTGCTTGCCGTAGATACGGTGACGCATCGGTGAATCCTCGAAAACATGAACCGAGCGGGATGGCCCGCGCGGAAGACTGACGTCAGTTAATACGGAACGCATCCGGCACATGCATGCCAAGTGCGAGATCCATTTCCTCGAGCTTCTTCTCGACCTCGCGGAGCGAGGTCCGACCGAACGCACGAAGGGTGAGAAGTTCTTCTTCGGACTTCTGAACGAGTTCGGCGACCGACTTGATCTGGGCGGATTCCAGGCAATTGCTTGCCCGGACCGAAAGATCCATGTCGGTGATGCCCTGCTGGAGCTTCCGGTTGACTTCCATGTCTTCCGCGGTGGTCTCCATGACCTCGTGGGAGACGGTCGTTTCGCCGGCCTCGTCGTACATGATGAACGGGTTGAGATGCTTGCGAAGGATCTTCGCAGCCTCGACCACGGCCATCTCTGGGCTGACGGTTCCGTTGGACCAGACATCGAGAATCAGCTTGTCGTAATCGGTTCGCTGACCGACTCGAGCGTTCTCGGTGCGGAAACGGACCCGCTGCACGGGCGAGAAGATCGCGTCGATCGGAATCTCACCGATGACCTGCTCTTCTCCGCTCTCGTAGTACTCTCTGGCCGGGCGATAGCCGCGGCCGATCTCTACGGTGAACGTCGCTTCGAAGTCGACGCCTGGGCCGAGGGTGGCGATGACGTGCTCGGGGTTATGGACGGTGATCGACGTGTCACACTCGATCATCTCCGCGGTGACGTCTCCAGGACCTTCCGCACGGAGCTTCATGGTCTTGGGACCTTCGCCGGTCATGCTGACCACGAGACCCTTGATGTTCAGAATGATGTCGGTGACATCCTGCAACACGCCTTCCAGCGTGTCGAATTCGTGCTGAACGTTCTTGATTTCAACCTTCGTGACCGCGGCACCTTCGATGGTCGAGAGGAGGATGCGACGAAGGCTATTGCCAATGGTCGTACCCATGCCCCGAACGAAGGGTTCAGCGGTGAAACGTCCGAATGTGTCGTCCGAGGACTTGGCGTCCTTATCGACTCTGGCTGGAAGTTCCAGCCCTCTCCAGCGAACCTGCATGGCTCACTCCAATTTCCGGCGGGGTTCAGAAAGAACAAACCCGTGTGTTCTCGAGTCGGAAGCGGTCCCGCCGGGGCGACTGCTCGAACTCATCCGTAAACACGGGTACGAAAAAAACTATACGCGTCGACGCTTCGGAGCGCGACAACCGTTGAACGGGATCGGGGTGTGATCCTCGATCGCCACGATCTTCAGGCCTGCAGCCTGGAGTGCGGTGACCGCTGATTCACGACCGGGACCCGGCCCCTTCACATGGACTTCCAGTTCCCGCATACCCATGCGACGAACCTTGCCACCGGCCTTCTCGCTGGCCCGACTGGCTGCGAAAGGCGTCGACTTGCGAGAGCCCTTGAAGCCGACGGTACCTGCGGAGTCCTGACAAAGGGCTTCGCCGTTGAGATCGGTAATGGTGATGAGCGTGTTGTTGAACGTCGCCTTGATATGAGCGATGCCCTTCACCACGTTTCGACGAACCTTCTTCTTGCTTGCCATGGAATCGAACCTTGTCCTTCTTCCGGGCGTCGGGCGAGAGCCCTGGAGACGCGGCGGATGACTCGTATAAACGGAATGCTGATCTCGAATGCCCGCTCGGTCGGAGACGATCGAAATCGCTTCCGGAGACGGGCATCGAAAATCAGCCCTTCACGCCCTTCTTGCCGGCGACCGTCTTCTTACGGCCCTTCCGGGTTCTGGCATTGCACCGTGTGCGCTGCCCACGGACGGGAAGACCCCGCCGATGACGATCGCCTCGATAGGACCGAATGTCCTTGAGACGCTGGATGTCCTGACCGACCTGGCGGCGCAGGGCACCTTCGACGACGAAACTCGTGTCGAGAAGTGCATTGATCGACGAGAGTTCCTCGTCGTTGAGTTCCTTCGCGAGCCGATCGGGATCAATCCCGGCCCGCTCACAAATGTCCGATGCGTACTTCGGGCCGATGCCGTGAATGTACTGCAGCGAAAAGAGGATCTTCTTACGTTCCGGGATGTCGACGCCTGCGAGACGTGGCATGCGGTAGCTCCAAATATCGAACGAGAACGGAGGGTTTCAGCCCTGCCGTTGCTTGAGTCGGGGATTCTTCTTATTGATCACGAACCGCTTTCCTTTGCGGATCACGATTTGACAGTCTTTAGTGCGTCTTTTGATACTGCTTCGAACCTTCATGGCTGGTTCCTGCTCTACGGGGTTGAACTTCTAGTGGCGATACGTAATTCGACCTTTGGTCAGGTCGTATGGACTCAATTCGACGGTGACCCTGTCGCCGGGGAGGATGCGGATGAAAAATTTCCGCATTTTTCCGCTGACGTAGGCGAGGAGCTCCTGTCCGTTTTCAAGCCGAACCTTGAATCTGGCGTCGGGCAGTGCTTCCACGACTTCTGCGTCGAGCGTGATTTTATCCTCTTTGGCCATATGAAGGGATCGTTCCTTGGTGTTTTCGCTCGTGAATCTGAACTCTAAATCAGCTGATCGCCGGATTGGCGATCGGATCGGTCATGAGATCGACGCTTGGCGTCGTGAGGACCGTGGCACCTGAACGGCCCACGGCGATGGTGTGCTCGAAGTGGGCCGATACCGCGGAATCAACGGTTCGAACCGTCCAACCGTCGGACGCCACTTCGACCGGGACCCCGCAAGCGGTTCCGTCGCCACGAACTGCGGCTCCGGATACCGATCCAACGAGGACCAGAATCGGTTCGATCGCGAGGACCATACCTCGACGAAGCGTAAAATCGCCTCCACCCATGAGACCGATGAGACCTCGGGTGAGGTGGGACGGAACCGCCGGAAACTCGTGGAGTTCCCGACCAATGCCGTGCCCAGTGAAATCGTCCAGAACACCGTACCCGGCATCGAGGGCCAAGTCCTGAAGAATCCGGGCGATCTCGCTCCAGCGACGCCCCGGACGGATCAGATCGATGGCGGTGTCGAGAATATTCTCGGTGGCCTGCAGCAATTCGCGTCGAGCGGAGGCGATCTCCCCTACTGGGACCGTGATCGCGGCGTCGGCACACCAGCCGTCAAGCCGGGCCCCGCAGTCGATCTTCACCAGTTCGCCACCACAGAGTCGACGATCTCCAGGGATGCCGTGGATGACCTCGTCATCGACGCTAACACACGCTGGAGCCGGAAATGCCGAGACGTCCGAGTTGTCTTCCGCGGCCAGCCCGACGAAGAGCGGCTCGGCATTGAAGTCGGCCAAGACGGATGCCACCGCCATGGAAATCTCGCTCGTGCTTCGTCCCGGAACACAGGCCCCGCGTCCGGCTTCGAGCGCGGCCGCCACCACCCGACCACACGCGGCGATTCCGTCGATGTCCGCCGAAGACCTGATCGCGATCGACGTCGACCGACGCGTGGCGTCGTTCAATTCGATTCGGGATGGTACAGAGCGGATCATGATGGCTTCGTTCGGTGAGGTATCAGGAGAGAAGGTGAATCGATCGGAGGGTCAGTTTCGTCGGCCGCGGATCTTGGAGCCTCCCTTTCCGTCGCCGGAAAGGAAGCCTGCATAGTTCCGCATCAGCAGGTTTGCCTCGATGCGTTGGATGATGTCGAGTCCGACGCTCACCACGATCAGTAGGCCGGTGCCTCCAAGGAAGCTGGCCACAAAGAACGGGATCTGCAGTCGTTCCGCAATCATCGTCGGGATGATCGCGATGATGGCGAGGAAGCCCGCACCAACGTAGGTGATCCGTTCCATGACCGTTTCGAGGTACTCGGCGGTTCTCGGTCCAGGACGAATTCCTGGAACGAATGAACCGTACTGCTTGAGCTGCTTGCTCATGTCGTCTGGCGAGAACTGGACGGTCGTCCAGAAGTAGCTGAAGAAGTAGATCAGGATGATTTCCATGATCACATACGGATAGGCGCCGATCTGGAAGTTATCAGCGAGGAAACCCGTGGTCGACATCCACCAGTCGGCACTGCCGCCCTGCGATGCTCGGGTGTTGAGCCAACCGAAGATCGCCGACGGGAAGATCATCAACGAACTCGCGAAGATGATCGGCATCACGCCGGCATGGTTGATCCGGAGCGGAAGATAGTGCCGCTGACCACCCACCACCTTGCGACCATCGCGGGTGTGCTTGGCTTGTTGAATCGGAATCCGCCGCTGGGCCACCGTGATCACGATTGCCCCCGCGGTGACCAGCACAAAGGAGGACGCGAGGAAGATGACTTCGAGCAGTCCGATTCCCCCGCCGTCACCCTGTTGGCTCGGATTGAACTCTGAGATGACCCACTGGATCGCTTCCGGAAGTCTGGCGAGAATGCCCGCGGTCAGGATGACCGAGACGCCGTTGCCGATTCCGTACTTGTCGATCTGTTCGCCGAGCCACATCAGGAACACGCTGCCGGCGGTCAGGCCGACGATGCCGGATGCGAAGAAGATCATGCTCGACCCGCCCGTCAGGAACTGCGGCTGGACGAGATTGTTGGTTCGAAGATAGGACAGCCACATGATCGCCTGCACAATGCAGAGCCCGACCGTGGCATAGCGGGTCCATTCGGAGATCTTCTGCTGGCCGCTGGCGCCCTCCTTCTTCAACTCCTGAAGTGCCGGTACGGCGGAGTTTAGAAGCTGGAAGATGATCGATGCCGTGATGTACGGCATGATTCCCAGGCCGAAGATCGTCGACTGGCTCAGGGATCCGCCCGAGAAGATCGATGCGAACTGGGCAATCCGACCGAACCCCGAAGAGTCCTGAGTCGCCTTGGCCGCCGATTCCGCCAACTGGGTCTGGTCGACGCCAATGAGGGGAACCCAGAATCCGATCCGATAGATGACCAGCATGCCCAAGGTGAAGAGCACCTTGTTTCGCAGGTCAGGGATTCGAAAGATGTTCAGGAACGCGTTGAGCATCAGTGGTCCGGATTGCCAGCGGATGCCGGCGTCAATTCAATCGAATGAACGGGGAAGACGTGAATCAGATCAGCACTCGACTGCGGTGCCACCCGCAGCTTCGATCTTCTGTTTGGCGGAGGCCGAGAACTTCGCAGCCTTGACGTCGAGCTTCTTGCTGAGGTCGCCTTCGCCCAGGACCTTCAGTCCGAGGGCGGTGTTGCGAACCACGCCACGACCCACGAGGAGCGCGACGTCGACGGTCTCACCGGCTTCGCAGAGTTCCTCGAGAACCTTCACGTTAATCACGTGATAGTGGGTTCGGAAGCGAGCATTCGAGAAGCCCCGCTTGGGGAATCGCTGGTAGAACTGCTTGCCACCCGCGTCATAGCCGGCTCGGCGTGAATAGCCCGAACGGCTCTTCGCACCCTTGTGGCCTCGGCCAGAGGTTCCGCCGGTGCCGCTGCCTTCGCCGCGACCAATACGCTTCCGCTGCTTGTGCCGCCCAACCTTGGCGGTAATGTCATGAATCATCATGGCTCGGGTACTCCCTGCCGAACCGCACCGAGTCATCCTCGGGCGGTCAGTTGTCTCGAAATGAATCAGCCGGTGGACTCGCCACTGCCGCCTTCGGGTGGTGCTGCCGCTGGTGCCGCTGGTGCTGCTGGTGCTGCTGGTGCTGGTGCTGCTGGTGCTGCTGCTGGTGCTGCTGGTGCTGCTGCTGCCGCTGGTGCTGCTGCTGCCGCTGGTGCTGCTGCTGCCGCTGGTGCTGCGGTCGCCGGAGGGGCAAATCCGCCTCGACCACCGCCACCACCACCGCCGCCGCCGCGACCACCACCACCACCGCCGCGACCACCACCGCCACCACCACCGCCTCGACGACCACCGCGACGGCGGTCCTCACCCACGGTGTTGACCGGTGCCTTCGCTCTCTCGGAACCGGATTCGGTCGGCATGAATGCCATGCCTCGACGAACCGACTCCTCGACTTCTGTTTCGCCGAGCTCGACGCCGCGAAGCGCCTCCACCGTCGTTCGAAGTCGAAGCTGGGAAAGGGCGTCAAGGGTCGCCTTGACGAGGTTCTTAGGATTGGTCGATCCGTAGCACTTGGTCAGGCAATCCTGGATGCCGAGCATCTCGAGGATGGCACGAACACTTGCTCCGGCGATGACGCCGGTACCCGGCGAAGCCGGAACGAGTCGGACGCGGCATGCGCCGAAGCGACCCTCGACCAGATGGGGGACCGTGCGGTCCTGCATCGGATACGAGTTGAGCTTCCGCTTGCCCTCTTTCTGCGACTTCTCGATCGCGCTCGGTACCTGGCCCGCCTTGGCGTACCCGATGCCGACGCGACCCTGACGGTCGCCAACGACCACGAGGGCCGCGAAGCTAAACCGTCGGCCGCCCTTGACGGTCGCCGCTGTTCGGTAGATGCCGACCGTGGTCGACTCGAGGGATCCATTATCGTCGAGTGCTTCAGCCATTTGCTGCTTCCTCACGGATAGAACCGTGATCTGAACTTCAATCCGCGGTCAGAACTTGAGTCCGCCCTCCCGGGCGGCGTCCGCGAATGCTTTGACCCGGCCGTGATACCGGAATCCGTTTCGGTCAAAGACCACTTTTGAGATGCCGGCACCCTTCGCCTTGGCGGCGAGTTCAGTGCCGATCTTGGTGGCACCGTTGACGTTGCCGCCGGTGCCATCCCAGCCCTTCTCGCGCGAACTCGCGGAGACGAGGGTTCGTCCGGTCAGGTCATCGATGACCTGGCAGTACATGTGATTGGCCGATCGGAAGATTGAAAGCCGCGGTCGGTCGGGCATGCCCATGACCTTCTTGCGGATCCCCGTCTTGCGGCGACTTCTGCAGATAGTTTTGTGCTTGTTCTTATCCATCGTGGAATCCTCTCATCCTCGACCTCAGAGGGCCGGGAACGATCTCCGTTCATCAGTTACCGAATGCCTTGCCCTGCTTGCGGGTGATCTGTTCGCCGGCGTATCGAATTCCTTTGCCGTTGTACGGCTCGGGCTTCCGCTGCATGCGAACCGAGGAGGCGAAGTTGCCGACGGCCTGCTTGTCAGGACCGTTGATCGTGATGTTCTGACCCTTGGCCTCGACGTTGACCCCCATCGGGATCTTCATCTCGATGACGTTGGCGAAGCCGATGTTCAGAGCCAGATTCTGGCCCTTCACTTGGGCCTGCCAGCCGACGCCGACGATGTCGAGCTTCTTCTCGTAGCCCTTGGTGACCCCGTCGACCATGTTGGCGATCAACGACCGGGTGAGTCCCCAGTACGCGCGAATCTGGCTGTCGCGTTTCCGCTTCTCGTCGATCGTGACACGAACGACCTTCTCATCGCCATCGTGAACGACGGTGACCTCGGGGCGGTGAACCATCGTGAGCGTGCCCTTGGCACCCTTCACGGTGATGTTGCGATTCCCGTCGACCGAGAACTCGACCCCGGCGGGAACTGGAATGACCTTCTTACCTACGAGAGACATGATTGGGTCCCTTCGGGCATCTATACCCGAAATCGTTGAATGCTACGAAGCTAGTACACCAGCGGTCAGACGACCGTGGCGACGAGTTCTCCTCCGACCTTTTCGGTTCGACACCGACGGTCGCTCATGACACCGCTGCTGGTCGACACGATGCAGATGCCGAGGCCCTGCAGCGGTCGAGGCAGATCGCCGACGCCGCGATACACGCGACGCCCGCACTTGCTTTCACGCACGATGCTGTTGATGACCTGTTCTCCACGGGGGCCATACTTGAGCTTGATTCGGATGAGCCCTTGACGGCCATCCTCCAAAAACTCGAAGCCCTCGATGAAGCCCTCCTCTTGGAGGACGGCCACCACGCCGCGGTTCAGCTTGTTGCTCACGGAATGCACGGTCTTCTCACGATTGCGGACCGCGTTGCGGATCCGAGTGAGCATATCGGCGGTGAGATCGTTGATCGCCATCGCGTCTCCTGGACTGCGCCCTAAGGCGTCTTCAGCGAGCCTTTGCTCGGTTCACCAACTGGCTTTACGCATTCCGGGGATCATTCCCTGGAGTGCGAGTTCACGAAGCATGATCCGACTGATGCGGAACTTGCGATAAACACCTCGCTTGCGTCCGGTGATTTCGCACCGAACCTGCTTGCGAGTGGAGAACTTCGGTTCTCGCTTCATTTTCTCGAATGTTCTTTTACTGGCCATTCGTTCATTCCTGACGTGCTTTGGTCTTCCGGTCCCTGCAACGAGCGGACACGGATGAGTCGATACGAAGTCGGAGAGGATTCAGCGGCGACCGCCTTCACCCTCCTTTGCAAACGGGAAACCGAGTTCGGTCAGCAGGAATCGACTCATCGCCGGGTTGCTGCGTTCGAACACGATATTGATGTTCATGCCGTGGATACTGTTGATGTGCGCGGTGTTGATCTCGGGCCAGACCGCCTGCTCGGTGAGACCGAACGAGTAGCTGCCACCCGGATCGAACGCCGATGCCTTCACTCCGCGGAAATCCTTGACTCGAGGCATCGCCAGGTTGACGAGGCGATCAAAGAAACTCCACATCCGCTCGCGGCGGACCGTGACCATGAATGCCGACGGCGCGCCTTCTCGAACCTTGAAGTTCGAAACCGAGACTCGAGCCTTGACCATGACCGGACGCTGGCCGGTGATGGTGGTGAGCGTCGAGACGACGGTGTCCCGGTAGTCGGGCTTCAACTTCTGGTTCTCAAGGTGCTTGCCCACACCGACGTTCACGATGATCTTCGACAGCTTCGGAAGCTGATGAAGGTTCTTCAGGCCGAACTCACTCATGAGCTTCGGACCGATCTCGTCCCGGTAGCGGGCTTGCAGTCGGGGATATTGCTTCTCGGCGACCATGACTCTGATTCCTTCCGACCGGCGAATGCCGATCATGCTCGTCGCGGTGCCCAAGGCACCGCCGTTTCAACACTTCATCCGTTCATCGGGCCTCAGCCCTTCCGGGGTCCTCGAAGCACGTGGAGCTCCTTGTCTCCTCGAACCGCGACTCGGACCTTGCTTCCGTCCTCCCGGATCTGGAAGCGAACCCGACTGGGCTTGCCGTCCACGACCGGACTGACGTTCGAGATGTGAATCGGCATTTCCTGCTCGATGATGCCGCCCTGAGGACGCTGCTGCGTCGGCTTCAGGTTTCGCTTGCGGACATTGACTCCGCCGACGACGACTCGGTCGCCTTCGACATCGATCGAGAGAATCTCGCCGACCTTACCCTTGTTGTTTCCGGATGTGATCATTACCTGATCACCCCGCTTTACGTGACGTGCCATGTTCAGACGACCTCCGACGCGAGTGAAACGATCTTCATGTAGTTCTTCTCACGAAGCTCTCGAGCGACCGCCCCGAAGATGCGGGTCCCCTTGGGGTTCCCGTCGGGATCGACGATCACACAGGCATTGGAGTCGAACCGAACGTAGGTACCATCCGCCCGACGGGACGGGTACCGGGTGCGGACAATGACCGCGTTGACAATGTCACCGGCCTTGATGTCAGCATTGGGGAGCGCCTTCTTCACGGTACAGACGATGCGATCACCGACTCCCACGCTGAGACGTGTAAAGCGGCCGCGAGCCGTCGACATACCCTTCGTACCGATCACCATGATCACTTTGGCACCACTGTTGTCGGCGACGTCGAGTCTTGATTCTTTTTGGATCATCGCTTGGGATCCGCTTCATGATTCCGGACCGGGTCAATAACCCGATGCGGTGGTGTTTCAATGTTCCGAGACTGCACTACTCACTCACTGACGATTCAAACTAGACGGGTCAGACGGACCCGATGGCCTTCTCGATAATCCGGATGAGAACCCAGGACTTGGTCTTCGAGATCGGCCGGCACTCGGCCACTTCGACGCGGTCGCCGAGGTGACTCTCGTTCTTCGCATCATGCACTTGGAGGACAGAACGCCGCCGGATGTACTTGCCGTACTTCGGATGCTTCACGGAATACTTGATGACGACTTTCCGGGTTTGATCCCGGGCGTCGCTCTCGATGATTCCGATCCTGCGGGGCGCCTTCTCGGGCACGTTGATTTCACTGAGGTGGCTCATATGGTCGTTTCCACGTCCGGACCGATGTCCGAACCTTTGGGGCTTTCATTCGGTCGCTGGGTTCAGGCGGTCGCTTCTGCAGCCGCTCGGGCCTTTTGTTCCGTCATCAGACGGGCGATGTCCTTCTTGATCTTCGCAAATTGCGAGAAATCCTCGATCTTTTCGGTGACCGACTGGTTTCGGAGTTCGAAGTGACGTCGGCGAAGACGATCCATCTCCACCCCGATCTCTTCGTCGTTCAATTTTCGGACTTCCTTGGGGGTCATCACACGGTTCCTGATGATGTGGCATCTTTGACGATGCCTTCGATTCGGATCAGCGACGTCGGCGTCGCCATAGGGGTCATACGGCCAGTCGTCGGCCGACGAATCGGCATCGGACGGGCATCTTGTGAGCGATACGGGCAAACGCCTGTTTCGCCATGTCTTCAGTCACGCCGGAGATCTCGTAGAGAACGGTTCCGGGCTTGATTCGAGCGGCCCAGTAGTCGGTCTCCGCCTTTCCCTTACCCATTCGAGTCTCAAGCGGCTTCTTCGAGACGGGCTTGTCCGGGAAGACCCGAATGTAGATCTTTCCCTGCCGTCGAAGAAAATGCTGCGCCGCGACTCGACCGGCCTCGATCTGCCTGGCGGTGAGCCAGTGTGCTTCCAGCGACTGGAGACCGAAGTCTCCAAACGCGACGTAGTTGCCGCGAGTAGCGTTGCCTCGAAGGCTTCCACGCTGCTGCTTCCTGAACTTGGTTCTCTTAGGCAACATCGGCATAACGGTTCACTCCTGCGGGCCACATGGCCCTCGCTGTTCCTGACTTCAAACGATCAACGACGACCACGGGCCCGAGCTCGTCCGCCGGCGGCGGATGTCTGGACGCTGTTGTCGTCCTCGTGATCACCGAACATTCCCTTGTAGACCCAGACCTTGACACCAATGATGCCGTAGGTGGTCTTGCTCTCGGCAAGGGCGTAATCCACATTCGCCTGCAACGTCGACAACGGGATCGATCCGAGGCGAACGTCGAATCGACGGCTCATCTCAGCTCCACCCAGACGACCGGAGACCTGGACGCGAATGCCCTTGGCACCGTTCTGCATCGCGGACTCACATCGCTGCTTCAGCGATCGACGGAAGTTCGATCGCTTCTTCATCTGCTCCGAGACGGTTTCCGCAATCAGAGTCGCGTCGATCTCGGGGTTCTTGATCTCGATGATCTTGATGACCACCTTGCGACCGGTCATCGCCTGAAGATCACGCGTGAGGCTCTCGACCTCGCTGCCCTTCTGGCCGACCACCTGACCGGGTCGGGCGGTTCGGATGATGACCGTCAATTCCTCGCGGGTTCGCTCGAGGAAGATGTCGGACACCGCCGCAAAGGGTGGGGTTCGGTTCAGTCGCTTATCGACGAACTTCCGGATTCGATAGTCCTCGACGAGCAGTTCGCCAAAGAGGGCTTTGGGTGCGAACCACCTTGACTTGTGCGTCTCGGTGATTCCCACGCGGAATCCGAATGGATGTGTTTTCTGTCCCATGTCGTTCTCGGGGCCGGCATCAATGACGATGACGGGATGAATCGATCGATCGTGAACTCGGAAGAAGAGGAATCAACCTTCGGCTGATTCAGCAATTTCCACATGAAGGTGACTGGTTCGTTTGTTGATCGGGTGGGCCCGACCTCTGTCCTTGGGCTGGAATCGTTTGATGGTCGGGCCTTCGTCGACCCAAGTGCGGCTCACCACGAGGTTCGCGAGGTCGGCGTCGGCCTCCTCGGCGCTGGCGATGGCGCTCTTCAGGACGGCCTTGATGTACCAGGCGCCCCGCTTCTTGCTGAATTCGAGCGCGGTCAATGCGTCGTCTACTGGAAGTCCGCGGACCATGTCGGAGACGAGCCTGGCCTTCCGAGGGGCGATGCGGGCGAATTGATGGGAGGCTTTGTATGCCATGACTGTGTCTTGTCAGGTCAGGTGACCGAAGTCAGCGAGACTTGATGCCTTCCTTCTTGTTCGTGTGGCCACGGAAGAGACGGGTCGGACTGAACTCACCAAGCTTGTGACCGACCATGTCCTCGGTGCAGTACACCTCGGTGAAGGCACGACCATTGTGAACCTCAAACGTCACACCGATGAATTCCGGAACGATGGTGCAATCACGCGCCCACGTGCGGATCGGGCGGCGGTTACCGGTATCGGCCTGCTGAATCTCCACCTTGCGGAAGAGCTTCTCGTCGACGTATGGACCCTTTTTGAGCGACCTAGACATGTGTGCTTCTCGGAGTCGTAAACCGCATCAGGCGGCGAAGAAAACGAAGGAAAACGATCGGAACGGAACCGACGTGAGCCGGTCAGACTTTCAACTGTCCGTAACGCCGCGACTTGCGACGACGGATGATTCGAGAATCGCTGGACTTGCCGCGACCACGCGTTCGTCCACCCTTGGACTGCGTGCCTGCGGCGTTGGACGGCTCCTGGCCACCCTTGGACTTGCCGTCGCCACCGCCATGCGGATGGCAGTGATGACTCATCGCCACACCACGCACGCGGGGTCGTCGTCCGAGCCAGCGAGCACGGCCCGCCTTACCGAGCACGACGTTGCCGTGATCGGGGTTGCCCAGGACGCCGATGGTGGCGCGACAATCGACGGAAACCTGTCGGATTTCGCCGGAAGGCATCACGATGGTCGCCCATCGACCTTCCTTATTGGTGAGCCGGGCACCAACGCCGGCTGCACGGCATAGCTTGCCACCGCCACCGGGCTGCAACTCGAGGGCGTGCACGGTGAGGCCGGTGGGAATGAACTTGAGCGGCATGCAGTTGCCGGGGGCGGGCTCAATCGCCGAGTCGCTCGACATCAACACGGCGCCGTCCGTCACGGCCTTGGGAGCCGGGATGTACCGAAGGGTTCCGTCTTCATACTTGAGCAACGCGATGTGACAAGAGCGGTTCGGGTCGTACTCGATGCCGATCACGGTCGCCGCCATGTTGTCCTTGCGACGCTTGAAATCCATCTTGCGGTATCGACGTTTGTGACCACCACCTCGGCCGAGGACGGTGATCTTGCCCTGGTTATTCCGGGCACCCGTCTTATGGAGCGGTGCGAGAAGTGACTTCTCGGGCGTCTTCTTGGTCACCTCGACATGGAGGTTGACCGACGCGTTCCGTCGTCCGGGAGTAGTTGGCTTGTAGACTCGAATGGCCATTGGTATTGAATCCGTTCTCTGGTCGGCTTCGATCCGTTTGGATCGACGACCCTGGAGCGTAAAGGTCAGGTCAGGTCAGGTCAGTCAGATCAGGTCGGTCAGATCAGGTCGATGTGGTCCTCGGGATGAAGCTTGACGATCGCCCGCTTGATCGCGGCCGAGGTCACTCGTCCGTACTTCAGACGACGCGTCTCACCCTTGCGGTTCTGGGTTGCGACCGAGCGGACGCGAACCTTGTAAAGGTCTTCGATTGCTTTACGGACCATGTCCTTCGTGGCACGACGATCGACCTCGAAGGCGTAGCGGTTGTTTTCTGCACTGTCGATGGTCGCCTTTTCGGTGATCAACGGACGGCGGATGACGTCGGTGGAGTTCATATCAGGCGACCTCCTTGGTGGCATCTTCGGTGGTATCTTCGGTCGCATCTTCGGTCGCGGGGAAGCATGAGCTGTCGAGGAACGACTCAAGCGACGCCCGGTCGATCACGAGGTAGCGGTGATTGAGCAATTCGAACGCATTGAGCTGGGCCACCCGGATGGTGTCCACGTTCTCAATGTTTCTCGCCGACAAGGCCGCGTGCCGATTGCCGGTGTCCAGGGCGATCAGGCACGTGCGATCGATACCAATGGCACCGAGCAGTGCAGTCATGTCCCGGGTTCTGGGAGCATCCATGCCAAGGTCCGTGAGGCACTTGACCTCGCCGTCAACGAGCTTGGCGAGCAACGCGTTGCGATTCGCAAGACGCCGCATCTTCTTCGTCATCTTGGTACGAAAATCCTCGCGGGTGCGGGTCTTCGCGAAAGCGACGCCACCACCCTTGCGGATGACCGTCCGGGAGGCACCTGCCCGAGCATTGCCGGTGCCCTTCTGCTTGTAGATCTTTCGGGTCGAGCCACGAACCATGCCACGGCTTTTGGTCCGGGCGGAGCCCTGCCGCTGGTTGCCATGAGTGGTCACGTAGGCCTGCTTGAGCAGGGAGAATCGAATCTCGCCGCCGAGGAGGGCGGGGTCGATCTGCAGCGTGTCGACCTGCTTGCCGGACTTGTCAAGGATCGGCAAGTCAATATTCGAAATGGTTTCGACTTCGGTCATCATCGGTTCCTAGAAGCCGGCTTGTTACCGGCATTCGCCTTGCCCTCCGGTCGTCTGTCATTGAATGACGACGGGTAGGGGTCGACTCGGGTCCATCACAATTGTCTTGATTCGGTGGTTCCGGGCGCCCAATGACGCAGACGGCCTTTCGAATCCGGTCGGGTAGGTTACCCGACCGCTTGGTTCACGCCTTGGCCTGCTTGTGGGCCTTGGACTTGTAAAGCCGGACCGCCGGCTTCACGTACAGATCACAGCCGTTGGGTCCCGGAACCGGGCCCTTCACGACCAAGAGATTCTTCGCAGGGTCGGCGTGGATGACGTCGAGGCTTCGAACAGTGACCTGTTCGCCGCCCATGCGTCCCGCCATTTTCTTACCCTTTTTGATCTTCGGGCCGGTACCGAGGTTGGTGGCGTGGCCACCGATCGAACCGGGGCGACGATGAGCTCGCTTGACACCATGCGAAGCTTCTTTGCCGCGGAAGTTGTGACGCTTCATGACGCCTTGGAAGCCCTTGCCCTTGCTGATGCCGGTGACGTCGACGTACTTCACGCCTTCAAACACCGAGACGTCGAGGACCTGGCCGGACTCGAAGCCATTGGCTTCGTCATCACCTTCACAGCGGAACTCGCGATGAATCCGCTTTGAGGTGGTGCCAGCCTTGGCGTCATGACCGATCTGAGCCATTGCGGTACGGCGAGCCTTGGCGTCGGAGAAACCGAACTGGACCGCGGCGTAGCCGTCGGATTCAACGGTCTTCACCTGCGTGACGATGCAAGGACCGGCTTCGACGATGGTGACGGGGATGTTGGTCCCGTCTTCGAGGAACCAGCGGGTCATGCCCACCTTGCGTCCCATGATTGCTGCTGACATCGGCGATCTCCTGCAATGTCCCGTGTTGACGGGCTCGGTTCATCACCAGAGGTCCAAAGGACTTGGCGGGATAGTTCATGAAGAGACACGTCGTCCGGTTGGACGGCCGTCACTCACTGGTCGGTCATCAGGCCTTGATCTTCACGAAGACGCCCGCAGGAACCACGAGGCGGTTCAGGGCCTCGACGGTGCGGGGGTTGGGTTCCGTGATGTCGATGATCCGCTTGTGCGTGCGAATCTCGAACTGCTCGCGGGACTTCTTGTTCACGAACGGCGAACGGTTGACGGTATAGACCTCACGACGGGTCGGCAGTGGAACCGGTCCTGCCACTCGGGCGCCGGTTCGCTTCGCGTGCTCCACGATTTCAGTGGCAGACGCATCGAGCGCCTGGTGGTCGTAGGCTTCCATTCGGATTCTAATCTTACCGCCGCTCATATGCCGTCTACCGATCCAAAGAGTTGGTTCGAACTTGAGTACGCGTGAATCTTTAAAAAACAACGCGTGGGAACATTCACACCGTTTCTGATCCGCGACTAAAAGACGCGTCACGAACGAAAAACGGAACTCGTGCCAATTCAGGCGCGAACGGCGAATAGTACAGATTTCGCCACTCTTGTCAACCTCTCGACAAAGTTCACGACGTACCAACTTGCGTACTTCATCTCCAGCATTGCCAGAGGTTGTCGGGTCAACATCACCGCACCGGGGGCCATGGATGGAGCGTACAATCCTTGGGTTCCAGGCTTGAAAAGGGCTTTGATCGCCCTTGGCCCGGTTTCCCTCTCGGAGCCTTCCATTGATGACCCGCCTCCAAGGATGCCCCTCGGCACCCATGTCCTTGATTCGGGCCTCGTGCATCTGGGCGACGCTTGGTGCCACGGTAGGGCTCGGATCCATCGACGCTTCCGCCGCTTCCGGCCCGGCCATTCCCAGCCCGGCAATGCGACAGGACTCAAGCCCGATAACCCCAATAAAACCTGCTCAGGACTCAAAGATCGAGGGTTGGGCACCAGGGGGTGCTGCTCTTCCGGAGGACCGGAAGGAGATTCGATCCCACGTCCTTGGCTGCCGGCTCCTCCTGCCTTCAGGAAGCCGAGCCACCCATACCAGCCTTGGTGACGGTTCCGTGCTCCGAATTCTCGATGCGGAAGAGCAACCACCAAGGTGGGCGACCACCATCCGCATTCTGAAACAACCCCCACTCAAGACCGGAGAATTCGGCACCTCCACCACACCCACGCCAGAGACTCTGCTCGCCGCGTTCATCGCGGACTCGAATCGAGTCAACCCTGAGATGACCTTTGTCAGTCAGGTTCTGAATAGCACGGTGGCGGAACTCCCCGCGTCGCTCGCCACCGCTGAATACCCCCACTCCTCCGGTCGAGTCGCTCGGTACGACTGGTACTTCGTGCAGACCGGACCGAACCGTTTTCTACAGATTGAATGCCTTGGAGACAAGGATCGATGGAGCGGTCCGATCTTTGACTCGATGCTCGAATCCCTGACGATCAGCGACGAATTCGAGATCGCCGATCAGGCGATGGTCAAACAGGAACGCGGCGCCGACATCCTGCGTCGAGTAGACGAGACGGCCTTGCGGACTCTGCTCGAGAGAATGCCGGAGGAAATCTGGTATCGCATGCATGCATTTGATGCCGAAGGCCGGGACATTGAATTTGGATATGCCGGCGTATCAGTGCACGAGACGGGCCAGGAAGGCATTCGAGATCTGACTCCGAAATCACGATCCGGCAGCGATACCGGCCTGCTGGTCCGGATCCGCATGCGGCAAATACCCCGGACCAAGAACGGGCCGGTGGTCGACATTGACCATCGAGCCTGGCTCTCGTGGGATCGCGAAGAAGAAACCTGGACCATGCTTCTCACCGCCCGGCAGAAGAACGTGAAGGAGACGGTCTCGGAATCAATCACTGGCTTTCGTCCTCGCCCGACGGCGGCGAAACCGCGACGCTGGTTGGAGGTTCTCGAACAATCGAGGAACACCTTCGATCGACAAATCGTCCGACTCGATGTGCCGATGGATCTCACGCTCTATCTCTCCGAAGCCGAACGGCTACTCCTCCCCACCCTCCTTGACGTCATCGATGCCCCAGCCTGTGAATTCGGTATCTACGCGTGGAACGACGACCGCAAGAGCGTCACGCGGCGACTGGAAGAATGGAGCGTCGACGAGAAGGGACGATGGAAGTTGCAGAGCCGGGCCTTCGAAGACGCCCGGCAGGCCGTCCACGAGGTCGGCCCCGATGGGATCGTCGATGTCCGCGTCGCCCCTACCGATGCCGCCGCAGGCGGTATCCGCTGGACACGCATGGATCCCACGAAGATCCGCGAGATGTACGCCCGAAAAGGCATCCAGCTCGACGATTGAACGAAGCCGGTCGCGGCTGCCAACTCTGTTCCGTTCACCCTATGGTGAGTCGCCACGCTCGACTCCCGGACCATGTTGAAAGAGAATTGCCTTCGATGATCCAATGCAAGTCACCAGAACCACGCGTGCTCCTCGCCATCCCCGTCTACAACGAGGAACGCTACGTCGACAACGTGCTGACCGAAGTCCGGAAGCGGATCGATGACATCTTGGTCATCGACGACGGCTCGACCGACCGAACGCCGATGCTGCTCTCGAAGCATCCCGTCGAGGTGATCCGCCACGCCACCAACCGTGGGTATGGACGCAGCATGATGGACATGTTCCGGTGGGCGGCGGTCGACGGTTTCGACTGGCTGATCACCATGGACTGCGACGAACAGCATGAGCCCGCAGCGATTCCGTGTTTTCTGGAAGCCATTACACAAGATCATGTGGATGTGGTCTCGGGAAGTCGGTACCGCGACGAAGCAAGCCTCGTCGATGCACCTCCGCCGGATCGCCGACTGATCAATCACCTGCTCACCAGTGAGATTAATCGCACCCTCGAACTTGAACTGACCGACGCCTTCTGTGGATTCAAGGCGTATCGCGTGAGTGCGGTCGTCGGACTCGACCTCGATATCAATGGCTACGACTTCCCGATGCAGTTCTGGGTGCAGGCGGTCGCGAATGGCCTGCGGATCGAAGAACTTCCGGTCCGCCTGATCTACAACGACCCGACTCGTTCCTTCGGGGGACCGCTCGACGACGCAGAGAATCGCCTCGCCGTCTACCGACGCACCTTCAAGCGGGAGATCGCCAAGTGTGCCGAGCGACTCGCGGAAAAGAACCTCACGGCCGCCGATTCGTCAACCTGATCAAGCACGTCGCACGAAAGGCAACGGCCCATGGAATTCTTTGAGATCATCGAAATGTCTCCTGGTGCGACCGGTTTCAGCGACACACGCGCCGCGATCACGGACATCGACGACCGCCTCAAGGGCGTGTCGGTGATCGACGATTGCAGGGGCGAAATCGTTCCTCATTGATCATGTTGATGATCCTGATCATGCTCATCACGGATCGCCCGCGGCGATGAATGCCGACGCGGACGACCACCGCTCCCCCGAGAGAATCACGAACCCACGATCGAGGTGATGGTGACCGAGGCGACCCTCAATCCAGATCCAAGCCGGTGGATGTCGGAGATCCTTCGCGCCCGGCCTGATCCGCTCGCGTCAATCAGAAGGCAAACCCGCTCGGCGCTCGGGCTGGATCAGCATCGACCGGTGCTCGCCACCGGTCATCAGGCCGCGATCTGGCATCCGGGAATTCTCGCCAAGGACTTCGTGCTCGCGGCGGCTGCGTCGCTTCACGATGGCCTCCAGCCCGTCCACTTCATCGCCGACCACGACGCCGACGACGGCGGGCGCGTCTCCCTGCCTTCGGGAAGTGGAAAATCCTTGCAGCGCCTCGAATGGAGGGTCCTTCCGCCACCCCACGGAGTCGGCTCCCGCGATCGTCCCGCCGCGCCGACCAGCCCGCCACCCGATGGCCAGTTCCTTCCGAGCGTCCTCGCGGGAATCGAATCGATCCGTGACGCCCTCGACGCTCATCGCGACGCAGCGAACCTCGCCATGCAAATCGGTAGCGCCGCCGGCTCACTCGCCGAATCTTTGACCGGACCGATTCCTCGCCGATCGATGAGCAGCCTGCTCGAGTCGCCGATCGGCGAATGGGCCCTCGATCGACTCACCGCAGACCCCGCGGCGGCCGCCCGGTCGCACGACGACGCGATCGAAGCCCACCGGAATGGCCGCGCCAGAGACCGAAGTGGTCGACCGCCTCGTGCGGTCGCACGTCCCCTCGGCCATGGCCCGCGTCTCGAGCTTCCGCTCTGGAGAGCCACCTCGGAAGGCCGGGTTCCCGTCTTCGCCGACGAGAAACTTGATCCACGAACGCTCCGCCCGCGGGCGATGCTCGCCACCGCGCTCTGTCGGCTCGGGGCGTGCGATGGTTTCGTCCACGGGCTCGGCGGGGCGATCTACGACGAGGCGATGGAGATCTGGATCTCGCAGTGGCTGGGTGAGGAGATTGCCGACTCGCTCGCCCCGGCGTTCGTCGCAACGGCTACCTGCAGGCTGCCGCTGGTCGCTCCAAATTTCGATCGCGAGGCCGATCCGACCTTCCTGCATCGACTTCGAAATGACCCCGATCTCGGCCACGATGGCTCGCCGAAACGAGATCAGTTACTCGCCGCGATTGCCGAGGCTCCCAGACGAAGTCCGGCACGTCGACAGGCCTACCTCAGACTCCGCGCCACGGTCCACGCCGCCCGCGAAGAACAGGCCACGTGGCTCGCAACCGTGGAATCGAGGGTCCGGGACCAAGCGACGACCCGATCCGCGGCGATGATCGCGGAAGATCGAACCTGGGCCTTTCCGCTTCATGAGGCGCGCGAACTGGCGGCGCTCGGAGTATCGATCCGGTCGTCGCTTTCCAACCGGAGTTGAACGCAATTCAGTCGGCGAGCGGCGGGCGACGATAGATCCGAACGCCATCGAGGGCGTGGATCTGCTCGGTGAAGTCACCGGTTGCCTTCGATCGATCCGCCGCCTCAATGGCAATCTGGGTCGCCGCGTCGAGGTCATCGAGACGGCTGCAGAAGACCGCCTCCGGAGTGGCCGGTCGTTTGATCGCTCCGAATTCCGGACGGTTGTGGTGACTCGCGATGATGTGCTGGATCGCGAGTTTCGCATCCGGGGGAAGCGTTGGCGATCCCGCAAGATGCGCCTTCGCGGCGTACGTCTCGAGCATGACCACACCATCCATCAGGTGCCCGAGGAGGTTCCCCCGCCGGGTGTACTCGAAGCGTTCGAGGTCGAACTCTAGAACCTTCCCCGAGTCGTGCAGAAACAGTCCTACGAGCACGATGTCGCGATCGAGGTCGGGGTACTGCGGAAGAATCACATTGGCGGCATCGAGCAGCTGCAGGGTGTGCTCGATAAGGCCCCCGAGATATGCATGGTGCACCGAGATGGCGGCAGGCGCCTGCGTGAATCGCGTGACGAACGAGGCATCGCCGAGGTAGGCATCGATGAGACCTTTGATCGCCGGATGGGAGACCGAACTCATGAGGGTCCGCACGTCGGCGAGCATCTCGTCGGGCGCTCGTCGGCTGGTCGGAAGAAGTCGCCTCAACTCCTCTCCGTCGACCTCTGCCGGTTCGATTCGCTCGATCTTCAACTGGATTTGATCGTTGAAGTTCTCGCAGGAACCGGAGACGGCGACGAACGCCGCTCTTCCGAGCGTCTCGAGAATCGGATCGTCGACGGACCACATTCGGGCGTTCACTCGCCCGGACGAATCACGAATGATGCACTTGAGGAACGGTTTCCCGGACCGACTCGCGCTCACTTGAGGATTGAGGATGGCGTACACGCCATCGACCCGGGTCCCGGGCGTCATGTCCGCCACGTCAAGATGCCTGTGGTTCGCGGCGACGATTGTTTGAGCCTCGTGCATTCGCCGAGTGTAGCACGCACCTCCGGTGTTGCATGCAATCCGACGATATCCGGGGTCAACTCCGGTCGATCATTCGTTGCCGCGCCCTCGGAAGCGCGTCGGCAAGTTCATGAGCGAGCATCCCCGCTTCGCCGTGAAGATCGCTCCACACTTGCCCCGCCTCCGCGTGCATGGCGACGCCCAGACATGCGATCTCGAACGCGTCGAGCGCCGGTGATCTGGCAGGCGCTCCGGCTCGAGGATGGAACTGGGCGAGCAACCCACCCAGGGTTCCCGCGAGCACGTCTCCCGTGCCACCGGTGGCCATCGCCGCATTGGCGATGTTGCTGCGCCAGAACCGACGACCGTCACTCACCACGGTTCGATCACCCTTGAGCACGACCACCACCGGTCCGCCGCCGGCATCCAGTCGACGGGCGAGCGCCGCCGCGGCCGCCGGCCGTCGCTGGTCATCCATCACGTTTTCGACGATCCCGAGGGAACGGGCCAGCCGATTCCATTCACCAGGGTGCGGCGTCAGGATCAGTGGTCCGTGAAAGGTACGGGCCGGCGTCGCGGCGATCGAATTCAACGCGTCCGCGTCGAGGACCCGCGGTCGGTCCTCGAGATCCGCCACCATCGTGACCATCCGATCGATGCCCCCAGGCCGACCAAGACCCGGGCCACAGACGACCGAATGCGCCCCGATCGCCGCATCCTGAACGAGCTCCACGGCGGAAGCGGAACAGTCAACATCGATCGGAAGCGGCACCGCCGTCGCCTCCGGTAGAAGCGTCAGTGCCGCGGTCGCGATCGATTCGGGAACCGCCAGGACCGCGAGACCGCCGCCGCTTCGCAACGCCGCTCGAGCCGCCAGGCATGGCCCCCCGAGCATGCGACGCGGCGTCGTGGCGCCGCCGATCACCAGCGTCGTGCCGAAGGTGCCCTTGTGCCCGTCACTGGGACGAGGCGGAATCGCGGGCAGGGTGTCCAACTCTTCCAGATCTTCGAGACCTTCTAGATCAAGACTGGTCATGGTTTCTCGACCCTCGTTCCGATCACTTCGATGTCGATGGCACCGAACACTTCGAGCATCTGCGTCCCACTCGAATTGAGCGACGCTGGCGACAGATCCCCGGTGGTGATGGCCAGATGTCCGGGATGAAAGGCCGGCCCGTCGGGCGGGAGCGTCGCGTCGAGATCAAACCACTGCCCATCGATGGCAACCTGAGTCCACATGTGCCAGAGATAGGCGCCTCGATCGTCATCATTCCTTCGGATCCAGATCAAGCCGTTCACGACTCTGCTCGGGAGTCCAACCGACCGCAGCGCCGCCGCCAAGAGGACCGCATGCTCGGTGCAATCTCCTCGACGCTGCCGGACCGTCTCCCCCGCGGTCGCGAAAGCGGTTGAGAGTTCCTTTCTGGAAATGTGCCGATAGACCGAGCGGCGCAGCGCGTCGGCACGAGCCGCGGGCGTCTTCGACCCCCGAATCGCCCGCTTGGCGAAACGTTCAATCGCCGGATCAGTGTGATCGGCCACCGGGGTCGCCGCCAGATATGCCTCGCCGGGCGCTTCGAACGGCGTTCCATTTCCCCGAGTCACCACCACCTTCAACCCGTCGCCTTCCCGTCGAACCTCCTGAGCCCCGCAACTCTCGAGCTCCATGAGTTCACCGATCCGAGGGGTGACTCGGAGTTCGACCGATTCCGCGACATCCGGCCTCCCGGCGCCAACTGCAAAACGCGGACGGACCTCCCCGGCTTCCAGGATCTCAAGACCTCCGTCGGCCGCTCTGGCCGCGGCATCCTTCGTGGTTCGGGCGATCTCGAGGACGCCCAGGCCGGCACCGAGTCTGGTTCGACTCACGAGGGTCTCGCCCGAGGCATCGATGATCTCTTCGACCAACGGGGCGTTCGGCTGCTGGATCTCCCAGCGGACGCCGATACAAATCTCACCACCAACCTCAACGTTGGTGGAGCCGAGGCGTCGGTAGGTCACTTCGATCGGTTCCAGTCCGTTCGCCGGATCCACCACTCGCAGCGTGATGGGATGCTTCACCTCACCGAGCCGCGTGATCTCAGACAGGGCGGCGGCCGGCGTGAACCATGGCTCCTCCGGACGGGGCCGGACGGTACGTTCCGAACGGCCTCCCTGGGATCTCGTCTCCTCGACCTCGTCGCCCCTGAAACGCCAGGTGGATCGCAACGGAACGTTCCCGAGCAGCTGAACGACCTCCATTTCCTGAAGCGCCCCCTCGGCGTCGGTGACCATCCGGCTCGAGATGCGGGTGTCGGTCGTCGTACCGTCTCGAACGAATCGCAGGAGCAGTTCGGTTTCGACGGAGTGACTGCCGTCGTCAAGGACGCGGCTTCGCTCGAGAAGTCGCCCGCAGGGCTTTCCGCCGAGCGTGCAGGCGAACCAACGATCCTGAGGATTCGCCTTCGTCGTGGCGGGGTCGAGTTCGACGGCGGCCTGTTCAATCGCACCGGCAAGATCCGTTGCCGGCGTCTGGGCACCGGAACCCGCGCTGACCGATCGCTCCGCGACGATGACCAAGAGGACAAATCCGATGAGCCCGATGATCCAGATGAGCCCCACTCGCCTGATGAGCCCGAGAGGAGCGTGGTCCGTTCGATGGTCCTCATCGAAGCGTTGATCTGCGGCGTTCTGGATTCGATGGACTTGGCGTGGCATAAAGAAATCCGGCTCGCACGTGTGCGGTGGCGAGCAACCATCGAGTGTAGCGACGTGGATTCCCGAATCCTCCCCCGGAAGCGGGTTCATCTCCACTTCTCGGCGGGAATCAGCCTCGGGTACGCTGCGACGATGCCCAGCGGAACCCATCCCGTTCGAGAAGCGAACTTCGATTCCATCGTCGGCCCGACCCACAACTACGCCGGCCTCAGCCCCGGAAACGTGGCGAGCGCGTCGAATCAGGGGGAAATATCGCGTCCTCGAGAAGCGGCCTTGCAGGGGCTTGCGAAGATGCGGTCGCTCGCCGAATTAGGACTCGTCCAGGGTTGGCTGCCCCCTCATGAACGCCCGGATCTCGAACTGCTTCGAGCGAAGGGTTTCAGTGGCGACGACTCGACGCTGCTTGCGACCGCCGCGGCTGAAGCCCCCCATCTGCTCGCCCAGGCTTCCTCCTCGTCCTTCATGTGGGCCGCGAATGCCGCGACGGTCGCGCCTGCCGTCGACACCGACGATCATCGCCTGCACATGGTGGTCGCCAACCTCCAGACCATGCCGCATCGTCGAATCGAGTCGCCGACCACCGAGCGGATCCTCCGGCGAGTCTTTCCCGATGAGTCGCGCGTGCAGGTTCATGCCGCGATCCAGGGGGACGGGTTGACCGATGAAGGCGCCGCCAACCACACTCGACTCGCCTGCGGGGATGCTCCCGGAATTCACTTCTTCGTCTACGGAGTCGGAGACGACCCCTCCCAGGGGCCACAACAATTCGTGGCGAGGCAGACGCTTGCAGCCTCGCGTGCGGTCGCCGATCTCCTTCGTGTGCCGGAGTCACGCCGGGTGTTCGCCCAGCAGAATCCCGCCGCGATCGACGCGGGCGTCTTTCACAACGACGTCATCGCGGTCGGCAATGGCCGGGTGCTCCTGTTTCATGAGGCCGCCTTCCTGAACCAGGACCCGGTGCTGGCCGAACTCGATCGCCGACTCGATGGATCATTGATTCCGATCCCAGTCGCCGCGTCCGAGGTCAGCCTGCAGGAAGCCGTCCGTTCCTACCTCTTCAACTCGCAGCTGGTCTCGCTTCCCGACGGATCGATGTGCCTGATTTGTCCTGCAGAATGCCGCGAGACGCCGGCAGTCTCCAGTCTGCTCGATCGACTGGTCGCTCGGTCGGACAACCCGATCGAGGATGTGCAGGTCTTTGATCTTCGACAATCGATGCGAAACGGCGGCGGGCCCGCCTGCCTTCGACTTCGAATCCCGCTCGACGAACAGGACTTGCGTTCGGTGCATCCGCCCTGCCTGTACTCACCCGAGCGGTACGAGCGACTCGTGGCGTGGGTCGAGCACTGGTATCCCGAGGAGATCAACGACGCGGATCTCGCCGATCCCCGCCGACTACAGTCCGTCCGAGATGCACTCGACGCGCTGACCAGGATTCTGGAGTTGCCGGGACTCTACGCCTTCCAGCGCTGATCCCGGAGTTGATTGATCCGTCCGTGATCAGCCGCTGCCGTCCTCGGGACGCATCAGCGGAAAGGCGATGACCTCGCGAATCGAGACATTGCCCGTGAGCAACATCACGATGCGATCGACGCCCAAGCCCAGGCCGCCCGCAGGCGGCATGCCAACTCGCAGCGCCTCGATGAAATCCTCGTCCAGATTGCGAAAGGCCTGTTCCTCGTCGTCGGCACCCGCGAGCTGCTCGGTGAACTTGGCCAGCTGGATGTCCGGATCGTTCAATTCCGTGTACGCCGGACCGATCTCCATGCCGGCGATGAAGATGTCCCACCGCTCGGCCAGCATCGGATCCGCCGGATCGGGTCGCGTGAGCGGACTGATCGCCGATGGGTAACCAGTCACGAAGGTCGGACGGGCCGGATCGATCAGTGGCTCCGCACATGCCTCGAAGATCTCGTTGACCGCAAACCAGTGATTCATGCCTTCGGCCTTCACGAGACCAAGCTCCTTCACCTTCGACCGCACCGCCGCCTCGTCACGCATGTCAAACCCGACGGCCCGCTGGAAGAGCTCGCCGTAGGTGACCTGCTCAAAGGGTCTTCGCCAGTCGACCTTCAATTCTCCGAACGGGAGCACCGGCGCATCCTCGGCGCCCTCCACCGTTTCATCGCCTCGTGATCGGCGATCCGAAGCGGCCGCGCACGCGAGTTCGTGGAGCAGTGATTCGGTGAGTTCGAGCATCGTCCAGCAGTCGCCGAAGGCCTGATAGACCTCCATCGCGGTGAATTCTGGATTGTGACTCCGGTCGACGCCCTCATTCCTGAAGTTCCGATTGATCTCGAAGACGCGGGGTAGGCCACCGACCAGAAGGCGTTTCAGATAGAGCTCGGGGGCGATTCGCATCGAGAGTTCGATGTCGAGCGCATTGTGATGCGTGGTGAACGGCCGCGCCGCCGCCCCACCCGCCATCGGCTGCATCATCGGCGTCTCGACTTCGAGGAAGGCTCGATTCTCCATGAACTTCCGCATCCGCGAAACGATGCGGGAGCGATCCTGAAGGGTCTGGATCGCCGCGGGATTGGCGTGAAGATCGACGTACCGCCGGCGAAAACGAATCTCCGGATCCGAAAGTCCGTGCCACTTCTCCGGTGGTGGTGCGAGGCTCTTGGCGTGAATCTCGAGGCGATCGGACCAGATGCAGATCTCACCCTTCTTCGTCCGACCCATCGGGCCGCCCGCCACGACCACATCGCCGTAGTCCAGCTTCTTGGCGAGTCGGAAGACGACTGGATCGCAGGCAGCCTTCGAGAGGCTCACCTGGAGATCACCGGTTTCGTCGCGAAGTCGAAGGAAGACGAGCTTCCCAATGTCACGATGCTGCACCACCCGACCGGAAGAGAGCACGCGAGGTCGCGGATCGACCGGCGTCTCGTCCGCGGCTGCGGCGACATCAGCCTGATGAGCCTCATGGGCGTCATGGGCGGCCTCGTCATAGGCCGCGCGGGCACTCGCGAGGTCGATCAACCCGTCGACCCTGCATCCATAAGGCTGGAGGCCGAGTTCCTCACGAAGGAACCGAAGTTTCTGACGTCGCGCGGCAACCAGATTTCGGAGGTCGGCCTCGGTGGCGCCTTGGGCCGCAGGTTCGGAAGAGGAATCGGAAGCAGTCGGCTCGCTCAAGGGATCGGCTCGCGAATACGGGGGCGGAGGGGCGTGTATGACGTGGAATTCATCGGATGCGAATCCGACCACGACATCCTACCCATCGACGGCCGAGGTCGAGGCCGATTCTCACCCGCCTGGTCCGTACGCATCGGAACTTCAAGTGATCGGGAGGTGCAGCGAAGGCGGTTCTCGATCAACCAGTGGCTGGAACCGCGTCTTGAACTCGCTGGGCGTCAAACCGGAGGCCGAGGAGAGCCGAGCGAGCATCGACGGATCGTCAAGGTCATCGCGTCGAATCCTGATCATGTACCGCCGTGCGATTGCGTACCGAGTTGAATTCACATCGACGAGCCGGACCTGCATTCGGTTGGTCTCGGAATCGAGCATGGTTGAAAGCGGCACCGGAACGAAACGACCACCCTGCATGGAAACCAGTGACCCGTTCCCTCCCTCGATCAGATATTTCGCCGCGCAATACCCGAGATCCCGGCAATACTCGAGATCTGCAGGCACTGGGTCGGCACAGCGAAGTTCGTAGCCGATGTTCTTCTCGACGATCGTGCAATCGATCCCCAGCGACACGAGTTCCGAACGAACCTGCTTCTTCAATGCTCGTGCAAAGTCAAGCTCCGCGAGCCGGACATGTCCGTGGGCGTCGAGTTCAATCGCACCCAGTTTCTTGAGATCTTCGGGATCGATCGACAAGGCGGCACCTTCGGCAATCACCGCGACGCCGTCATCGCGGCCATCCAACTTGCGCTTGATGATGGCTCCCACCAGGGTGTCGACCAGCGTCGCGAGAGGAACCGACTTGCCCCCGAACTCTTCTGGAACAATGGTGAGCGTGGCGCCTGCGGCCTTTCCGATGCCCAGGGCGAGATGTCCCGCACTCCGCCCCATCGCGACCACGAGGTACCAGCGTCGCGTGGTCTTCGCGTCGGTCATGAGATTCCGCACGATGTCCACACCCACCGCGCGGGCGGTCTGGTAGCCGAAGGTATCGATCTCGGGGGGAAGATCCAGATCGTTGTCGATCGTCTTGGGAACATGGGCGACCGCGATCCGACCTTGAGCCTGACGGCTGACGCGATACGCGGAATAGGCCGTGTCATCACCACCGATCGTGATGAGTTTATCGATCCCCTTCGCTTCCAGCCCCGCGATGACACGGTCGAGATCCTCTTCGCGACGAGTCGGATTGGCCCGCGCGATGCCGAGCATCGACCCACCTCGGTAGTGCATCCGACTGACGTCGTCGATCTCCAGCGACCGAATCGCATCGGGGTCGCCCGCCATGAGTCCGGAGAAGCCGTCGAGGAGACCATGGACGGGCAGGCCTTCGAGCCGGGTCCGAATCGTCGCGGCGGCGATCACCGCGTTGATCCCGGGGGCGGGTCCACCGCCGGCGAGAATGCCGAGTCCACCGAGGCCCATGTGACTGTTGTGACTGTTGTGACTGTTGTGCGTCATGATCCAACACCTTTCGAGGTTTCGACCAGCTCAACCGTTATGGCCAGCCCGCCGTGAATCGCGAAGCCTAGCCTCCCCGATCTCAGAATGCGGGTTCCGGAATGATCGACACCGAATTCCACAAGGAACCGACGGGTGCGGATATCCTCCAAGGTTCATGGATCCCGTGGTCTTTCTTGATCGAGACAACACGCTGATCGCCAATGATGGCGATCTCGGTGATCCTGCGCGCGTCGTGCTCCTCGACGGCGTGCCTGATGGCCTCCGCCGTCTTCGAGATGCTGGATATCGCCTGGTCGTGGTCACCAATCAGGGCGGCGTCGCCCGAGGTCGCTACGGCGAAGACGATGTGGATCGAGTGCATCGGGAGATCGCCGGACTCGTGGATCACGCGGCGGGTCGACGAGGACTGATCGACCGCTTCTATTACTGCCCATTCCATCCTGAAGCCACCGTCGAGGCCTATCAGAGGGAACATCCGTGGCGAAAGCCCCAGCCAGGCATGCTGCTTCAGGCCGCGAGGGATCTCGGCCTCGATTTGAACGGAAGTTGGCTGATCGGCGACCAGTCGCGAGATATCGAGGCCGGGAACGCGGCAGGATGTCGGACCGTTCGGCTCGGCTCGCTGGCTGATTCCTCGACCTTCGCGGTGCCCCCTACCGCGTCCGCCGCTGAGTTTGGCGAAGCCGTCGATCTGATCCTCGCGTCGGGAAAACCCTCCCGCGGCCGAGGCGAGGAGATGACGGAATTTTCGCAGCTGAGGCGAGCGATCGACGATCTTGCCGAGTCGACCCGGCCCCGAGGAACCGGCTCCGCTCGCGCCATCGGTGCGAGCCTCCTGATGCTCGCACCGCTGCCGTTCGTGGCGGGCCTGCTCTTTCTCGAAGAGCCACAGTCTTTCCTGGCTTGGATGCTGGTGACCGTGGTCATCCTGCTCGCGTCGATCGCCAGTTTTCTCTTGGAGCGACGATGAGCCCCGAGGCATCGGGATCTGCCTCGCTCTTGACCCATCAGGCGGCGGACCTCCACGCCCCTCGGATCCGGGAGACCATCATCGCCGCGGCTCACGGAATCGCCGAACGAACCGGCGTCGAAGTCGAAGACGTCACGTGCGAGACGGATCGACTCACCATTCGAGTGAGTGGATCGACACTGATGGCGATCGGGTTACTCGCCGAATTGCGCCGATCGACGGATCATTGGCACGTCGGACGGTTCGGGACTCACCTCTGGAGGGCGGGACCTGACGATGACCGGCCAACCGGGACGGATGATCACGGATGAGCAAGCCCCCCGTGAATCTCTCCAACCTCCGACGCCTGGCGATCTTGATGCCCAACTGGCTCGGCGATGCGGTGATGGCCGAACCATCGATTCGCGCGATCAACCTCGCGGCACCTTCGCTTGAGTTGTCGCTCTTCGGAAAACCGTCCGCGGTCTCGATGCTCGAAGGACACCCGGCGATTTCCTCGATCGTCGGAATCAACGACAAGGGAATTTTCGGCCCCGTGAAGTCTGGCCGAGCGCTTCAAGCCGACGACGCCGATGCGGTGCTGCTTCTCCGAAACAGTTTCAGATCAGGACTCGGGGCCGCCGTTTCTCGAATCCGCCCGCGAATCGGATTCGCCCGGGATGCCCGCCAGGCACTCCTGACGCATCCGACCACACCGCCCGCTGGTGATCGGCCTTTTCCCACCGTCGACTTCTACGCGACTCTGGTGGAATCAGCCTTTGGGATCTCGGTCGATGATCGTCTTCCTCGACTGGTCACGACTCCGAGCGAGCAGGCCGCCGCCACCCAACTGCTGGCCGACATCACGGGACCGATCGTGGCATTCGTGCCGGGTGGAAGCAAGTTGAAGAAACGCTGGCCTTTGGAGCGATTCGTCGATCTCGCTCATCGACTCGGTTCGACCGCAAACGCTGTGGTCCTCCTGGGCGGTCCCGACGAGCGGGGCCTTCTCTCCGAACTTGAAGCGAAGGCCCGGCGTGATGAGGGACCCCGCGTGATCGATCTGGCATCGCGGGGACTCGGGCTTCATTCCCTGCGAGGAGTCATCGAACGGTGCGCGGCGGTAATCACCAATGACACGGGTCCCAGGCATCTCGCCGTGGCACTCGGTATCCCGACCGTCGCCCTCTTTGGACCGACGGATCATCGGTGGACCACACTTCGCGGCGCTCGGGAGCGAATTCTCCTCGGCGAGCCCTTCCTCCCGGAGGAGCAGATCGCCGACCGGCATCCGAAGATGTGCCGCGTCGATCGAATTCCCGTGGGAGACGTCCTTCGCGCGGTGAACGCCACGCTCCTCAAGCCGGATGGCTCGAAATCGGTATCGTCCACGACATGAACGACGCGGCACTTCACTTTGGTTGGTACTGGTGGGTCTGGTCGGCGATCGCGTTTTTCGCGGGAAGCGTGCCCTTCGGCGTCATCATCGCCAGGCGCCAAGGCGTGGACATCCGCCAACGCGGTTCCGGCAATCCGGGATCCACGAACGTCGGCCGCGTACTCGGCAAGCGATTCGGCATCCTCTGTTTCATGCTCGACGCCCTCAAGGGTGCCGCACCCGTTCTTCTTTCGGGCTGGCTTGGCGGTCTGCTCGGCATGGCGATTCCATCCACCGACGCCGCGTGGGGATGGCTTCTGGTGGCGGTCTGCGCGATCCTCGGTCACTGCTTCTCCCCCTGGATCGGATTCCGGGGCGGCAAGGGCGTGGCGACCGGTTTCGGTGCCGTGCTCGCGATGTGGCCGGTACTCACGGTCCCCGCGCTCGCCGCATTCACGGTGTGGGCGATCACGCTCGGACTCACGCGGTTCATGTCACTGGCCAGCATCGTGGGCGCCATCGTGCTTCCCTCGACGGTCGTGGCCATGGCGCTCGGCGGCGAGGGCGGCTCGATCACTGCCTCTCTTCCATTTCTTGTGGTCACCGGGGCGATCGCGGCGTTCGTGGTCTTCCGCCATCGGAAGAACTTGACGAGAATTCTCGCCGGTGCAGAACCCCAAGTGGGCCGAGAGACGCCCCCCGACGCGTGACCGATCGGTTGGACAGACGAAGCTCAAGATTGGGCGTCGACTCAATCCTTCGGAACGACCGCGATGGGGACGATCAACATGGCGGAAGGAGATGACTGGCGCGGCCTGGCTTTGGCCTGCTCCGACCAACTCGACCATGCGTCCAGATCGAAGGCCGAGTCCGGCCGTTGGGTGTGGGCCGGAATCAGTCTCGCCCCTGCTCCATCCTCACCATTGCCCGCCAGCGAGCTCAATCGGGCGAGGACACCTTCGACCTTGGCTCGGGGCATGACGATCGCATACCGAAAGCCGCGTTCTGCGAGGTCGATCCGAGTCTTGCTGTCCGGCAGGTGATCAGACATCCCCACGATCGGGGGTGGCTGCAGCGATCCTCCCCGAAGATTTGAACCGTTCTGACCGGGAGGCCGCTGAAGAGCGGCCATGAACTGGCGTCCGGTGGCGGTCATGCATTCCGCCAGCGTGAGGTTGCGAATCAGTACCGCATTTGAATCCAGGACGAGTGAGGCCAGTCGGATTTCGAATTCCTCGCCGCCATCGCCGGCCACTGCGAGACCGAAGGAAGCCAGATTCGACACTGATTCGCGTTCGATCTCCTCCCCGGGCGCTCGATCAGCTTTCGAAGCCGTCGCAAGCCGCGTGGACGTTCGATCGATTCGGTCGGAATCCGTGATCCTTCCGGTCGCCATGCTGAGGTTGCTGGGGTTGCTGGGCTCGACCGCCCCGCTTCGGTCCTCGCGGGTCTTTGCCTCGCGATCGTCGGCCGCAAACGTTGTGGTTCTCTCACCAGAGGCCCGATCGAGCAGCTGGCTGCCGAGAATGCCAGCCAGCATCGCCACGGTGATCCCCGCGGCCGCCCACTCGAACGGACGGCGTCGATCTCTCCGGCGTCGCCGAGCCAGATCCTCGATCGACTTCGACATCAGATCGGTCGGTTCGAGACCAGGGTCGGCGAACAGTTGATCTTCGATCAACTCTCCTCGTGCGATCCTCGATCGCACGGAAGCGAGAAGATCACGCCCGGGGATGGCTTCCGGGATCCGTCTCATGGCATCGTGGTCATGTCTCATGCGAGCAAGTCGGCGAGCCGCATCGGCATCTCCGACACGCACCTGCTCGAGAAATGCTGCTCGTTCCTCGGAACCCATCTCCGATTCGACGAAGCGAAGCAGATCGATGGAATCGAATCCCACGAAACCGAGAGATTCGATCAGGGGATCCGATTGATCAGGATGATTTTCAAAGACTTCGTTCTTCATCAGAAAGTCTTGCTTCAGAGGTCTTGAGAGGTCTTGAGAGGTCTTACGCTTTCCAGATCCTACATTCCGACTGGGACGACCAGAGAATCGCCACGCGGCACGGCGGCCATGCCGCTGACGATACAAACAACAACACCGAACCGCGAACGATTCGGTGCACCTCGAAGGACGGATCATGGTCCGGTTCAGCCGGCGCCGTAGCCCATCTGTTCGAGGGCCTCGCGAAGCGCGGCCCTGGCTCGGAACAATCGGCTCTTCACGGTGCCGATCGGCGTTCCGATCACCTCTGCAATGTCGCTGTAATCGAGTCCTTGGAGATCTCGGAGTACGAGAATTGCTCGGGCCTGAAGGTCGAGCATTCCAAGACCCGCCATGACGCCACGGTAGAGGTCATCGTGTTCGATGCAATGAGAAGGCTTTGGTTCCCTGCTTCTTGGAGCGAATCCGGAATCCGACTCTGGGAGAGGCGCGTGCTTGCGGAGTTTTTCCCGCCTCAAGTGGGAATACACACAGTTCAGCGTCACCCGGACGCTCCACGTGCTGAAACGGGCACGACCATCGAATCGCGGCAATCCCTCGTACATCCGCAGGAATGCATCCTGAGCGACATCCGCCGCGACATCTGGGCGACCGAGCATTCTCAAGCACAGCCCGTAGACCCTGCCCTGAGACTTCTGAAACAGGCTTTCCAATGCGGCCGCGGAGCCGTTCCGCCAGGCTTCGATCAACTCAAGATCGGGATCCACAATCGGCTCGTCCGTCCGGACCGCCCCGACCACGCCCGACCTACTGGGATCGGGATCCATCGCGGCATGCGTTCCACTGGCACCGTTGGAGACCACGCCCCGCACCGAAGGCGGAGAGAGGTGCGTCCCCCCACCAATATCCTTCGATGATCGTATTGAGCGTGCTGCGTCGGCCATGGGCGTCCTCTGATCTTGACGTATCTGGTCTGCCGTGCATTCAAAGGCAGGTATTTTCAGTCGGATCTATCTGTGACTTACTACGGAAGCATATTCCTGCCGGCATGCCGATCTACTAAAGATTCTTCAATTCCTGAAAGTGATGCTCATGATCATCATGATCATCATGAGCCGGGGTCGTCTTTCAGACCGTTCTGGCAACCGAACCTCGAAACTTCCCGACCATTGAAGAATTCACATCACGTGAAGGTCGAGTCTTGATCAGGTCGGTAGCATTTCATACGAGTCCTTCCAACAATAGTTCCACTCCCCCGTGTAAACGAATGAACAAGACGCAAACCACTGACATTCATGATGTTCCGGACGTCCATGCGGGATATCGGTCCCCCTTGGAGACCCGGAACGCGTCGATTGAGATGCGGGCCGTCTTCTCCGCTCGCCATAAATTCGGGTACTGGCGCCGGATCTGGCTGGCCTTGGCGGAATCTCAGCGAGAATTGGGGCTCCCGATCGAATCCGCCCAGATCGATGGAATGCGGGCCGCCCTCGACGACATCGATTTCGAAGCCGCCGCAAAGCACGAAGGAAGGCTTCGCCACGACGTGATGGCGCACGTCCACACCTTCGGAGATCGCGTCCCCGAAGCGGCCGGAATCATCCATCTCGGTGCCACCAGCCAGGACGTCGTCTGCAACGCGGACATCCTCATTCAACGAGATGCACTGGATCTGGTCGCAGGCAAGATCGCGAGGGTGATCGACCGATTCGGGACGTTTGCGACGCGTTACCGCTCACTTGCGACGCTTGGATTCACGCACTATCAGCCCGCCCAGCCCACCACCGTCGGAAAACGAGCCACCCTCTGGGGCCAGGATCTGGTGATCTCGCTCCAAGAGATCGAACGTCTCCGGGATGGCCTCCGGCTGCGAGGAATGCGTGGCGCCACCGGAACTCAGGCTTCGTTTCTGGGGCTCTTCGATCGCGATCCGGACAAAGTGGACGCACTCGAACGACTGGTTGCGGCCAGACTCAAGTGGCCCCCCGATCGCACCTGGCGAGTCAGCGGCCAGACATATCCCCGGTTGGCCGACGCGCAACTCCTGAACGGGCTTGCCGTGGTCGCCGCGGCCATTCACAAGTGCTGTAACGATCTTCGGTTGCTTGCCAATCTCAAAGAGGTCGAAGAACCATTCGAGGCGAACCAGATCGGGTCGAGCGCCATGGCCTACAAGCGCAATCCGATGCGATGCGAACGCGCCACCGGCCTCTCAAGATTCGTCATAAATCTCGTTGGCAACGGGCTCGATACCGCTGCCACGCAGTGGTTCGAGCGAACACTCGACGATTCCTCAAACCGGCGACTCAGTATCCCAGAGGCCTTTCTCGCACTCGACGGCGCCCTTGACATCATGGAGAACGTCGCCGGAGGGTTGATCGTCAACGATCGTGTGGTCGACGCACATCTGGCCGCTGAACTCCCGTTCATGGCCACTGAAGATCTCATGCTGGAAGCAAGCCGACGCGGCGGAGACCGGCAGAAACTCCACGAGGTGATCCGAGCAGCCAGCATGGAAGCCGCTCATCGAATCAAGTCCGAAGGCGCCGAGAACGATCTTCTCGATCGACTCAAAGCCACTCCTGAGTTCGCGGGGATTCCCATCGATGACCTGATGGATCCCGCCCGATTCATCGGCCGAGCCCCCGAGCAGGTAGACGCATTCGTGGCCTCAGAAGTGGATCCGATCCGCGCTCGATACGCGGGGAATCTTCATTCCAAGGCAGATCTTCGGGTCTGAGTTCGAGTCGAAGAACGCTGATTGACAAAAAGAGATCCCAGCCTCAAAATTCCCATATGCGCCATGAAATGACTCGATATATGGCCGATATGAAGCGAAAAAGCGGGGAAGCTGTAGGATTAACTAAGACGCAATAACGTCGCCGGATACCGCATCCTGATCTTGAATCGGGCATTGGGCCGATGGACTTCGTATTCTAGTCCATAGATCCTGACGCTCGGCAGCGATCCTCCGAAGAGAATCCTGCCCGCTCAACACCGCATGTTAAGGAGCGCTTCGAATGCAAGCCTACGAACACCTTCGGCAACTCATCGACTCTTGCCAGGATGACGTACAGAAGGCCGCTGGTGGCAACAAAGCCGCAGGCACCCGAGTCCGAAAGATCATGCAGGACGTTCGGGAAGCTGCCAAGCAACTCCGATCCGATATTCTCGGGGCCCAGAAGACCGACTGATTCCTCTTGCAGGGATCAATTGTGAGAGAAGTGCGAATCACAGCGACGCCGTCGCCTCATCGAGGCGGCGGCGTCGTCTCGTGTTCCACCCACGGAGACGCTCGAGGAACCGAGTTCGCCACTCCTCCTCTCAGGTCGATCGATTAGAGTCTGTCGAATCTTGGGAGAACTTCCCAAGACCACCCCACAGGAACACGCCCGTGCCAGCCGAACCGCTCTTCGAGTACTCCAACGTCGACTTTGACAACCCGATGGCGAACCTTGATGCCGTCAAGGTGATCAACCCGCATCGCGGCGAGATGATCCAGATCAATGGCGTTGCACATTGGACAGATGACTTTGCACAAGGTGTTGGTTGGCGGGACGTGCGGGACGACGAATTCTGGGTTCCCGGACACATCCCCGGAAGGCCCCTGCTCCCCGGGGTCCTCATGATCGAGGCCGCGGCCCAACTTTCGAGCTTCATCCACATCAAGGGAGCGCCGCCGGAAGGAGCCGGGTTCCTCGGCTTCACTCGATGCAATGAATGCGCCTTCCGAGGCCAGGTCATCCCCGGCGACCGGCTCATCCTGCTGGCCCAGAGCGTGACCCGGAATCGACGGCGGTTCATCAGCAAGTGCCAGGGATTTGTGAACGAGAACCTGGTCTTTGAAGTCACCGTGACCGGCATGCAGGTCTGATCACGGCGGCCCGCGACACTGCCGGGAACATCCCCAGTCTTCACGTATCCAACGACGAGTTGAATCAACGATCCGTATCCGTGGTAGACGCATGAACCTTCCCCCACTCCGCTTCAATCCGCTTCTGAAGACTCGAGCTTGGGGTGGAAATCGCCTGCAGCAGTTCGGACGGGCGTTCCCGAAGACGACGAGGATCGGTGAATCCTGGGATCTCGCCGATCTTCCTGACTCGATCGAAGACGGACGCTCGACGATCGCCGACGGCCCATTCGAGGGCCTTCTGCTCCATGATCTGATTCAACGCGACCCGTCCGCCGTCCTCGGCTCGCTGGCGAAGGCGACGATGAGTTTCCCGCTACTCGTCAAGCTCCTCGACGCCCGGCAGAATCTCTCCGTCCAGGTCCACCCGGATGCCGACTACGCCGACCGACATCCGGAGGCGTCCATCAAGAGTGAAGCGTGGTTTGTCCTTGAGGCCGATGCCGACTCGGTGATCTACCGCGGCATCGATCCCTCGTTGTCAGTAGAGGACTTCCACGAGATGGCTCGAACCGGGGGTCCGATCCTCGAACATCTCATCCGAATCCCCGTCCGGCGCGGCGACTGCGTCAGGCTCCCGAGCGGCATCTGTCACGCCCTGGGCGCCGGCGTGCTGGTGGCCGAGGTCCAGACCCCAAGCGATACGACGTTCCGAATCTGGGACTGGGATCGCCACGACCCCGGCAGGCCCTTGCATCTCGATCAGGCGATGGAATGCATGCGATTCGGCGTCGCCCAGAACGACGGCATGGCCGCGGTCACCCGCTTGGACGAGCGTCCCCCGGTCGAGACGCCCGGCTGTCGGCGGCGACGCCTCTGCCTCACGCCCGACTTCACGATCGATCACGTCGAATTCGATCCCGGTTCCCATGCGGTGACGGTCGGCTCGACGCCATTGGTGCTTCTCGCAACCGAGGGCGCCGGGAGCATCGAGGATTCAGGAGGACACCAGACTCGAATACACGCCGGCGATACCGTCTTGGTTCCCGCGTCTTGCGATGAACCGCTCCTTCGAACCGCAACATCGATCTCACTGCTCGAGATCGATGTCCCACCCCGCCCGGGCATCATGCTCGCATGAACCACGGTCCGACCGCATGGTCGATTTTGCGGATCACCCTGCACCACATGCATCTCCACCAACCAACCTCACCGCCCTTCGTCATGCTGACCCTCGTCACGATGGCCATGCTGCTCTGGGTTCAGGCCGCCAGGGGCGTCGACCACGTCCTTGCCCCGACAGACCCGTGGCCGGAATCTACGGCGGTGGCACCGGGCGACCGACTCTTCCTGACCCCCGGGTTCTACAAGGAGCTTCCGGTCATTTCGTATCAGGGAACCGAGGCGCTGCCGATCACGATCTCCTCGGTCGATTCGAGCCAGCCTGCGACCATCGTCGGCGACACCTGGGGAATGACCATTCGTGGAGGCCATCACATCAAGGTCAGGACGCTCATGGTGCTGGCTGGGGAGTCCGGGGGGATTCGATTAGAACGAGACGCGGCCGGACCAAGCCGATCGATCATCCTCGAGAACGTGTATGTGGTGCCGAAGCCAGGGAGCCTGACCAACGTCGGTATCGATCTGGAGGGCGTGGAAGGCAGTCGTCTCATCAACCTAAAGGTCGACCTCTGGAGTCGAGCCGCCGTGCAGATCCGAGACGCCCGAAACGTGGAGATTCGAGGACTCACGATACGCGGCGACAAGAATGCGTCTATTGGCGTGCGGGTCAACGATGCCGTCGACGGCCTTCGGATCCTCGATTCCTCCATGCTGACCATCGGCGGATCCGGCGTCGCCATCGGCATGACGACGTCACCCCCGCCGGCATCGGAGCCCGAGACCGCCCCGGCTCCCGCCGCTCGGAACGTCCGCATCGAACGATGCGTGCTGGAGCGAGTGGCGATCCCGTTCACCTTCGCTTCCGTGGCAGACGTCCTCTGCGACCATTGCACGATCGTGGAACCGGAGAGCGCGGCGTTCGAACTCCGGTCGGTTCGAGACGGATGGCCTTCCGCCTCGGGAATTCGAATTGAAAACAACCTGATCTGGTGGACGGTGAACGTTCTGAAACGATTCGTGATCGATGACCAACCCGAAGGCGAGTTTCAGATGGGCCCGAATCTCTGGTGGGCCGCGGAGATGCCCGCCGCAATCGAGTGGCTTGGTGGGTTTCCGTCGAATGCCGAACCTCAAGTGGTGGACGTCGATCCGAGGCTGATTCCGCGGACGACCCGCGCGACCAATCCCGCGGCAAGGGAATTCGGCCATCGGGGTGTCACCGACGACCCCTCACCGGCGCCTTGAATCCACGATGTGTCGGCCGGCCGCAGAGATAACCTCGGAGGACCCGAACGAAACTTGTGGCCGCTCGTATACTCCTCACCATGACCGTGCGAGGCCCCATCCCGTTCAATGCCACTGCTGCCTACGGCATCGGCCTTGCCCGACCGACCCGACCGGCGACCTCGCTGCCGGGCAACACGCCGACCATTCGTCCGGAAATCGTGGACCTTGTGGACACCGTCCACACGAAGAGCAGCCCGACCCCGGAGTTGCGGAAATTGGTTGCCGGCGTGGTCCGAAGCGACATCAATCGCGGCCTGGGATTCGACGGTGATCCGGCGTCCGCGAAGCCGCCCCGACCGGAACCCCCACACGCCGGCGGCCTGCACCTCTACTCCCGCAACGCCGACCGACTCGAAGTCGCCACCCGCGTCGAACTGGGTCGCAACCTCGACCTCAAGGCCTGAACCACCAGAATTCAAGCGAGAGAAGCCTTCTTCTCGCGCCGCACGGTTGAGGAGTGGCCTTCGGGCGGGTATTCTTCGCGACTCAGGAATCCACTCCCCCGGGCTTCGATAGCCCGGTCGATCGGACCTGACTCCGCCGTCCTCCCCCTTTCGGCACCACGCTGATTGGGACGATCTTCACCCCCTCGCCACCTCAGGGAGCTCGACCCCCATGGCTTCGACCGGCAAAGTTCTTCAGGTCATCGGATCGACCTTCGATGCACAGTTCCCCGCGTCCGATCTCCCCGAGATCTACAACGCGATCAACGTGGAGCTCGAGCAGAGCGGCCAGAAGATTCGACTCGTGGGAGAGGTCGCCAAGCATCTTGGCGGCGGCTCCGTGCGATGCGTGGCCCTCGGATCGACCGACGGCATGCGTCGCGGTCAGGAATGCGTCGATACCGGATCACCGGTGACCGTCCCAGTTGGTGAAGGGGTTCTTGGACGCGTCTTCAACCTGCTCGGTGAGCCGGTCGATGAACGCGGCCCGGTCCAGACCAGCAAGCGAAACCCGATTCATCGCGAGCCACCTCCGTTCGTCGACCTGAACCCCAAGACCGAGATCCTGCAAACAGGCATCAAGGTCGTCGATCTTCTCTGCCCCTTCGTCCGCGGTGGCAAGATCGGCCTCTTCGGTGGTGCGGGCGTCGGCAAGACCGTGATCATCCAGGAGATGATCGCCCGGGTCGCGCGAAACTTCGGCGGCTACTCCGTGTTCTGCGGCGTTGGCGAGCGAACCCGCGAAGGCAACGACCTCTGGCTAGAAATGCAGGAGGCCGAGTACACCGATACTGAAGGCAACACCGCCCACGTTCTCGACAAGGTCGCGATGGTCTTCGGTCAGATGAACGAACCCCCGGGCGCCCGCCTCCGCGTGGCACTCTCCGGGCTCACGATGGCCGAAGAGTTCCGTGACGCCTCCGGCAAGGAGACGTTGATCTTCGTAGACAACGTCTTCCGATTCACGCAGGCAGGTTCCGAAGTGTCCGCCCTTCTCGGCCGAATGCCGAGTGCGGTGGGCTACCAGCCGAACCTCTCCACCGAAATGGGCGCCCTGCAGGAACGAATCACGTCGACCCGCCAAGGTGCCATTACCTCCGTCCAGGCCATCTACGTGCCTGCGGATGACCTGACCGACCCCGCTCCCGCGACCACCTTCGCTCACCTTGATGCGTTCGTGGTGCTGGAACGAAAGATCGCCGAGAAGGGCATCTATCCCGCGGTGGATCCGATCGGTTCGTCGAGCCGGATTCTCGACCCCAACGTCATCGGCGAGCGTCACTACGGCGTCGCCCGTCGCGTCCAGTCGATCCTCCAGCGGTACAAGGACCTTCAGGACATCATCGCCATCCTCGGCGTTGACGAACTGAGCGAAGAGGACAAGTTGACCGTCTCCCGTGCTCGGAAGATCGAACGCTTCCTCTCGCAGCCCTTCTTCGTGGCCGAGATCTTCACCGGATTCCCCGGGGTCACCACGACGCTCGAAGAGACCATCGATTCGTTCGAGCGGCTCTGCGACGGCGAAGGCGACGATCTTCCGGAGAACTGTTTCATGTACGTCGGCACGCTCGACGACGCCCGGAAGAAGGCCGAGAGAATGGCCGCCGAGGTCTGATTCTCAGAGTCGATCAGATACAGAAAAAACTCAGGACCGGCGAACGTCACAAGACATTCGCCGGTCCTTTTCTTTGAGTCGTGCTGACGAATCCCGGCGCCCCCCGTCTTCATCGCGGGACATTGAGACGGCAAACGCTCATCTGCTGCGGGATGGAACCGTCGGTGGAAAGAGCGGCGTCCGCCCACCCTCGCCGTCCTGTTCACCGCCGCCTTCTTCAACCCTGATCGGCCGCCGTGTCCGCTGCACTCTTCCATCGACATCGAACCAGACGACCCAGACGCGGTCGGGTACGTACTCCGGAAACGCAGCGGCATTCGTCAGCGAACTGAGATTGTCGGCGTATTGCCACCGACCACCGTCGATGACGGCGCCTTGCTCGTCCAGTCGTGGCGGGATTCGGACCGAGGGTTCACCGAGCTCGGTCTGAACCTCCTCACTGGTCATTCCCGGGAGGACGCCGTCGAACCCCTTCTGCACCTGTGTCATACAACCTGACAGCACGATGCTCCAGACCGCCAGCAAGCGGAGTCGGACGCCGATGAAGGATCTTCCAATCATCGCCGGAGCGTAGCCGATCATCGCTACCATTTGAGCCATGACCACCCTTGACACCCCCCCCTCGTTGTTCCTCACCCCCGAGAATCTCTCCCACGCGGTCGACGGCATCGTGTCCGCCCACGGCGAGGCATGTCGCGACGGCGCCGTACGCGGCATTCACCAGTGCGGGAAGCTGTGGCGGGACTCAGACGGCGACACGGAGGCCTTCGCTCGATTCTGCCTTGATCACTACGCCACCACCGACGACGACCGCACAAAGCTCCTCGATCGCCTAGAAACGGTGCTCGAGCAGGTTCGCGGTCACCTGTACGAGATGCGACGGAATCTGCGCCGCTGGAGCGATCTGGTCGGTGACTCCCTCCCCGAGACCGATTCGGCGTTCGCGACGTTTGACCCCGCTCCGGACCTCGCGGAACAGTTCTACGACCAGAAGATCGCCTTCATCACACTCCTCAACTTCGAGAAGTCGACGCTCGACGACATGCTCGCCGCCGGCGGCGACTGGGATGCCGCCCGATGGGCCGAAGCTCGGATAACCGCTTCATTCGGCCCACGAATCCCCAAGGAAGTGGCTGATCTCGCCCGTGATCTTCATTTCAAGAGCTACCACTGGGTGTCGAACTTCCATGTCCCGGTAGGCACGATGACCGACACCACCGGCCGTCGATGGTTCGAGACGGACCGAGCATTGCTTGCCCACTGGCTCATCCGGGAGGAGATGAAGGGCGGGTACAACGATCCCGACGGACTCCACAAGCAACGGGCGCTGTCATGGGTCATGGGGCGTCATATCGACGGCACGCTTCCCGTCGCCGTCATGGAACGATCCACGACGGAAGACTGGGATCCCGCGACGAACACCATCGGCGGTGCCGACCCCGGACCGGTGCTCGATCTGGTCCGGTACGAACACTGGATGAACAACGTTCGGATCGCACGAGCGCTGGATGAACACCACCCGGACCATCCCACCGCGATCGATCGTAAGTTCGGTCTGGAACGCGAGATCCCCGAACAGGAAGTCGAGCAATTGCTCGTCGATCTCCTCGCGGCCCCGGTACGCAAGGATCTCGCCGCCCTGATCTCGAAGCGCCTAGAGCGACCGCTCGAGGCGCATGACATCTACTTCGATGACCTCTTCGAGACTCGTGATGCAGACGAAATGAACACTGAAGTGAGCCGGCTCTGTCGTGATGAGGTGGAATTTCAGGCGAAACTTCCGGAGATACTCAAAGGCCTCGGATGGCCTGACCACGACGCCGAATTCCTCGGATCGAGAGTTCGGGTGGAAATCGCCAGGGGTTCGGGCCACGCGATGCGACCCCAACTTCCCGAGTACGGCGCCTGGCTCCGCACCAATCGTCTCAAAGACCAGCTCGGCTGGGACGGGTTCGACACGGGCATGCACGAACTTGGACACAACCTTGAACAACTTTGTTCGACGTTCTTCGTACCGAGGAAGGCCCTTCGAGGTGTCCCGAACACGGCGTGTACCGAGGCCTTCGCCTTCCTCTACCAGTCGCTCGCGAAGCGAGCCCTCGGGATCGAGAATGCCGCGGAGGCCGAACGTGCGTATCACGAGGAGACCATCGCATCGATGCTGATGGCGTGCCAGATCGCCGGGCCGAGCCTCGTCGAGCTTCGCACCTGGCGATGGATTTACGAAGCCGGCGAAGCTTGCACGCCGGAAGGCATCCGCGACAACCTGCTTCGCAACGCCCGCGAAGTCTGGGCCGAGTTCTTCCAGGAACACTTCGGAGATGATCCGTATCACATCCTCGGGGCATACCAGCACATGCTCGGGCATCCCCTCTACCTCCCCGACTATGCCATCGGCCGGACGATCAGCCATCAGATCCGAAGCCATATGCAGGGAAAGGACCTTGCCGCGGAAACGAAGCGGATCTGTTCCATCGGACGCGTCACGCCGGACGCGTGGATGCGATCGGCGGTGGGTGGACCGCTGTCCGCGGCGCCACTCATCGAAGATACCGCCGAAGCCCTTCGCATTCTGAAGTAAGGTCGCCCGCCCGTTTCCATCCATGCCGACTCGACCGATCTCGTTGCCGCACGGCGCACGAAAACGGGCCACCCGCGAGGGTGGCCCGTTCATTATTAAATCTCAGGTCGGGGTCAGGCCGAGAAACTCGAGCCACAACCGCAACTGCTGGTGGCATTCGGATTGCTGAAGACGAATCCGCGTCCCATGATCTCATCCTTGAAGTCGATCGTGGTTTCGTTCAAGTAGAGATACGACTTCGGATCGCAGACGACTCGAACCGCGAACGGCTCGCCACCCTCCACATCGTCATCGCCCGTCGCGACCGCAGTTCCCCCTTCGGAGGAGGCGGCGGCGGTCGACGCCTTCGCCGGACGGCGGTGGTAATTGAACTCCCACATCTCGTCGGAATCCTTCTGGACCTCGGTGAGGTCCAGGAGGTAGCTGAATCCACTGCAACCGCCGCCCTTCACGCCGACGCGAAGACAGATCTTGGCAGGATCGAGGTCCTGTTGGCGAATGATTGCGTCGATTTCACGGGCAGCGTTTTCGGTCACGTTCACAGGCATCGGGTGCCTCCTTATGTTTCAAAAAGTTTCACGAATGCCGGCGTCGCCGCCGGATTCAAAGTCGATCAGTGGGCGTGCGCGTGACCGGTATCGGCCTCGTCGAGTTTGCCGTTCTTTCTCTTGTAGTCCTCGATCGCCGTGCGAATCGAGTCTTCTGCGAGCACTGAGCAGTGAATTTTCACGGGGGGTAGCGAGAGCTCTTCGACGATTCGAGTGTTCTTGATCTTGAGGGCCTCGTCCACGGACTTGCCCTTGATCCACTCGGTGGCGAGCGATGAGCTCGCGATCGCCGAGCCGCATCCGAAACACTTGAACTTCGCATCTTCGATCACGCCGTCGTCGCCGACCTTGATCTGCAACTGCATGACGTCCCCGCACTCGGGAGCGCCGACGATGCCGACGCCCACGTCCTTCCGTTCCTTCACCTCGTTGGAGGCGCCGAAAGAACCGACGTTTCTGGGGTTCTGGTAGTGATCAATAACTTTTTCGCTGTATGCCATGTGGTTCGTTCCTTAGTTGGCCTATAGAGGGGAGTCCCGATCGCGGAGCGTCAGTGGGACTGCCATACAATTTTGGTGATATCGATGCCTTCGTTGTGAAGGTCGAAAAGCGGGCTGAGGACCCGGAGATGTTCGACAGCCTGATGAATCGAGTTGATCGCGAAGTCGACTTCCTCTTCAGTCGACCAACGACCGAGCGAGAGTCGGAGCGAGGAGTGGGCCAGTTCATCACCCAGACCGAGCCCCTTGAGAACGTAGCTGGGCTCCAGACTGGCACTGGTGCACGCCGAACCGCTCGAACAAGCGATGTCCTTGATTCCCATCATGAGGGATTCGCCCTCGACGAAGCCGAAGGAGATGTTGGTCAGATGCGGAAGACGTCGCTCGGAGTGCCCGTTGACCTCGACCACGTCCATCAGGCCCTTCAGCCCGTTCTCGAGTTTGAGCCGAAGCGCGAGCAGCCGCTCTCCTTCGGACTCCATCTCGTTTTCGCAGATCTCGCAGGCGGCTCCGAATCCGACGATTCCCGAGACGTTCAGGGTTCCCGAACGCATACCGCGTTCATGCCCGCCGCCGTCGATCTGGGCTTGAAGCCGGACACGAGGACGTCGTCGTCGAACGTAGAGGGCACCCACGCCCCCGGGGCCGTAGATTTTATGGCTCGACCAGCTCATCAGATCGACGTTGTCTCGTTCGACGTCGGTCGGCATCTTGCCGACCCACTGTGTCGCGTCGGTGTGGAACACCGCACCATGCTCGCGGCAGACGGCGCCGATCGACCGGATGTCGTTGATGGTTCCGATCTCGTTGTTCGCCCACATGATGGTGACGAGAATGGTGTCATCCCGCATCGCAGCGCGGATCAGGTCCGCGGTCACGATGCCGTCGGAACCAGGCTCGAGATAGGTGACGTCGAATCCCTCGCGTTCGAGTCGCTTGCACGGATCGAGCACCGCCTTGTGCTCGATGATGCAGGTGATGATGTGACCGCGACTCTTTTCTCCCATCGGGGCCTTCGCATACATCTGCGCGGCACCCTTGATCGCGAGATTGTTGCTCTCGGTCGATCCGCTCGTCCAGACGATCTCCTTGGGCCCAGCCCCGATCAAGCTTGCCGCCTGCTCGCGGGCACGGTCGATGCCTGCTTCCGCGGCCCAGCCGAATGCATGATTGCGGCTTGCCGAGTTCCCGTAGATCTCCGTGAAGTAGGGAAGCATCGCCTCGACGACTCGGGGGTCGGTCCGAGTGGTGGACGCATTGTCCATGTAGATTGGAAAGTTCACCGTCGAAGGACTCCGAGGGACGAGGATGGCAGAACGACAGCAGATTGAGCCATGCAGGGTGGCACGGTTCGGCTGTCCGACAAGACAGAACGGGTTGAGTCGACTGGGACTCCGGTCAGCGATCTATTCTCTAGGCCTCTCGGGAGATAAGTCCTCCACGAAACATGGCATTGAGAATCAGTCTCATTCTAGCGAGAGGACGGCAGCATCTCCACCAATCAGGGCCTGAAATCGGCGATACGGCCCGGAGCCCCGTTGAATCTCTCGAATCACCGATACAAGCCGTCTTGACCGTACACTTCCTCCCGATGACGGCACCTCGGATCATCCAGAACCCCGCAGAACTCGACGCCCTAGCGGGTGGCTGCTTCGTTCCCACCATGGGTGCCCTTCATGAGGGGCACCTTTCGCTGATTCGGGCGGCGGCACGGAGCGGTAGTCAGGTCATTACCAGCATCTTCGTCAACCCGACGCAGTTCGCGCCGAACGAAGACTTCGACGCCTACCCGCGCCCGGTCGATCGAGACATCAAACTCGCTGGCGAAGCCGGTTCCGATGCTGTCTATCTTCCCTCCGAATCCTCGCTCTACCCCGAAGGACGAGAAGCGTCGATCGACCTTGCGGCCAGTCTTCCCATCCCGGAGGTGGCCAAGCGCCCACAGTTGGAAGATGCCGGACGGCCTCATTTCTTTGGTGGGGTCTGCCTTGTCGTCGCTCGCCTCCTGGAGCAGGTCCGTCCTTCCGCGGCGGTCTTCGGCGAGAAGGACTGGCAGCAGTTGCAGGTGATTCGAGCCATGGTCGCCAGCGACGCGAGGTTCCAGGGCATCGAGGTGATCCCCGGTCCCATCGTGCGGGAACGCGACGGACTCGCGATGTCCAGCCGCAATGCTTCGATTCCTTCGACGCACCGCGAGCGGGCCCGCGGACTCGCGGACGCCCTCGATGCCGCGGAATCCGCGAAGACGCCGGCGGACGCCGAGTCCGCGATGCGAACCACGCTGGAAGCCCATCAACTCGCCATGGAGTACGCCGTGATCCGGGATTCGGAGACCCTGATGCCCGTGGCTGACCTGAGCCGGCCGACCCGGGCAATCATCGCCGCCAGCCTGGACTTCGACGGTGGGTCGGTTCGCCTTCTCGACAACCGAGCCATTCCAATTGCCAGGTAGTCACGCCCACCACCGCATGGTTCGCAACCGGATCCGGATCGTCGGGCTCGGACTCCTGCTGATCGCCGGAGGGTGCCGCAGTGTTCGCCCCGCGAGCGACCCACGACCACACGGCACAATCCCCGATCCCCCAAAAATCGCTTGGCTGACCCTTCGTGTTCCCGAGGACATCATCAAGACCGATGGAGATTCTCCTCGACAGGTATCCGGCCACCCAGATGGCATCGCGGTCAAAAACGCGGATGGCGATCTGGTCCCCCTTCTCCCGATCGGCGTGGAGGGTGCCGTCGAGATCTGGGAATTCGCCAGCGAGCCGCTCGGTGGAGGTTGGATTTCCGGCATCGATCCCAGTCTGATCGAGCGATGTCGAAGTTTTATCCTCGTCTCCAACGCCACCGACAATGAGCCACCCTCGGAGTTGATCGTGCCGCGTCGACGGGCGATCGATGCCGTGGTTCTGGAGCCCACCGCGACGCCGAAGGCCGGCACCGCGATCGTGATGAGCAGCCTCGCGCGGCAGACACCGCCCGAGCAGGCGTTCATGGCCGACCTCCTCGAGGCGGGATTCACCGTCATCACCACCGCGCCGCCGGTCAACGCCATCGATCGAGCAACCGGTGGACGGACCACCCTGGATATCGAGGACGATCCGGAACTCGCCGGACGGATGTTCGCCGCGGAAGTGGATCTCGCGTGTACGGCTTGGGCGGACGGACTCAACGCGGTGCTCACCCACCTTCGGCGAACCCGCAACCTCGCGGCCCCACCTCTGGTTCTGATCGGAGTCAGCAGTGGCGCGGTGGCGGCGCCGGCCGTGGCGGCCCGGCTGCACGACAGCTTCCCAATCGAGGTGGCCGTCCTGATCGCCGGAGGGGCGGATGTCGCATCGATTCTGTTGCAAACGACGCTGGATCCGAGTGACCTCCGAATCAATCGCCGAGGCAAGCGGGTTGACCAGCAGGCAGCCGACGCCTTCGCATCGAGCTATCACCGCACGGTCCGCCTCGACTCGGCGGCGATCGTCGAATGGCTCGGGCGACGGCCGATCCTTCTCTTGGAAGGGGGCTACGACACCGCCATTCCGAGTTCATCACGATCGCTTCTGGATCGAAGGCTTCGCCACCCGGAACGCTGGTGGTATCCGGTGGGTCACTACGGCCTCTTCGTCATTCTCCCCCGTGAAGGCGATGCGATCGTCGATTGGATCCGGCGATCTCTTCGCCCGACGACCGAGCCATCGACCGTCGATTGAGCGGCCGGAACCTCGCTCTGATGTCGAACGAAGGAAGATTCGAGGCCGAAACATTGTAAAATCACAGCGTTGGGTCGTAGGATGATCCAACCGCATCGGCGAACATGCCTGGACCATATGCGTTCCGCTTCTCGCTTCGCGGGTTCGATCACTGCAATAACCGGGGTGGCGTCGATGCGATCCCCGCCTCCTCGAAGGAACACTCTTGATGCTGCAATTCCTCGGTACCGCGATCCTGATCTCCCTGACATCGCTCTTCCCGACCAGCACCACTGGAGTGACGACGTCCGCGTCGGCGGTCATCCTCGAAGACGAATCGAAATGGAAGGACCGCCTTCCGAATCAGGATCGGGCCGCCGCGGAAGCCGGCATCGGATTCGAGGCGCCGGCGTTTCCGGAGGATCTGACTTGGATCGGTGGCACCGCGGATCTCTCCATGGAGAAACTCCGAGGCAAGGTGGTGGTCCTACAGACTTGGACCTGCGGAACGTCCCTCGGCCGTGGCGTCCCCAAGAAACTCGATCGAAGCCTCAAGGATCTCGCCGCCCGCGAGGATGTCGAAGTGATCCTCGTCCACACCCCGCAGGATGCCGAGAAATCGGATCGCTTCTGCGCTCGTGCGAAGCCTGCGTTTCCGGTCGCCGTCGATGCGTCGGGTTCCTTCTGCGATCAACTCGGCGCATTCAAGCGCCCCGTCAACATCATCGTCGACCGTTCCGGCACGGTTCGCTACGCCGGTCTTACCGACCGGGGTGCTGCGAGCGCCGTCAGCCATCTCCTGGAGGTGCCGTATGACCCATCGGTCAAGCCCGAACCAAGGCCGGCACTCGACGCATCCACCGCGATGCCTCAAGGCACCTACCCACCGATCACCGGAAACCCCGGCGCTGCCACCGATCTTCGCGGCAGAACCGCACCCCTCTTCGTGGTCGACCGTTGGATCACCGGCGAGCCTGATGCCCGTGGGAAGGTCGCGATCATCGATTTCTGGGCAACCTGGTGCGGCCCCTGCATCCAGGCCATTCCCCACATGAACGAAATCGCCAATCAGTTCCGAGGGAAGGTCGAATGCGTTGGAATCTCCGACGAGTCGAAATCGGCCTTCGAAGCCGGACTCGAAAAGAAGAACCTCAAGGCATCCAAGTTCAGGTACGCCCTCGCCCTCGATCCGAAAGGCCGGATGAAGTCGGCCTTTAACGTCAGGGGGATCCCCTTCGTGGCGGTCATGTCCACCGACTGGGTCGTTCGATGGCAGGGACATCCTTCTTCGCTGACTCCCAGCATCGTCGCGTCGATCATCGCGGCGGACCCAGGCATTTCGCGCGAGACCGCGAGTCCGAAGACTCCGGGTACGCCCCCCGCACGCTGGGCTGGCCAACGACGCTGAGTCGACGGGCATGATGATCATGTGAATCCAGCAGGATCCATGCGAATCCAGTGGATCTCTTCGGGGCAAGCCGGTGTTGTTCAGCGATTCGCGCTCAGCGACTTCGAGCGACGACGGAATCCGCAAGATCGTAAAGCAGATCCTCGGTACCACCCAGCGGAATACCTTCAATCGCCGACTTCGCGGCATCCACCTGTTCGATCGCGAAGGCGATGGCCTTGCCGGTCGCATCCGCGGCGCGAAGAAGTTGAAGGACGGCGACGGCATCACGCCGACGGAACGCGTCGACCGCATCCGCGAAGGTGGCCGTCTCGGCGGAGTCCAGCAGGATGATCATCGGGAGCGTGAGTTTCCCTTTCGCAAGGTCCCGCCCGACGCTCTTCCCGACCACTTCAGTCTCGCCCTCCAGGTCAAAGACATCGTCTCGAATCTGGAACGCGACGCCTAGATGCTCGCCAAAGACCCCGAGCGCTGCGGACGTCTCCTCTGTGCCGCCGGCCACCCGCGCCCCAAGTTGGCCGCAGGCACCAACCAGCACCGCGGTCTTTCGTCGAATCGTCGCTAAATAAGTGTCCAGATCAAGCCCGAGATCGTCTCGATGATGAAGTTGGATCAACTCGCCTTCGCAGAGGGTATTGGTGACCCGACCGATTCGCTCGGTCAGATCGGCATCCCCGATCGTCGCCGCGAGATGGAAGGCGTTCGAGATGAGGTAGTCGCCCAGCATGACCGCCGTCTCGTTGTCGTTCAGCCGGTTGACGGTCTCGCCCCCGCGTCTGTGGTCCGCTTCGTCGAGGACATCGTCATGCACCAGAGTGGCCATGTGGATCATCTCGAACACCGCCGAGAGCCGCCGCAGATCTTCCGATTCGAGGATCCCGAGGTCACCCTCGGCCGCCGCAATTCCGGATACGAGCGTGAGCGTCGGGCGGAGCATCTTGCCGCGGTACCGGCTCACGTGCCTGCACAGGAATTCGACGGCCGGAAACTCGCTCGCCAACTGCCGCTCGAAGATCGTGGCGACCTCTTCAAGCGTCGCCATCAAGGGCTGTAGGAATCGATCGTGTTTCGGGTCGAGTTCGATCATGCAAATACCGGTGGGCTCATCGGATGCCGGACAAGGATTATTCGCTGCGTAAAACTGCGGGATGCATCACCACAAGCGAAACGATGCCTACTTTTCGGCGGTCAGGTACGCGATCCAACCTGGACAGGCCTCACCACGTTCTGAAGGCTCGAATTCTCCGTCCCCTGCCGCGCCGTCCTCATCGTCACCCTCCCACCAGACGGTCACCTTGCCGAATCCCGCCTCCATGAGGAGTTCCCGGATCTCGGGGATGGTCCAGAGCCGCCACTCGTAGGTGAACGCCTCTTCCAGCGAGGAACCGTCGGGGAAGCGAAAGTGAATATGGTTGATCACATCGCCAGTGATGGGGTTGTAGTGGTTCTGATCCCAGACGTAGGTGAAGCCGTCCAAGTGACGCTCCTCCTCCATCTCGATGAATGAATCACTGCCCCCATATGCATCACAGATGAAGATGCCGTCATCGACCAGTGAGCCGTGGACCGTCTTGAAGTACTCGAGGAGGCCGCTTCGTTCCTTGAACAGGAAGTAACTGAAGTTCATGGCAAGCACCGAGTCGATGCCGCTGGCCCCGGATGATCGCACGTCCTTCTCGAGAATCTCAAGTCGGTCGATCTGGCTTTGCTTCAGTTCGGGGAGATTCCGCTCACGTCCCCAGTCGAGCACCTCGCGGCTCAGGTCGACGCCGACGGCGGTGTTGTCGTCCCGTCGACGAATCCACTCGCAGGCCGCGGCGAACGTGCCGCAGAAGTCCTCGCGTATCCGGCGGGCCTTCCGATCTCTCAGTTCCGCCCAGACCTTATCGACGAAATCGATCTCGCCCTCGACGTTCTGCACCGAGAGCTCATAGAGCTCGTGACGATCCGAGGTTTTTGCGGAACGCCAACCCTCGGTCGATTTCTGAGACTTCTTCTTATCTTTGCGCTTTGACATGGGGTCGAAGTGTAGCGGAGCAGACGTCTTCGTTGCACCAATCCGCGCTGCATTCAACTCCAGAAAGCGAGAATCAACCCGAGGTCTCCGCCATCGACCGAGCCGCTCCCGTCGAGATCCGCCCCGGAATCCGAGGTGCCCCAGAGAGAAAGGAGGACGCCAAGATCGGCGCCATCCACCCGACCGTCGCCGTTCAGATCACCTCCCACCACGGGCTCGCACGCGATGGCTTGCGTCTGCACGCATGATTCATCCCAGCGAACGACGCAACAGAAGGGATCTTCCAGGCAGACCGCCGTGCAACATTCCGCATCGTCACAACCCGGGACAGGCCGAGACAGGTCGCAGGGTCCGCCGGTCCCGCAGGTCGGGATCCCGCAGCCCGAGCCACAGACCACCGCAGAGATCGTGATGCAAGGATCGTCCCAGGCCACCTCGCAGCAAAACGGGTCGACGTCGCAGACACAGGACTCCAGAATCGGATCGGCGCAACCCGGGGCCCCGGAGACACACGGATCGTGGTCCGGATCGAGTTCGATCCGTAGATCGTCGATTCGCGTGGCTTCCCCCACCGACGATCCCGAGCGGAGACGGAGCCGGAATTGTGGCAATCCAATGAAGGCGGTCAGGTCCACCGAGAAGGAACTGCATCCAGCGGCGCTTCCAAAGGGCACTCGAAAGATCTCGACCGGCTCCTGATCAAGCCACCGCGCCTCGATCACGGGGCCGGAGACCCCCGCCGCCGTTGAACATTCGAAGGAGAGGGATGCGGTCGTACTCCCACCGAAGTCGATGCATCGAGTCTCCGCGGTCGACCATGGAAATCCGCCGCCGAATCGGAGCGCCGCGTCTCCGCGACCCGCACATCCGCCCGAGGTGGTGAGGTACGGGCCGTCCCCGGCGCACGCGTCGAACACGTCCGGCAACGCGGCACAGATTCCGCCCGGAATATAGAGGTCGCCGAAGTCCGTCTCCAGACCAACTGCGCACGCTTCGGCGCAGGAACCGCAACCTCCGGCGGCGATCGCGGCAATGCAGAGCTCGTCCCAGCCCGTTTCGCAGCAGAATGGATCCTGATCGCAGACGCAGGATTGGATGACCGCGTCATCACATCCTGGACCGCCCGTCTCGCAGCATGGGTGCGCCGCATCCTCACAACAGGCGATGCCTTCGATCGTGATTTCATCGATCAGAAGGACGCCCGTCCCACCTCCGTGAATCCACCGGATCGCAATCTCCTCCCCAAAATCATCACCATCAAGAAGGCATTCGATCTCGAACTGGCGGCATTCTCCATTCGAAACACCGATGATCCCGGATTGCACGGTCGGTCCGTCACACCCGGCGATGGCGGGGCCGATCTCGATCCTCGACCAGGTGTCAAAGAGACTCGACGCAACGAATCCGATGCGGAGCCGCCCGCATCCGACCGCGGGCGAGAATTGCGCGCCAAGTTCGGTCTCCGGAGCGAGCCGATACGTCCTTCCCGTCGGACAGAATCCGCTGGCCGCCACCGACCCGCCAGTCTCGCACCATTGAATCGAGAATCTGGCGTCCTCGACATCGTGCGGGGCCGAGAACGACTCGAAAGGTTCGTGATGGAGCAGGCAATACGACTGGTCATCGCCACCCAGCAGGGAGGATGCGAGGGCGGATGGGACCGACGACGAGAGAACCATCGCCAGGCTTCCGTTCCATGACAGCACACCGATGCCAAGAACCACGATCGAGCGAGCGATGGCGAGACCCTGGCGCGAGGATGAAGGGCGTTCTGGGGGCATGAAAAAGAGATTTCTCCCGATCTCGATCGAGTATGCCACTCTTCAGCGCGAATCCAAGATCACCCCCCAGACCTGGCGCCAAGCCACCCAATGCGATCCGCACGACCGATCCAGAACTCCCAGTTGCACCCCATGGGTTCCGAAAAAACAGCGACAATGGAATCCATGAACGATCTCCTAGTTCCGACATCGAGGGTCTCCTTCGTCCGACGGTCGAACATTCGGTCGGTCGTCGGCGGCGCGATCGCGGCCTTCCTGCTGCTGGCCGCCGGCTTCTCGTCTGGTTGCGCGACGCGTCCGAAGGATCCGCCGCCCCCGCCGGATCCGCGCACGCTTCCGATCTTCGATGGGACCACCGGTGAACGTGTGACTTGGAATGACCTGGTCGACCGCGCGAACGCCGCCGAGGTGATTGTGATCGGCGAGGAACACGACGATGCCGCGACCCACGCGCTCCAGCTCGAACTCTTCGAAGCGGTCCTTGCCGCCGGTGACGGCGCGGCGCTCTCCCTCGAGATGCTCGAACGTGACGAGCAACCGCTGCTGGAGGCCTGGCTCTCCGGATCGCTGGAGACCGAGGATTTCATCGAGCAAACGGGCTCGCGAAGCTGGGGCGGCGAAGAGGGCTGGTATCGCTTCTATCAGCCGGTGCTGGACGCGGCGAAATCCGGAATGGCCCCGGTCGTCGCGGCAAACGCACCGCGACGTTACGTCTCCCGAGCTCGGAAGGAAGGCTACGACGTGCTGCGGGCCCTCCCGGCAGAAGAGCGATCCTGGTTCGATCTTCCCGAGTCGCTTGACGACGGGCCGTACTACCAACGATTCGCCGAGACGATGCGTGGTTTTCGCGGCGACGAGATCGAGGAAGAGGCGATCATCGCGACGTTCCGAAGCCAGCAGGTCTGGGACGCGACGATGGCGAGATCCATCACGATGGCGATGGAGGATCCGAAGATCGATCAGATCGTCCACCTCATCGGCCGGTTTCACAGCGACCTCGAGGGTGGCACCGTCGTAGAAATCCGACGGCTTCGCCCGAGAACCGACATCCTGGTCATTAGTTGCGTTCGTCGCAGCGACGCGATCGACGGCCTTGATGCCGAGGATCGGGAGCGTGGAGACCTTGTCGTCTATACCCCGGACTCGCCATCGACTGATTGACATCGCCACATTGGGACAGGGACCGTCCGCCGCCGTCCATCACTTCAAGAGCTTGTCGAGATGCGTCTGATCCTTCGCGATCTTGTAGAGCTTCTCGATCTTCATCATCGAAAGCAGACCGAGCAGCTCCTTGCAGACTCCGAAGAGAATCGAGTCTGACTTGAAGGAAGCCGCCTTGTTTCGGAACGAGATGCACATCCCCAAACCCATGGATGACATGAACGTCACCGATGAGAGATCCACAACCAGATGGTCGAGGCTCTTGCCCATTTCATCGAGATAGGGCATCACCTCGTCTTGGATGATCGGGGCCTCCCGCTGGCCAATACTGGGGCCCGTCGGCTTGACCAACAGAACGCCCTCGCGACGCGTGATTTCAACAAGACTTGTGACGTGGTGATCGGGAAGCGGGCTGCTCATACTGGGAATCACTCCGAAGATGGGAACCGCCGTTTGAGCGTCGGCTCAAGCGGCGGGTGGGCAGTCTACACGGCCTTTGCCGCCCCATGAGCCGACAAAACCGATCCGCTCGACACCGGATTGCTAGGGTTTCCAGTTATGACCAATTCGGTTTCCATCGCCGTCACGAATGCCCGAGTGCTGACTCTGAATCCTCCCGGAACAGGAGACGGCCCTCGGAGGGGCGCCGATCTGTCCGAACTTGGCATCCTTGATCGAGGGTGGATTCTCGTCCGCGAGGGTCGAATCGCGGATCTGGGACGGGGGACGCCCCCGACCTTCGCCCCTGAGATCCGTGTCATCAATGCCCAAGGGCGGGTCGTGATGCCCGCACTGGTCGATTGCCATACCCATGCGTGCTTCCTCGGCGACCGCAACGACGAATTCGAGGCAAGGCTCGCCGGGGCAAGCTATCTGGAAATCCTCGCCGCCGGTGGTGGCATCATGTCAACGGTCCGGAGCGTCCGTGCAGCCAGCGAGCCCGAACTGGTGGACGCCCTGCGACGGCGACTGGAGCAGACCGCTCGTCTCGGCACGGGCACCATCGAAGTGAAGTCCGGCTACGGGCTCGATCCCGAGACAGAACTCAAGATGCTGCGTGCGATCCGGACCGCCGCCGAGCGGAGTCCCCAGATCGTCGTTCCGACGTTCCTTGGCGCCCACGCCCTCGATTCGGATGCAGAGGATCCCGCCCACGCCGTCGAGCGGATCATCGCGGAAGCGCTTCCCGCCGCGGCGGCCGCCTTCCCCGGCATCATCTGCGACGCCTACTGCGAGGAAGGAGCTTGGTCGCTTTCGGATTGTCGACGACTCTTCGAGGCGGCCATCCGACTCGGGTGCCCGGTCCGCGTCCATACCGATCAATTCAACTGCCTCGGCATGACCCGCCTCGCGATCGAGCTCGGCGCCCGCAGCGTCGATCACCTGGAAGCCACGACGACGGAGGACCTTCAGCATCTGGCGGCCAGCGCCACCATCGGCGTCCTTCTCCCATCGAGTGGGTTCTCCCTCGACGATCGATATGCGCCAGGGCGTGAACTGGTCGATCTCGGCGGAGCGATCGCCATTGCAAGCAATCTGAACCCCGGCTCTGCACCATCCCCGTCCTTGACCTTCGCCATGGCGCTGGCGTGTCGGAAGTGCCGTCTGCGACCAGCCGAGGCGATCACGGCCGCCACGTTCAATGCGGCATGCGTGCTTGGTCTTCAGGATGAAGTCGGTTCGCTCGAGGTCGGCAAACGCGCGGATCTCCTCCTTCTCGACACCGAAGACGAGCGGTCCCTCGGGGTGGAGATCGCCGGACCAGGGCCGGTCGCGGTCATGCTGGAAGGCCGCTGGTTTCATACGGGTTGGCCCGCCGACCCGTCCTGATCAGCCTCCCGGCCCCGAGAGAGACGCCACACCCGCGACCCGACGTCTCGTTCTTCGCCCGAGAGGATCAAAAAAAAACTTTTTCAACCCGAGCACCGAAGTCGGCCTCTCGCTCGGCCGATGTCCCGTGGTCCGCTTGCGTGCGGGCGAAGTGCCTTCTCAGGATCCGTGATCGATTTCTGCTGTGACCCCGCCGATGGATCGGTGTGCAGAATCGCCTCATCGGATCCATACCATTCACGGAACGGAGACAATTTCTCATGCAAAACTGCTTCACCAACCAGAACGACTACAACAACTGCTGCGGCGATCCCACGTCCTGCTCAGGCCCCTGCCCGGCGGACTACGCTGGCTTCAACGGCTATAGCAACGGCTGGAACACTCCTGCCTACGCTGGCTTCAACGGCTACGGCAACGGTTGCAACACCCCTGCCTACGCTGGCTTCAACGGCTACAGCAACGGTTCCAACACCCCCGCCTACGCTGGCTTCAACGGCTATAGCAACGGCTGGAACAC
>JAPKCC010000055.1 GCA_028823105.1 Phycisphaerales bacterium | reverse complement strand
CGGCGAGAATACGGCAACCCCAGTTGGCCGATCTCGGTGAAGGCCCCGGCTTGCGGGTCGGTTGCTCCACCACTTGAGACCAATCTGTTCGATCTTCCCATGGGCCCGATCGATCGCGTTTCCACCTGATGGAGAAAGCGATCGGCGATAGGATACGCCGCCCTATCCCGAGAACCGCCCACCATGACCGACGAAACCTCGCATCACGCCACCTCCGCCCAGCCGAATCGACTCTGGTATGCCAACCTGATTGGCCTCATCGTCCTCGGCCTCTTGGTGCTTGCCCCACTCGTGGTTGATCTCCAGGGAGAGAACCCGGCCACGCCGGTGGAATTGGAAGCGGCAGCCGCTCCGGACGGATCCATGTCAACCGAATTGGCTGACGCCGTGGCCGAAGTTGACAAGTCGCATGACGACCACCATGACGTCCCTCCCTACTGGCAAATCGGCACGATTCCATTTGTGTTGCTCCTCCTTTCAATCGCGGTTCTCCCCCTTCTCCGTAAAACCATGCACTGGTGGGAGGACAACACGAATCGATTGGCGGTCGCGTTGGGCGCGGGATTACTCACCATGCTTTTCTATCTGGTGGTCGACGGCCCAACCGCGGCACTTCTCGCGACCGAACATGCGATCCCGGGCGAGTACATCCCGTTCATCATGCTGCTGTTCTCGCTGTACGTGATCTCAGGCGGCATCTCGATCACCGGCGATCTCAAAGCAACCCCAACGGTCAATGCGACCTTTATTCTCGTCGGCACCTTGATCGCGAGCTTCATCGGGACGACCGGGGCGAGCATGCTGTTGATCCGGCCCCTTCTAGAAACGAATCGCGAGCGGAAGCACGTTGTCCACACGGTTGTTTTCTTCATTTTCCTGGTCAGCAACATCGGCGGCACGCTCCTGCCCATCGGTGATCCCCCGCTCTTCCTTGGCTATCTCCGCGGGGTCCCCTTCGACTGGACACTCATCCTCTGGAAGGAATGGGCGCTCCTCGGCGGCCTCCTCATCTCGGTCTACTGGATCTGGGATCAGATCATGGTCAAGCGGGAAACCACCCTTGATATCCTTCGCGACGATGCCATCCGTCGCCCGCTCCGGATGAGCGGAAGCATCAACATCCTTCTGCTGCTTGGAGTGGTGTTCGCCGTCGCGCTCCTCGATCCGTCGAAGCCGATTCCAGGAACGGATATTCATGCGTTTCCGTTCTGCCGTGAACTCGTCATGCTCGGACTCGCCGGGGCCAGTTTGGCGCTGACCCCGAAGGGCATCCGGGAATCGAACCGTTTCAACTATCACGCGATCATCGAGGTCGCCGCGCTGTTCATCGGAATCTTTCTGAGTATGCAGGTGCCGCTCGCGGTGCTCAAAGCCAACGGCGCCGATCTGGGGCTCGAGAGCCCGTCGCAATTCTTCTGGCTCACCGGAATTCTCTCGAGTTTCCTAGATAACGCCCCAACGTACTTGGTCTTTTTCCAGACCGCCGAATCGATGACCCTGGAAGGTGGCGAAGGAATTCTCCAGCTTCAGGGCGGTGGGTTCATCCGTGAAGATCTGCTCACCGGGATCAGCCTCGGCGCGGTATTCATGGGTGCGAACACCTATATCGGCAACGGACCGAACTTCATGGTCAAGTCGATCGCCGAACAATCCGGCGTTCGGATGCCCAGCTTCTTTGGTTACATGATCTACAGCGTGCTGGTATTGCTACCGGCGATGGTCCTTGTGGACTGGCTCTTCCTTTGAGCCAGACAGGGTCAAGTCACGATCGGTTGGGACCCCGGAGATAACGATGGCACTAAAACGAGTAATCGTGGCACTGGGCGGATCCGAGTACATGGACGCCGCGGTGACCGAGGCTTGTCAGATCGCCGCCCGCAACGGGGCCGAGATCCTGGGCATCGCGGTCCTGGACGAGACCTTGGTCGATCCGGCCGAGCCCTCTCCGATTGGCGCTGGATCGGCGGCCGCCGACCTTCGCGCGGAGCGACAGGAACACGTCGAAACCGGCATGACCGAGGCGATCGCCCGCTTCAAGTCGATGGTCGACGCCGCGGGCGTTCCGCATCAAACCACCCACATCGTCGGCGACGCCCAGGAGGCCCTCGCGGGCGCCCTTCGCCTCGCCGATCTCGCAATCGTCGGAATACGACATGCCTTTGACTACGGGACCATCGCCCACCCGGATGACTTCCTCGGCCGGGTGGCCCGCGCCTCGGGACGACCAATCTTGGCGATGACCTCTCCCGCGAGACGGATCGATCGCGTCTTGGTCGCCTATGACGGCTCCACCGCATCCGCCAATGCCCTACGAGCGTTCGCGGTCCTCAATGCCTTCGAACCCTCCGTGGTCCGCGTCGTCCACTGCCACGACGAAGGATCGGACTCCGAAACGCTGCTTGAGGAAGGGATGTCCTATCTAAAACTCCATGGACACACGGTCGAAGGCCTGGTACTCGACGGAGACCCTTCAACCATACTCCTGGAACACGCCGAAGCCTGGAACGCCGACATGCTGGTCATGGGCGCCGTCGGCCGACGTGGACTCTCCCGACTCCTGCTCGGCGATACCGCATCATCAATGCTGGAACGCAGCGAGATCCCGTTGCTGATTCGAAGCTGAGACCGCTCGCGCACGCCGGCTGCAGCGGGCTATTCCTCTTCTTCCGCATCATCCCCATCGTCCGTGTCTCGCTTCATCATCGCGTAGATGACGCCCTGGACGACCACCGATTCCCCGACGATCCTCCCCGCCCGCTCCGCGGCTCGGGAGAGACTCTTGAATCCACCGCCGCGAACCTCGCGCTCGAAATCCTCCAGTGAATTCTCGATCCCGAGCAGCATCGACGCGACGACCGACCACTCATATCGAGTCTGAGGCCAGTACTCCGAATCCTGCACCAGTTCGATGGGGATGCCGACCTTCCAGCCATCGCCGGTCTCGAGTATCGCGATAAACCCGCCGAAGGCAGGCTCGTCGTCCCAGAGCACGGCAGCCGTTCCATCTCCCAGATCGAGAATCTCAAGCCGATCCTCCTGCACCTCAAGGAATTCGAACGGATCGGCGAGGAAGCCGCCGATCATGTCGGTCCAGTCCGCTTCGGTCGCCTCGTTGACCATGCCGACGGCCTCGTCGAGCGTGTCGAGCGTCTCGTCGGGAAACTGACGCTGCAGTTCTTCACCGACTACCCAGAGCCGACCAAGGAGCTCCGAGAGCTTGCCCTTCACTTCCGCGATCGCGCTTGCTTCGGTGACCCCGTCCTCGAATTCGATGTCTCGAGGGGTGATGTCGATGAGCTCGGGGAGACGGCGGGCATCACCGTTCTCGACCATGGCCCTCGCCGCCACCAGCACCGATTCGGGGGTCGAGGTGTCGTAGTCGGATCCCCCGCACCCCGCGAGGACCAGGGGGATCACACAGACGCACACCCCGAGCCGACCGATGCCTCGACGCCGGCAGCTCCGCTGGTTCATGCGTGCCATATGCCTGATCCGCATCATGCGTCCGCCTCTCTCGATTTCTAGAACGTCCGGCTGGGGATTCATCGTCGTCTCCGAGCAGGCGAATGGAACCATTGCCTTCGAACCCTATCATGACCGGATGCAGATCACCGTCAACGGCATCCTTCGTGAGGCTCCCGAGGAATCGACCGTCTTGAGCCTTCTGGATCTCCTTGACCTCAACGACCGCCCGTGTGCCGTCGAGGTCAATCGCCAGATCGTCCGGAAGGCCGATCACCAGTTCCATCGGCTGGCCGCAGAAGATGCGGTAGAAGTGGTTTCGCTGGTCGGCGGCGGCTGAACCGCCCCGATTCTGATTGCATCGTTACAGCCCCCTGCGTTCCGGAAGGCATGCCATGACCACCACGACCGCCCTCGACATTCCGCCGCTCTCCATCGGCCGGTTCAAACTTCGAAGCCGCCTCGTTGCCGGCACCGGCAAGTACCCAGATGCTGCGACGATGCGGTCGGCGCTGGACGAGAGCGGATGCGACGCGGTGACCGTCGCGGTCCGACGCGAACGTCTCGTGAACGCTGAAGGCCGATCATTGCTCGAGGACCTCGATCTCGATCGGCTCACCATCCTCCCGAACACCGCCGGCTGTTTCAGCGCGGAAGATGCGGTGCGAGTGGCCCGACTCGGCCGCGAGCTGCTTGACCAACTCGACAACCCTGGCAAGCACTGGGTGAAACTCGAAGTCCTCGGTGACAAGACCACCCTTCTTCCCGATCCGGTCGGAACGCTCGAAGCGTGCCGCGAACTGGTTGCCGACGGTTTTGACGTGCTGTGCTATTCAAGTGACGATCCGATCATGGCGGTTCGGCTTCGCGATGCCGGTGCCACCAGCGTGATGCCCGCCGGGAGTCCGATCGGCAGCGGGCGGGGCATTTCGAATCCCGCGGCAATCCGAATCATCCTGGAACTACTCAAGGACCCCGCGCACGGCGGCGATCCCGACTATCCGGTGATCGTCGACGCAGGCGTTGGAACGCCGAGCGACATCACCATCGCCATGGAACTCGGCGCCGACGGCGTGCTCCTCAACACCGGCATCGCGCATGCGAAGAATCCGGTCGCGATGGCCAAGGCGATGCGTCTTGCGTGCGACGCCGGCTGGCTCGGCTTCCGCGCCGGCCGGATTCCCAAGCGGCTCTATGCGACCGCATCGAGTCCATGGGAAGGCGTCATCTCCCACATCCCTGGCGAATGACGCCGCGTGAACCACGCGGCTCAAAGGCATCTTTGACGGGTCCGGGATCGCGGGTGAGCTCCCGCACCGGGCATCCGGCCACGGCCATGCCACGGCCATGCCATGAATGCTCGTGAGCATCCATGAGCATCCATGAGCATCCATGAGCATCATGGAGCATCACCCCGCGCGGAGTCCTCGAAGCACCTCTTCCCGTCGCTCGACGTGCCGTTTCCGTACCAAATCGAGGGTCGGTCGAGCGATGCCTGCATCCTCATCAGCCTCTACGAGGTTGGAGCAATGCTCCTGCACCAAACCATAGAGAAATTTGAACGCATCTCGAGGCTGCTGCATCTGGTCGAGGGCATCAACCACCTCCCGACGATCCACGTCTTCGTGAAAAAGATCCATCAGGTTCGGCGATGCTTCGACCGCGGCACAGGCTCGTATCCGTGCATTGCAGAGATCGAACAACGTGGCGCCGCTCCAGGTGAGTTTCTCGACCAGATTCTGCTTGTCGAGTCGAGCCTGGCGGAAGAAATCGGAACTCTCTCGATTCAAAAACTCGCGGAGTTCAAGCGGGAGCAGGAACTTTAGACCCACGCCCGGCATCTGAAGAATCTTGTTTCGAAGAAGCGGCCAGACCAGCGACTTCATCCGACCGGGGTCGCCTCGGACCATGACGGGCTCGTCCACGCGATCGACGAGTACCACGATCCCCTGCACGCCGAGCAGGTCGAGAATCCGCACGAAGTCCTCCATCCGAGCAATTCGCCATTCCTCTCCGGCTGGCGTCGCGGGCGGAATCGCGTCACCGAGACCAGCGGGAGATGCCTGGCGGAGCGAGGCGATAAAACCGCTGGCGCCCCGATCGAGGGGTCGAAGTCGCCGATGGGCGTCCGCGGCGGCGCGGCGGAGTCGGTGCGCAGAACGGACCCCGGCCCCCGCAGCAATCAGGGCAGAGAAGAGGAAGAGGCCAGCGGGGGCCCAGCCGATCCAATCGTCCGGGACCCGACCGAGCAAGACCACGACCGACCATGCGGTGGCGAGGACCAGCATCGCGGCGGTGACGGCCGATGCCAGACCAACCCTCGACCGGCCGCGGAGGCGAAGCGCCCGACGAAGCCTCTTCGCTCGGTCACCGGCGATCACGCTCGAAGAGGATCGGTCGTAGAGCATCTGAAGTCGAAGCAGGTCGTTCCGGTCATCGCGACTCGCGCGTCGCATGGTTCGGCGGGCCGTCACCTTCGAACCGAGCACCGACTCGTCCGCTCCTTGGTCGCCGATGATCACGTCCACGATGAGCGGTACCGACTTGGCGAGGATCGCATCGAGATGGTCGGATACCGACACCGACTGGAGCACTGCGTCGTCGTCACCACCATCCATCTGCTTTCGGATCGCGGCCAGCATCGGATTGAATTCATCATGCGCCACCACCAAGGTTCGTGATCCGCCATCGTCGTGGTTTGACGCCGCGAGCACCGCTTCGAACTGCATCCGAAGCGCGGTTTTGCCGCTGCCCCGCTCGCCGAACACTACCGCGGAAGCAGGATGCGCGAGGTCGCCGAGGATCTTCGAGAATTCGGGATGCCGAAAACCGGTATCGATCCGATCGAAGACCGCGTCCTGCCGAGCCTCCTCCCCCCGAAACGGGTTGCCGTCAAGACCATGTCGCTGAAGGAAGAGATCGGTGTTCATAAAGGTTCCTCGGCCGGGGTCCGACGAATCAACCCACCGGCGTGCCCAGAATGTCCTTGATCCGGCTGAATGCCGCGTCACGAGCCGCCGCGTCGATGCCCTCGACGTTCAAGCGGAGCAACGGCTCGGTATTGCTGGCCCGCACGTTGAACCAAGCGTCACCAAGATCGTAGCTCACCCCGTCGAGCCGGGAGGTCTCCGAGTCTCCGAAGACGGTCCCCACCGCCGCCAGCGCGTCGCCAACATCTTCGACCTTGAAGTTGACCTCTCCGGTCGAGGCGTACCGACCGAATGCCGCAAGACATTTCGACGGCTTCTTCGATGCAGACACCACGAGATTGCAGATCTCGATAAACGTGCGGGCACCACTGTCGGTACCAAAGTGATCGCGGAAGTAGAAATGACCAGATAGCTCACCACCGAGCGTCGCGTGATGGTCGCGGAGGGCCGCCTTCATAAAGACGTGTCCCACCCTGCTCTCGACCGCCGTGCCACCGCGGGCTTCGATCACTTCACGAACCACTCGACTCGAGCGAAGGTCGTAGACGAACGCGCCTCCTGCGGACCCACGAAGTGCCGCGTCCACCATCCACGCAAAGAGAATGTCACAGCCGATGCTCCGGCCGGTTTCGTCGATCATCATGCAGCGGTCGGCATCGCCATCGAAGTAGACACCGAAGTCCGCGCCATGTTCGACGACCGCGGCCCGAACCCCGTCGAGGTTCGAGTCGATCAACGGATTTGGCTCATGCTTGAAGTCACCGGTGGTCTCAAAGCCGAGCGGGATGATCTCAAGCCCGGAGACCTCACCAAACACCTTCGGGACCATCACTCCGCCCATGCCGCAGGCTGCATCCACGACCACTCGGAGTCGACGTTCGCCGGAAAGAACCCGCGCATCGAGTCCCTTCAACAGAAAGGTTCGATATTCCGTCCAGAGGTCACGCGACTCGAGTCCGCCTCCTGCGGGATGGACTCGTTGCCGATCTGCGATCGCCGCCAGACGCTTGACTTCCTCAAGTCCGGATCCCGTCCCCACCGGCCGAGCACGGAGGCCGGAGATCTTGAATCCGTTGTACTTCGCGGCATTATGGCTCGCGGTGACCTGCACGCCGCCAGCGGAATCGAGGTGATTGATCGCGAAGTAGACGAACGACGTGTCGACCATCCCGACGTCGATCACGCGAGCCCCGGCATCGCGGATTCCCTGCACCAGGGCGTCTCGCAGATCCGGCGAGCTGTTCCGCATATCGCGACCGACCACGATCGTTCTTGCCATTGGATCGAGGCGACCGCTTTTCGCCGCCTCGCCCATGAGATAGGAGGCGGTCGCGTGCCCGATCTGCCAGGCGATCTTCTCGTTCAAGGGTCTCGGATAGACGGCCCGCACGTCGTAGGCCTTGAAGACTTTGCCGATCATGAGTGATGCACTTCCAGAAGAAATCGAAAAAAAGACCGGATTGCGGACGGTTGGATCGCTGGAGAGCGAGCGAACTGATCCCCCCACGACCGCAGAAACGGCGTTTCGAGCAGAATCAGCCACAACCGATTCGCTCGACACTCCGTCAGGATTCCCCATTCTAAACCGGCCCGGCCCAGCCCTGACGCAACCCCCCCCAAACCCCCTTCACGTTGCCTGCAGAGCCCGTGGAAGGTATGCTCATCGTTTCCCCAAAGATCGACCAATCATCGATCGGCGGGAAAAGGACCAGACACCTGTGGCGGGTGCGAGGTCGGCCCAGTGGGCCTTTTCATCGACCCGATCGATATTGGGTCGCATCACTGTCTCGGATCAAGCGCCCTCACACGGCCGCCCGTTTCGCGAAAACGCGAATTCGCCATCGGAAGCAGCCGTCGGTGTCGCTGCAGAAACGACCGCCTCGACGCGGATCGGAAGGACAACTCTCGTATGTCACTCGTCAAGGAACTCATTGAAGCGGGTATTCACTTCGGCCAGCGTCGAAGCAACTGGAACCCGAAGATGCGACCGTACATCTTCGCAACCCGTAACCAGATCCACATCATCGACATCAAGGAGACCGTCAAAGGTCTTCTCCTCGCCCGCAAGTTGATCCAGAAGGTCACTGCCGAAGGCAAGGACGTCGTGTTCGTCGGTACCAAGCGACAATCGCAGGCCGCCATCGAGAAGTACTGCACCGACATCGGCATGCCCTATGTCACGGAGCGATGGCTCGGCGGAACGCTCACCAACTTCAGAACCATTCGCGAACGCCTCAAGCGACTCGAAGAACTTGAGAAGCTGATTGAGTCGGGCGCGATCCGTAGTTACTCGAAGAAGATGGAATCCCAGCTTCTCCGAGAGCAGAAGAAGATCTTCCGAAACCTCAACGGCATTCGGACCATGAACAACCTCCCCGGCGCCATGGTCGTGGTGGATGTGAACCGAGAAAAGAACGCGCTCTTCGAAGCGAGAAACCTCGGCATCCCGACCATCTGCCTCATCGATACCGACGGCGACCCCGATCTCGCGGACATCCCGATCCCCGGCAATGATGACTCGATGCGATCGATCGACGTGATGATTCGCGAACTCTGTGCTGCGATCGCCGAAGGCAAGGCCAAGCGGATCCAGGACGCTCAGGAACGCGCCGAAGGCAGCGGCGAAGAGGATGACGCTGCCAACCAGGAACGTCGACGCTCGAGCCGAAGCCAGTTCCGAGCCGAGGAAGACGCTCCCGCAGCCGAAGCGCCGACCACGGAAACGGGCGTCGCCACCGAGACCCCAGGAACCTGAGCCCGCTCGGATCGACCGTCGATCCAATGCTCGCGGTGTGATTAATCGCCCGGTCTTCGACCTTGATCGTCGATCGCCGGACTTCCAATGTCGGGGGTCTCCCCGACTCGACCAAGCAACGAAACGGAACTACCAATGTCCACGACCGACGTTAGCGCCAAGGACGTGATGGCCCTCCGCAAGAAGACGGGCTTGGGCATGATGGATTGCAAGAAGGCCCTCATCGACGCTGGCGGCGATGCCGCGGCTGCCGAAGAAACGCTTCGCGAGAAGCTCAAGGGCAAGATGGACACTCGCTCCGACCGAGTGGCCGGCGAAGGCTGCGTCTCCATCGTCATCGAAGGTGGCAACGCTGCGATCATCGAGATGCGGGCCGAGACCGACTTCACCGCCCGGAACGACAACTTCCGCGCCCTCGCCGCTTCGATCGCCAGTGCGTCCCTCGCGGGCGCTGATGGCGCGGTCACCATGAGCGACGCCCTCACCAAGGAATTGGACGAGGTTCGGATCACCACCGGCGAGAACATCTCAATGGCCCGAGGAACCAAGCTCGGGGGTGGCAACTTCGCCTCCTACATTCATCATGATTCGAAGCTCGGCGTCCTGCTCCAGTTCGATGGCGAACTGGCCGACGACGTCGCCACCGGCATCTGCCAACACATCGCCGCGAACGTGCCCACACCGATGGCGGTCGATGAGACCGGCCTTCCCGGAGACCTCGTGGCGCTCAAGGCCGGCGAGGCCAAGGCCGACGCCGAGAACAGCGGCAAGCCGCCGGAAATCGCCGCCAAGATTGCCGAAGGCAAGATGCGGAAGTTCTTCGAGGAAGTAACCCTTCTCGGCCAGAAGTACGTTCGGGACGAAACCAAGAAGATCTCGTCACTCCTCCCCGCCGGCACCACCTTGAAGAACTTCGTGCGTCTTCAAGTCGGCCACGAGTGAGTTCCCGACCGACCGACCAAAACACGCACGATCAGGCCCCAGCTCACCAAGAGCTGGGGCCTTTCATATGGCGTCTATCGGTCGACTCCAGGCCGACTCGAATCAGATCCAAGTTTCATTGTTCTTCGACCGGCGTCCGGCTCGCCGGGGGGCGGGAGTCCGCGGGATTGGGAACCACATCGAAGGCCGGCAACGACGACTTCGGTCCACTCGACTCGAGCCGCCACCAGGCCTTGAACGCCGGAGCTGCTCCCAGCGTCTCCACCTCGATCTGAAATTCGCTGCGTCCCGCCGGGAAGACCATTGCCCCGGTCTCGACTTCGGAACCATCGGTCGCCGTCGTACTTCGAATCTCGTCGTCGTCACGAAGGAACCGCACCCGGCAGTCACGAAGGTTGGCTCCTAGGCTTGCGAACGTCACATCCGGAACGTCAATCGCGATCCGATAGAGGGCCTTAAAACGCCCGGTCGGAAGGTCCGTCGCGAACGCCTCACCACGGTCAAGGTCAAACTCAATTTTGGAGACCGGCCGGATGACCGTCTGTCCCGCCACGGCGATCTCCACCGTCGCCCGTGGGGCCCGAACGGACGCCGCGCCCGGCTCGAGCGTGAGTGGCGAATACCGCGGCGCGGCCGGGAGGTTTTGCACCCAAAAATAGACCCCGCACGCCGTGATCATGATTCCAATCGCGACGATCGACCACTGCAAAGCCGAGCCCATCCGTCGGTTGATTCGCGGAGTTTTCTTGTGTTGCATTCAAGCACGTCCTTGAACTGAGCGAAAGAACCCACGATTCTAGCGTGGTCCCGCGGGGATCGATCAAGTCGATTCGATGATCCGACGCGCCAGTTCCAATCCGATCAGCACCAATGCCACCGCGGCCATCCAACGGAGAATCACCGGCAATCCGGCCTTCTCTCGAATCGGTTCCGGCTCGAAATCCGAAGGTTCGAATGAATCCACCTTGAGCTTGAGCGATGTGGCATCTTCGCTCGAGTAACGATCTCTTGCGGTGACCAGATGCCCGCGAAGCGCGGTCCGGGAGCAATCAAGGGCCAATGCCGATTCCCGTTCCTCCCAGCCGAGAACGGAAGTCAGAACCCAGGCCTCTCGAACGTGATCGCCACCCCGAGATTCGGACGCTCGATAGGCGAACACCGCCAGTCGATCGCCCCGAGCCGCGAACGATGGGTGCCCCCGAAGGGTCATCGCCTGGCGTTCGGCGATCTCTCGATCCATGCCGAGGGCGAGGAGCAGACGACAGATCCGAATCTGCTCTGGATCAACAAGAGTCTTTTTCATTGATCGAATCCTACCCGGCAACTCGAACCCGCCACCCCGGCACCGCTACACTTTGAGTTCGTCCACTCGCAAGGATGCGGAGGTTTTCCGGCCGTGAGCAGATTTCACCCTCGAGCAGCCCACATTCTGGCGGTGACAACCGCAACCATCATTTTCCTCGCCATGATCTGGTGGACGAGGGCCGATCCGGAAGCGGCCGCGGAAAACCTCGCACCGTCAACAATCGGGACGATCGCGTCCGATTTCGGGGCGACTGAATTTCGCGATCCGTCGGTGAGCCAGCTCCTCCCGGCCGCTCCGCCGAAAGCGACCGCCGCCGACGAGGAAGCACTCGCCACCAAAGTCCGACGATTGGTCTCCAAGGCCCGCGGCGGTCCGGGCTCGCTCAAGGGCACCGAAATCGCCGTGAGCATTCGGGCGTGTGACGACGGGCCGGGTCCCGGGCGTGAGATCCTTGCGATCAACGGAAACCGCCCACTTCTTCCCGCAAGCAACATGAAGTTGATCTCGACCGGCGCCGCGCTTCATGTCCTTGGACCCGACTTCGATTTCGAAACTCGAATCCGCGGGGTTCAAGACACCTTCATCGTGATTGGCGATGGCGATCCATCGCTCGCCGATCCGGCGTTCTTCTCTGCGTTGAAGTATCGAGACGCGGACGGCGAACGCCACGAGCTCGACGAGGAGGCGATTCTTGGATTTTGGGCGGACGCCATCGTCGCAGCAGCCCCACCTGACGGCCAAGTGACCATCCTCGTCGACGATTCGGTGTTTGAATCACGGCTCTGGAACGACGGTACCGACGGCACCGACGGATGGAATCCCAATGACCGGCTCCGAGGCTTTTCCGCCGAGGTCGCAGGGCTCAACTTCCATCGCAATACGATTCACTTCCGTCCCGCGGCCTCCGGTTCGGCACGTCCGAACTGGAACAACATGAGGCCTCGTTTGGATTCGATGCTCCAGACCGCAAAGAACGACTCCCAAATCAGCACCAAGGAACAGACAGCCTGGATCCTCCGCAGCCCGGAATCCGATCAACTGACGTTCAAGGGCAAGGTGAAGCCTCCGAAGAAAGGGCGACCAGTCGCTCCGCTGGAAGTCACCGTCCACGATCCCGCCATGCAGTTCCTCAAGTTACTCGCTGATCGAGTGGCCTCGCGCGGACTCACCGTCGAGCGGATCGGACGCACCACCGGCGGCCGAAGCACTGAGGGAACGGACATTGGCCCGGTGGTCCGAATGCCAATCGGCCCGATCGTCGAACACTGCAACGAGACAAGCCAGAATCTCTACGCGGAATCGCTCCTGAAGAGAAGCGTCCATGCCGTGACCGGTCGCCCTGGATCGTGGGCTGATGCCGACGCCACCATCGAGTACGTCGCGGGCAAACGACTCGGCTCAGCCGCCCCGGCATTGATTGAAGGCGTCCGCATCGAAGACGGCTCCGGTCTCTCGCGTCGAAATTTAGTGACCACGAATTTTCTCACCGCGTGGCTGGACTCCTTCCACGACGATCCTCGACTCTCCGACATCTTCGTTGAGAGCCTTGCTCGCGGTGGCGAGGAAGGGACCTTGAAGTCACGGTTCACCGAACTGCGGGGATCGTCAACCCGCGTGGATGCCAAGACCGGGTACATGACCGGAATCAGTTGCCTCAGCGGCTTCGTCTCCGCCGAAGACGGTCGGCGATGGTCGTTCAGCGTCTTCTGTAACGGCTTCCGGGGGACGTCACGTCCCGCCAAGGAACTTCAGGAGGCGATCGTGATGGCGATCGCGGATCACATCGAATGATGGCCACGATCGAGCTCACGACACCGTCAGGTACCGACCCGATCAACCGGGCAGAGACGCTTCTCCGCGAGATCTGGGGACATGACGAACTGCGATCGCTCCAGCGGGAGGCCGTGGCCTCGATCCTCGACGGCCGCGACACCCTCCTGGTCCTGCCCACCGGCGGCGGAAAATCCGTCTGCTACCAACTGCCGCCACTGGTCCGCGAGCGGCCCGCGATCGTCCTGAGCCCGCTGGTCAGCCTCATGAAGGACCAAGTCGACAGCCTCCGTGCGAACGGGGTGCCCGCGGCCGCCTTGCACGGACTGCTGAGCGAGGACGAGAAGCGACACGTCCTTCGGGAATTCGTGCACGGTCGGGTCCCGGTCTTGTATCTCGCCCCGGAGCGCCTCGCGCTCGGTTCCCTGCTCTCGATCCTCGCGGCCGCCGAGCCATGCCTGATCGCGATCGACGAAGCGCACTGCATCAGCCAGTGGGGCCATGACTTCCGTCCCGACTACCGCCGCCTCGCCAACCTTCGGAGAGAACTTCCCGGCGTCCCGATGCTCGCCTGTACCGCGACCGCGACCCCTCGAGTTCGCGACGACATCGTGCAGCAACTCCGGCTTGAAGATCCGGTCCGCGTGATCGGTTCCGTCGACCGACCGAATCTCATCTTCCGCGTCCGCCCCAGAACCGATGCGGTCGAACAGGTGCTCGAGGTGCTCGAAAGCCATCCCAACGAAGCCTCGATCATCTATGTGCAGACCCGTGCAGAATCCGAGCGAATCGCGAAGAAGCTACTCGACCGAGGAATCAAGGCGTCGTGCTATCACGCCGGGCTCCCCGCAGCGAAGCGCCACAAGGTCCATGAGGCCTTTCAGGCTGACCGACTTCCGGTGGTCGTCGCGACGGTCGCCTTCGGCATGGGCATCGATCGCAGCGACGTCCGGTGCGTGATTCACGCGAATATGCCGAAATCTCTGGAGCACTACCAACAGGAGGCTGGACGGGCGGGACGGGACGGACTTGCCGCGGAGTGCGTACTGCTCCACGCGGCCTCCGACGCGGCAAGATGGCAGGGATTGATCGAGCGATCGGCTGAAGAAGCCGTCGCCGACGGTGGTGACCGCGAGACGGTCGCCCGGAACACCCGAGCCCAACTCGACCTGCTCGCCGAGACCTCGGCGTGGTGCCGCGGCCTGGGTTGTCGCCATCGCGCAGTGGTCGAGTACTTCGGGCACGAATGGCACGGCGCCGATGAACGTGAAGGAGGCTGTGGCGCCTGCGATGCGTGCCTCGGAGAGATCGAACGTCTGGATGACGCGACGACCGTCGCCCGTAAAATCCTGTCTTGCGTGGCGAGACTCGGAACCCTCGGACAGAAGTTCGGCGCCGGACACATCGCGGACATCGTGGTTGGTGGGAACACCGAACGCATCCGTTCGATGCGTCATGACGAACTCTCGACCTTCGGTCTTCTACGCGAGTTCACAAAGGTCCAGGTAACCGATCTCATCGGACAACTCGTCGCGATCGGCTGTCTCGATCGAACCGGCGGCGATCGGCCCGTGCTGTGCCTCGCCGCCGACGGCATTCCGGTGCTCCGGGGCGACCGCGAACTCGAACTCGCGAAACCCGCCCGCGGCCGCGCCCCACGCGAACAACGCGAACCACGAGTTTCGAAGGGTCGCGATGCCACGGACTGGTCCGGCATCGACCGCCCCCTCTTCGAAGGACTTCGCGAGCTGCGACGCGGCATGGCTGCGGAACGAAAGGTCCCGGCCTATGTGGTCGCCAACGACGCGGTCCTTCGGGATCTCGCACGACTCCGCCCCTCGACGCTCGAGGCCATGTCGTCTATCCGAGGGATCGGTCGCAAGAAACTCGTCGAGCAGGGACCGCAACTGCTGGCGTTTCTTGATGACTGGTGCCGGGAAAACGGCCTGGCTCGCGACATGGTGGATTGACGCCGCTTCATTGATGTCATCGAGGTCATCGAGGTCATCGAGGTCGTCGAAATCGCGCCGTACTCAGGACTCGTTCTCGTCGAACTGCGTCAGGCCCTCGTCCACGTCGCCGTTCAATTCGAGATGGATCAAGCCGGTGTCCTCTTGCCGTACCAGGACCCTACGCTGTCGGGCGAGTTCCAGAACCGCTAGAAAGAGGCCGATCATCGCCCCGCGACTCCGTCCTTCAAACGCATCCTGCAACGACAGGCGACCACCAGGCGCGTGCGACATGCGATGGAGCAGATCCTCGGAATGCAGACTGATCGGCGTGTCGTCATATTCGACCGCATGCTCCCCCAGCCGAGTGGGATCGATGGCGGCCATGATCCGCTCGAATGCGGAGAAGAGATCCCCCGCATGAACGTCGTCGAGTTCGAGGGACGGTGTCTCCTCGGCGTCTTCATCAGCAGACGCTTCGCCGATCCGAATGCGGACCGGCCAGCGGGCCGCGAACTCGTCTCGACGATCTTCAAGTCGTCCCGCCGCCGAGCGATACCGCTGATAGGCCAGGAGCTGGCGCACCAGTTCGTGACGAGGATCATCCTCTTCGTCGTCGGCTTCGGTCGAATCCACGTCTCCCTCGGCCCGCTTCGGAGTGAGCGTCCGCGACTTCAATTCGACGAGCGTCGCCGCCATGACGAGGAATTCCCCCGCGGCGTCGATGTCCAGACGATCGTCATTTCCGAGACTCGTGATGGCGGTCAGGAACTGATCCGTGATCTCCACGATCGGAATGTCGTGGATATCCACTTCCGCCCGTCGGATCAGGTAAAGAAGGAGATCAAGCGGCCCCTCGAAGGTGCTCAGCCGGACCGTGTAGTCGTCCTGAATGGCCATGTCCCTACTGTACCGGCCCGCAAGCCGGATGGCGTCCAATCGAGAGATTCCGGAGCCGGCCCCGTACAATCTCCGACATGTCGACCGACACGCGAACCCGAACCGAATCCGCCGGCGATCAGGCTTCGGAACACTCATTCGTTGAGTCCGCCCTCCGAGCAGAGAAGGACGCGATCGAACGCGTCGCGACCATGGTCTCCGCCGCCTCGGCGGATTGGACCGCCGCGATTGATCTCCTCGCAACCTGTGACGGGCACGTGGTGGTCTCGGGGATGGGCAAATCGGGACTGATCGGCGCGAAGATCTCTGCCACGCTCTCCAGCCTCGGAAGACCATCCCATACCCTCCACCCGGCCGAAGCGGTCCACGGAGATCTGGGGCGGATTCGCCGAGGCGACATCGCGTTGCTGCTCTCCTACAGCGGCGAGACCGAAGAGATCGTCGCCCTCGCGTCGATCCTTCGAGCCGACGAGGTTCCCTGCATCGGAATCAGCCGCGATGGCAGTGGCTCCCTCGGCCGTCTCTGCCAGGCCCATATCGCCCTCGGCGACGTCACCGAAGCATGCCCGCTGCAGTTGGCGCCCACCGCGAGCACGACCGCGATGCTGGCGGTCGGCGACGCCCTCGCCCTCGCCGCCTCGCGGCGACGCGACTTTGATGCAGACGCCTTTCATCGCCACCATCCCGGCGGCATGCTCGGCGCGGGGCTCCGACCGATCATCGAGATCCTTCGGTTCAAGGTCGGTGAGAATGTCGCCGTCGCATCCGATTCAGGCTCGGTTGAACAGGCCCTTGCGGCCGCGGGCAGCGGTCGTCGAACGGGCGCGATCCTCCTGGTCAACGCCTCGGGAGCGCTGAGCGGAATCTTCACTGATGGGGATCTCCGCAGATTGGTCAATGCAGACGGTGCCGAGGGACTCTCGCGGCCCATCCGAGATGTGATGACCGCCGACCCCGGCCATCTCAACGCTGATTCCCTGGTTCAGGACGCGGTCCGGCTGGTTCGCGAGCGACGAGTCGATGAGATCCCCGTGATCGACGCCAAGGGGCATCCCGTCGGTATTCTCGACGTCCAGGACCTCATCGCGATGAAGGCCGTCCAGGAGTAGTCCCTGCGGTACACGGCGAGCTGGCGATCCGCCCGAGCACGCCTTGGCGCCCGCTCGACAGACCATCCCGGAACCGGAATCGCGAGGCGGCCGTTTCAGGCGTCACCCCGGACCATGAATCGAAGTTTTTTTCGAACGATGTCGACCACTACCACCTGTGGTCGGCCGGGACGTTGCACCACCATCGGGTGGCGTCTCGACGTCCACGTCCGGAAATATCCCGGTTTCGTCCGTATCGAGCAGGTTATCCGGTCGACTCCCGGGTGGCGAGATGCCGAGAACTCCTTCGCCAAGGTTGGAATGGAACCGAATACGAGCCCCGGACCCATCCAACTCCAGCAGCGTCGAAATCGCCACGATTCAAGTCACCCGGAGAGAACTGAACATGCCCGCCAAGGACCACCTGATCGAGGCCATTCGCGAATTCAACGGGACCGCTCGCCGAGACTGGTTGCATCAGTTTGATGATGCCTCGCTCCGACGCTATCTCGACCATCTCCTGCACGGCCAAGAGCCGAGAGGCGGCGCAAGCCGTTGGATGCGGCCGGCTGATTCTCCAGTCATGCTCACTCGCAACGCGAGCTGATCCGCCGGACCACGCAACGCTCAACGAAAGAAGAAAACGCCCCGCATCGATCGATGCGGGGCGTTTCTCATGTTCGCACGTTCGTTGGAGATGGCCGCACCGGCGAATCAGTCGGCCACGCCGTCTCCCGACGTTCGCATGATCTCGTCAAGCTTCCGTCGAAGCAGCGAGACACGGAGAAGGCTTCGGACCCGGGTCACGAGTTCGAGTTTATTCACCGGCTTCGAGAGGAAATCATCCGTGCCGCTCTCGACCGCCCGCTCGTAGTCCGGGACTTCATTGAGCGCGGTGACCATGATGATCGCGGTTCCGCGGGTCTCCGGATTGGACTTGATTTTCTGGCAGACTTCGAAGCCCGACATGCGAGGCATCATGACATCGAGCAGCACGAGATCTGGACGGTCCTTGGCGATTCGTTCCATCGCCTCGACACCGTCCATCGCCGTCTGAGTCCGGCATGGCAGGTCGTCGAGATAGGCCTGCATCAATTCGAGATTCTGCTGGTTGTCATCGACCAGTAGTACCAACGCGTCATCCAGCGCCACTTCGATGTCGAGCGAGGCCGCATCCGGTGAATTGGGGGTCTCGTGCGTCATGATTCGATGGTATCCGACCTGATGATCAAAGGAGATCCTCTGCGGCCTGGCGGGGAGCCGGATCGCCACCTTCGAAGAGATCCAGAATGTCCTCCCGAAGACGCTCTTCGGATCCTGGTCCGAACCCGGACCGAACCGAAACCACCCGACCTTCGGCATCGATGATGACGGTGGTTGGCAGACCACGGACCCGATAGGCCCGGGCGGCCTTCCCATCGAGATCCAAGGCCACTCGAAGGTCGTCGAGGGCGGGCCCCTGCTCTTTCAGGAAGGCCGTGATTCGTGTTCGCCGGGTCTCGAGATCCTTGCTCTGCTCGCTCGTATTGACCGCGATCACCTCGAGCGGAAGCCCGTTTTCGGCCCCCCACTTCGAAAGCTCCGTGAGGCCGGGCAAGGCCGCACGGCACGGCCCGCACCAGGTCGCCCAGAAGTCGAGCACCACCACCTTGCCCTTCAGATCGGCCAGCGTGAACCCCTCGGCCCCGAGACCGGGGAGGTCGAATGCCGGTGCGGTTCGCCCCGGCGCCAAGCCTTCGCCCCGAGGGCGATCTCCAGCCGCCAGGGGCGCCGGACGGGCGAGCGCTGCGACGCTGTCCACACGCTGGCGATCTCGAATCTGGACTCGAAAGGCCATCTCCGCGTCGCCCAGAACCGGTCCGATTTCGTAGGTGTAGTCGTACTCGAGTTCGATCCCATCCTTGACGAAGAGACCGTCGTGGATCCTCACGGACGCCGTGACCGGAAGATCGGTCTTCGGATCGACATCGATCTGCATCTTCTCGTAATCGCTAGAGAGCAAGATTCGACGTCGAGAAACCCCTTCGACCTCGACCATTTTCACCGACGTCGGCTGCAGCCAGGGGGCTCGGGAGTGCAACTGCATGGCACATTCAGCGGGGATCGGCTCACCCAGTGCGAGCGCCAACGCTGGCCACGGGAGATCCGAGAAGGCATTGAGCAGCGCGTAGTATCGAGACCCTCCGTCGGAATTCTCGAAGAACAGGCCTTCGGAGGAATCGTGGAGCGTACAGATCCGACCCTCAGAAAGAACGATACGGAATCCGTCGAAGACCCCCACCATGCCTCGCTTCGGCACCAGAGTCCAGACCGCCTCGCGGGGCGGCGCCGCAGCGACATCGTCACCATCGACGGTCGAAACCACGACCTTCTCTCGAATCACTCGAGGCTCGGCGCGAACCGCCTTGATGACCGCAGCCAATGCCTGGGAAGCCGCGGGGTCTTCGTCACGCATCTGCGCTGTGGCATGACCGGTGGCACCGAGGAACACCCCGAGGGCGAAAAGGGTCGAAGAACATCGCCGTCGGCGTCGCGATACTCGGAGAGAGTTGAAGAGAAATCCCGACATGCGAGCTCCTGTACCGGACTCTGCAGACCAGAGGCAGCAGACATCGTCCTTGGTGAATGGTACGCCGGAGCCGTGGAGAGGATGCAAATAAAGACAACGCCGGATCGCGATCCTGTGATCACGATCCGGCGAGTTTGATGGAGTGTCGGCCGATTTGTGGCCGTCGACCGGTCAGCCCTTCTCAGCGACGGCGGCCTTGAGTTCAGCCTTCATCGTCTCGACCATGCTGGGATCGAAACCCTGATGCACGACTTCGACCTTGCCATCTCGGCCGATGATGAAGCTCGTCGGAATTCCCGTGACGCCATACTGGGCGACCACGGCATCATCCGGGTCGATCAGGCTCGAAAAGGCGAACTTCTGGCCGTCCCAGAAACCCTTGGCAAGTGCGAGCTTCGCGGCAACTTCGCCCTGCTCCCAGACGTTCACGCCGAAGAACTTGACCGGCATCTTGGCTTCGTCAGCCCACTGGACGATCTGATTGAGGACCGGGAGGCCCTTCTTGCAGGGGCCGCACCAAGTGGCCCAGAAGTCGAGGACCACGACCTGGCCTCGAAGACTCGAGAGCTTGACCGTTTCCCCGGCCAAGGTCTTCAATTCGAAATCGGGCGCCATGGCACCGACGGTGAGTGGCTGAGGGCCGAGGCCATCAGGGCTGTCGACCTTCGTCTTGCCGGTCGTATCAAACGCGATCGGTGTCTTGAGCGCCTTCATGACTGCATTCTTAATGGTGAACGCCACATCGATCTTAAATTCGGGGGGTGCACCGGGAGGGGTGACGATGAGATCGATTCGATCGACCAGGTTCGTCTTCGAATTCATCGACACGACCGCCTTGCCTCCTTGTCCTTCCAGCAATGCCTGCGTTCCAGTCGCCGCGGTCCGGAATCCGACAAGCTTCGGGTCCACCATCGCACCAAGGCCGAGCATCGCAGGAATCTCTTCCGGCTTGGCGTCGGCCTTGCCGAGACGGAACGGAATCGCCGGGTCGGGAAGACCGCCACCACCAGTGGCGGCGGCGATGACTCCTATGGAGTCTCCATCGGCGATCTCTTCTGTGAGATATCGCGCCTCGTCTGCAGGCATCACCATGTAGAAGTTGCTGCCGACCGCAAGCATGCGCATCTGCCCGTCCACAGTGATGTCGAAGGCGCCGTTGGCCCCCCATTGGGAGTCCACCATCGTCTTCTGCTCGCCCATCGGCGACTTGACCGTGATCACGATTGCCTCGGTCAATGCCGGCGCGGCGCGATACGCCGATCTGGTCTTCACGAACTGCGACAGCCCCGCCTTGATTGCTTCGGGGCTCTTTTCGGCGGCGGTGAAGGCCGCGGGATCACCCTTGGCTGCCGCCGGTGCGGCTGCCTTCGCTGGCGCCTTGGGCGCATCCTGGACGGTGGCGGTCGCGAGGCCGGTCAGAAAGACACCAGCGGCGAGTGCGGCGGTCAACTGTCGCATGAGCATGAACTCCGAGAAATCGACGCCGGTGGCGTCTGGAAAGGCGACGCCTTGATTGGCGTCCGAGCGGGACAAGTCAATGGACTCCAAGCCGAGGCACGTGCCTCGACAGGTGGAGAATCCTACCGCCCGAACGGGTTCGAGGTTTCGGCCAACCGTGGGTCAATGGCTGAAAATCCGTTCGCGAACGGACATTCCCGCGTCTCAGGCGTTCTCTGGGGGATTCGTCGAACCGGATTTGTCGCTGGCGACCGCCGGACGGAGTTCCGGCATCAATGAGAGAAGTGGTTTGACCACGAAGTCCCTCGACCACATCCGAGGATGCGGGAGTTCCAGTCCGGGCTCCTGAACCCGGAGTTCACCGACCAGCAGAAGATCCAGGTCGAGGGTCCGAGGCTCGCAGCCGGATCCACGTCGCCGACCAAAACCGGCTTCGATGGCGAGAAGACGCGAGAGCAACTCGCGAGGCGTTCGGTTGGTCTCGCCGGCAAAGACGCTATTGAGATAATCCGGGTGCCCCGAGGTCTCTCCCGCCGGAAGCACGGGTGCCGATTCGATGATCGACGCCATTCGAACATCTCGAACGCCCGGCGTCTCTGCGACCAGATCCCGAGCCCGGGTGATCTGCCCACGTCGATCTCCGAGGTTCGCGCCGACGCCGACCGCGAACGAACGCCACGGACGGTCCGAGTCGTCGTTCATGACCGAGCATCCCGTTGCCAGAGCAGATCGGAATCGTCACCTCGGAGCCGAAGACGAGTCAATTGCAATGCGGTGTTCGCGGCTCGATCACGCACCACGGGCCGGTCACCGGAAAAGCAGAAGCAGCGGGCATCGATCCCCGCCTCGTCGGCAACCGCGATCCACACCGTGCCAACCGGCTTGTCCGCCGAACCGCCATCCGGTCCCGCCACTCCGGAGATGGACACGCCATAGTCCGACCCAGCACGCCTTCGAGCGCCGTCAGCCATCGCAGACACCACGGACCGACTGACCGCCCCGTCCTGTTCGATCAACTCGGCGTCCACGCCCAGATCCTCGACCTTGCGAGTGTTCTCGTAGGTGACCCATCCGCCCGGATACCAGCCGCTCGACCCTGGAACCTCCGTAAGCATCGCGGCCACGAGGCCGCCCGTACAGCTCTCCGCGGTCGCGATGGTGTGGCCGGCCTTCTTGAGTTCCGCACCCAGCGCCATCGAAAGCGTGACGTCATCGCGGCCGAAGACGAAGGGATGCCATGCCGTCTCGACCTGCACCGCGAGCGTTTCGATCGAATCGCGGTCGTCTGGAACATTCCCACGAATCCGCGCCGAAAGAAGCGATTGGGAGACCGTCGTCGCGACCGGAAGTCTCGCATCACGACGCATGAGTGGTTCGATCCGCTCCGCCGCGTCGGATTCGCCGATACCGAACGCCCGGACCACAATCGTCGGCCGGGATTCGCCCGACAGTTCGTCGTTCAACACGCCTTCGAGCATCGGCCGCATCTCTCGCGGCGGGCCGGGAAGAACCACGACCAGCGCGGCGCCGACTCGGGCGCGGAGCCCGGGCGCCGTTCCATTGGGATTCTCGATACACGTCGCCGATGTTGGTCGCAACGCTTGCCGCACGTTTCCGACGGGCATCACGCGACCTCGCCCCGCGTACCACTGGTCGAGATGCATGCGCGATGCTGGATCCTCGACCAACGATTCGTTCATGGCTTCCGCGAGCGCCTCCCGCGAGACATCGTCGAGCGTCGGCCCCAACCCGCCGGTGATCACCACCAGATCTGCACCCACCGTCGCCGCCACGATCGCCGCGGCGATGTCCGAGACGTCGTCGCCGAGAACCCGATGCTGAAGCACTCGGCATCCACGCGCCGAAAGCGAGGCCGCAATGGTGCGACCGTGCGTGTCGAGCGTCTCGCCGGCCAGCAGTTCATCTCCAACCGAAAGCGTCACGGCGTGGCGAATCATCACATCGAACCCCTCGGCTCATCTTCGATCCGAAGCCCGATCCGAACCACTCCGATGGCATCCGTCGGCCTTTCCTGATTCCGCCCCGAGCCGTGCACGAAGACACAGGCATCGCCGGTTCGCGCGACGCCATCGGCCATCGCGACCGAGGCTGCGGTTTCAAGAAATTCCTCCCGAGTGGTGATCGACGTGGTGACTACCGGCCGAACCCCACGAAAGAGACGCATGCGACGTGCCACTCGAACATCATCCGTGAAGATGATGATCGGAACCCTGAACCGTTCGCGGCTCAGTAGGCAGCCCGTGTGTTCATCTGGCGACCAGGCCAGCACCGCCACCGCCCCGAGATCAGCCGCGATCCGACGAGCACCTTGAGCGATCGCCGGCATCCAGGGGTCGACCATCTCCACCAGCGTTCGGGGCGTCGTCTCCGGCGCTTCCTGCTCGTCCATCCACGCTTCGGTGGAAACGGCGATTCGCTGCAGCATCTCCACAGTCAGTGACGGATGACGTCCGATCGCCGTCTCGCCACTCAGCATCAACGCGTCGGCGCCGTCGAGAATCGCATTCGCCACGTCCGTGGCTTCGGCTCGGGTTGGCGACACGGCTTCAATCATGCTCTGGAGCATCTGCGTCGCAACGATGACCGGCCGTCCTGCCGATATCGCCGCCGCGACGATGCGTTTCTGCACCACCGGAACCTCGGCGATGTCCATCTCCACCCCCAAGTCGCCCCGCGCGACCAGAACCGCATCACTGGCTGCGACGACATCGGTCAGGTTCGCCACTGCCGCGGGCCGCTCGACTTTTGCCACGATCCCCGGGGCAAAGCCCTCCGGATCGACGTCGCCGGCGACCTCGGCTCGGAGTCGTCGAAGATCGTCGCCGTCTCGACAGAAACTGACCGCGAGAAAATCGACGCCGGACTTCGTCATCGCGTGCGCCAATTCGAGGTCACGATCGGTCACCGCAGGCAGATCGGGATCGCTGTCTGGAACATTGACGCCGTTTCGAGCCCGGAGCCCTCCGCCCGACGTCACCACGCAGCGAACCCTCGCACGATCGCCGGTCCCGTCGACCGCGATCGCGAGCAGTCGAATGTTTCCGTCGTCGATCAGGATCCGATGCCCGACCTCGACCGCCGACAAGACGCCACGCACGTCAATCGAAAGCACCCCTGCTTCATCTGGTTCATGTGGTTCAT
>JAPKCC010000054.1 GCA_028823105.1 Phycisphaerales bacterium | reverse complement strand
CTCCGGCGAAGCCTGCGGCAGCAGCTGCACCGACGCCGCCCCCGGCGCCGTCTCCAGCGACGCCTGCGGCAGCAGCTGCACCGACGCCGCCCCCGGCGCTGTCTCCAGCGACGCAAGCGGCTGCAGCGAAGGCTCGGCCTCGGACTGCCCCTTCAGTGGCCAGGCTGGCTGATCACACTCAGAGGCAAATCGCCTCCTTGTGACGAAACTTGACGCCCGTCCCGCGATCTGCGGGGCGGGCGTCTTCGTGCGCTCGATATGATGCGGCCTCGCCCCCTCGGAGCTTCTTCGATGCATCGCCTCTCTCTTCAACTCGCCGGCATCTTCATCACCTTTGCCGCCATCACCATCGGATCTGGCTGCAGTGGTGGTCATGCCACACATCAGGCGTTGAAAGAGGGCTGGCATGCCTACGGCGACGCCCGCACCGTCGATCCCGTGTCGGTGCCGGTCACGGAACTTGCGGCGTGGAGCGGTGACGAGGTGGTACTCGAGGGCTGGATCGGCGAGGTCTGCGCCAAAAAGGGGTGCTGGATGCGGATCCAAGACGACCTCGGCGACTCGGTGCTCGTCCGCTTCAAAGACTACGGGTTCTTCGTACCTCGCAATGCTCGCGGGAGACGCTCCGTGGTGCATGGAACGCCCGTGCTGAAGACGCTTACGATCGAACAACGACGACATCTCCTGGAGGACGCCGGCGCCGATGCCGTCACCATCGCCTCCATCAACGCCCCTTCAACGGAAGTCGTGATCTACGCCGACGGCGTGTGGATTCAGGGCGGCGGTCTGGCACCGCCGTACGCACCCCCCGCCCCCGAGGACTGCGTCGTGGATTCAGTCCCCGCTCCGAACAACCCTGTAGAGGCAAATGGCAATGACTGATCGACCGACCTCGACGCTGTTCACCGGCGGACGCCTACTCGACCCGCGAACCGGTCTCGATGCGACCGCCGACGTCCTGATTCGAGATGGCAGAATCGCCGCCATCGAGACTGGTTCCGGTCGGATCGACGCCGGCGACGCCGAGCGCATCGACGTGGACGGCCTGCTCGTGTGCCCGGGTCTGATCGATCCGCATGTCCATCTTCGCGAGCCCGGGCAAGGCGCCAAAGAGACGATCGAAACTGGCACTCGTGCCGCGGTCTCCGGTGGATTCACCACCGTCTGCTGCATGCCGAACACCGCGCCAACGCTCGACACACCGGACATGGTCGACTGGGTCGCGATGAAGACGAAGGAAACCGCATCCTGCCGAGTGCTGGTGGCCGCGGCCGCGACGCTTGGGCGGAAGGGTGAAGCACTCGCGCCGATGCACGCGATGCACGCCGCAGGTGCCGCGGCATTCACTGACGACGGCGACGGAATCGCAGACGCTGACCTCATGCGGAAGGTCATGCAGATCTGCGCCTCGCTTGGAACCGTCTTCATGCAGCACTGCCAGGAACCGACCCTCACTCGAGGAGCCCAGATGCACGAAGGTGCGATGAGCGTCAAGCTCGGACTGGTCGGCTGGCCCAGAGTCGCCGAGGAACTGATGCTCGAACGCGATCTTCGTCTGGATCGCTCGATCGGTGCCAGGTACCACGCCCAGCATCTCTCCAGCGGCGGGTCCGTAGAGATCCTCAAGGCCGCCCGTGAAGACGGTGTTCCGGCGACCGGCGAGGTGTCTCCCCACCACCTTCTGTTGACCGATGCTGCGTGCGAAGGCTTCAACACGAACGCCAAGATGAATCCCCCACTCCGCGAGGAGTCGGATCGACGCGCCCTTCTGCAGGGCGTCGCCGACGGCGTCATCACCGTGCTCGCCACCGATCATGCCCCGCATACCACGGCGGAGAAGTCCCGACCGTTCGAAGAAGCGCCACTCGGCGTCATCGGGGTGGAAACGGCGCTGCCGCTCTACGCAGAGGCCCTCGTCGACTCGGGCGCCGTCGACTGGCCTCGCCTCATCGCGATGATGACCATCGAACCCGCCAGACTCCTCGACCTCGAGCACGACGGTATCGGGTCGCTGACCATCGGCGGGCCCGGCGACATCACGGTGATCGATCCGAAATTCGAATGGACGATCGATGCGGATACCTTCGAGTCGAAGGCTCGGAACTGCCCGTTCAACGGCCGCAAAGTCCGCGGTCGAGCGATGCTCACCATGGTCGCCGGATCCTCGCGGTGCAATCGCCTTTCCGAAATCGACGCCCCGATCGGCGTCTGAACAACCGACTCCCTCCGCCGGACCATTCAGCAGTCCGAATTCCAGGCGGCGATGAGGAGACCGAGGTCCGCGCCGTTCACCAAGCCGTCCTCGTTGAGATCCGCCTTGCAGTCGCCCAAGCATCCCCAGTCGGCCAGCATGATCCCGACATCTCCCCCGCCGACCGTCCCGTTGCCGTCGAGATCCTCGCGACAGGAGCTGACGGTCTCGCCGAAATGATCGGTGGCCAGAAACCAGGCCTGCGGCCCGATGATCGACCCCATCAGTCGCCCCGGAATATCGTCGCAAGGCGGATGAATGCCTCCCCAGATCCTGCTGAGCGAGCATTGATCGCTGGCGTCGAAATACGACGCCCATTGCAATCGAATGTTCATGGCCGGCCCGTTCTCGAAGACTAAAAATTCGTTTCTGATTGCTTCGAACTCACCGAGGCCGCCGGGGAACCAAGGGGATCCCGTGAGTTCAGTGATGATCTCCGCTGCCGCTCGACTGAAGGTCGAATGACCCGAAACGTATCCCGCGAAGTTCGGACTCACGAAGGTCGGACGTTGATACGGCCACCAATTCTCGACCAGGATCCAACCACACCCCGCCGTCGAGCTTGCCGGATCGAAGATGTACTCGGGTCCCTTCCAGCATCGCGCCGCGATCTTCCCGATGTTGACGCCGTCTTCTCCCCGGAGGTGTGCATGCCGCTCGCCGCGGACCGTTGATTCCTCGGTGAGCATCTCGACCAGCCCCGGAACGAGTTGCAGCCCTTGGGCGTGGTAACCGGGGAGATCGGGATCCGTTCGCTGGCCGTTCTCCGCCATCCATCGAATCGCGGAAATTGGTCGGACGAAGTCGTACCAACCCTTGACACTCCAGGCCGAGATCGCGGAGTCGTGCATGCCGCCGCCCAGTGCGAAGTAGCCCTTGATGTCCCATTCGAGCGCGTCGACGACGGGGCCCGTGCCACCGATCCGCTTTTCCGATCCGATCGCATCGCTCACTTCGTTGAGCAACACGAACCAGTGTCCAGGCGGCGTCTCGCTGTCCGGTCCATCGGCCCAGAACTCGGCCAGCACTCGGGCATAGTCGCCTCGTGGCACCATCTGCACCGGATACGGCTCCCCGGTCACGGGATTTTCCTCGTGACCAATCCCGGCATCCCCGCCTTCGAACCGGTCGTAGAAGCCCGCAAAGTCCGCGGGATCGGTCGGAATCGTGGCGTTCCCGATCGAATTCGGACTGACGTCGATCATCACCCCATCCGTCGGATCGAGATGTGCCGACCAATAGAGCACCTGCTCGAAGCCTTCGAGAAAGCGAGTCTCCTCATCGGAACCGGCCCTGGGTGGAAGTCCCGGATCAAGGAACACCGGATACGCGTCGCCATCTCGCTCGTAGTCGACTCGTTGAGTTGGGGTGAGCGAAAACGGACTGACATGTCCCCACTCAGGACCGAGAAACTCTGGATAGCCCCCGATCACGATGTTGCCGGACTGGTCGACGAAGTACTCAAGCGCGAGTGGCTGCCATCGATTCGGTTCGAGGATGCCTTGGGTGCCGGGCTCCGGCGGCACCAGCGGGTCGTTCACCGGCAGGTACCACTGATTCGCGTAGTCGCCAACCTGATTCGCACCGTCAGTCAGTCCAAAGAAGATGTACTCGATGGCGATCCGGTTCCCGATCGCGGCCGGCGCGTCGCCTCGCGTCGCCTCGTCATCCGGATCGAATCCAAGCTCGAGCATCAGACTGCGGTAGGCCGGCTCCATTTCCTTCCAGCCCGGCGATCCTTGAAAACGTTGCCGAAGCAGTTGATAGGCGGCGTGCGAGATAGTCTCCGATCTCGCTGCTCCCACATCGCTCGCCGAGATGACTTCGTCCTCATGGAGCCAAGGTCGCGGACCTTCCTCGAAGATCGCCCAGGCATCCCACATCGCCGCCGAGATATGGAAGAGATTCCGAGCATGCACGACCGGCCGTGCGTAATCGTTGCGAATCGACTCCAGTAAAAGGTCGTTCCAGCGTCGAGCGACCGAAGGATCATCCGCCTGGGCGAATGCCGCCACCCCCGATCCGAAGGCGGCGAGCAAGGACCATGTTCTGACAAAGCGTCGGGTCACATCGAGCGTCCGCAAAAGGGCCGATCAACAGATCGGTAGGCAAGTCCACCCTGAAAAGTAGCCCACGATGAAGGGCATGGCGAGAAGATATGGCTGTTTCCATCGCTTTTCCCGCGAACCTCACGGCGATGACCGTGTTGATCGATGCGCGGGCCGCAGCGGGTTGACGTCCTCAGGATCGAGGTTCAACTGCACCAGGTAGTCGGGCAGGCCGGTTGTCGGTATTGATGGCCTGGCCCAAGATGCCGGCTCCGGCATCCTGAACGTCCGAATCGCCGGTATTCGTGCGGGGCGGCGCGGCAACGACTGCTGAGACGAGCGGCAGGGATGGCAGGACATGCATACGTTGCATGTCTCCAACCCCAAGACGGGTCCGTATCTTCTCGCCGAAGAGCCCTTGTGACCGCACAAGGTGTGGTCAGGGGGTGATGCTCAGGATCAACTGCCGGCGTAGATTGTCCGGCCCCAGCATGGGGTACCACGTCTGCCCACCGTTCGGCGATGTCTCGGCTCCGAGGGAAAGATCGTCCTCGGCGAGACTGTTGTTGTTGATCAAGAACCAGGATTGGCTTGGGATTCCAGGCCCCTCGAAGTTGGCGCGAATCGAAATGCTTTCGATTTCACGTCCATCATCGGCATGCAGGTCTTCGACAACGTATCGATATAATCCCTTAGACACGTCACCGATCACGCCCACTCTAGGCTGGCGAACCACCTCGACCGGGTCAGATCCATCACGGAAGGTCAGGGTGATGTGAAGATCGGATGTAAAACTCGCGAGGCCGTGTTGATATTGCTGAGCACCCAGGTTCGAATTGGATGGAGCCAACAACTGGAAAAGGCCAAAGATTCCGAGGCTGCTAATTGATCGGATGTCCTCGGCGATGGGCTGCCGGATGATCGCCGGGGGTTTGGTCAAAATCAGGTTTATCGAATCCCATTCTCCTGTGAATGCGCCGTAGGCAATCGCACCCTTTGCGTAGAACTCGCTGGCCTGGATTGTGGGAAGAAGTTGATCGCACGTCGTGCCGTGGCCGAAATATGTGCTGTCTGAATTCTGGGCCTCGGCAAACGTGGTCGTGGTGCAGGTTCCGTCCGGCAGGATGGCCGCACCGAGTCTTGGGTCCGACGGCGAAATCGAGAATCCAACCGTGGGCGCATCCCAGTTCAATTCCTCGCAGTCGAAGTTTGCCAAGGTGAAGGAATCGGAAGTCAGCGGTATCAACTTGAACCCACGGTTCCCTTCATCAAGTCTCTTGTCTCCGAGCCATGAAGCTGGAACAGGGGTGCCATTGCAATCCTTGACAAATCCGGGAATCGTGTTTTCCTGGGCCGTTCCCCAGGCCGCGAGCAGAAGGCCAAGGTCGGCGCTGTCCACCACGCCGTCTCCATTGAGGTCGCCAATGCAATTGGTCTTCGGGCAGGGTCCCCAGTTCGCCAGAAGTATTCCCAGATCCCTTCCGTCGACGACGTCATCGTTGTTGAAATCCCCGGGCGCGACTCCCAGCGCCATGGCGGTCATGGCGTAGCCGTATCCACCGGACACGTCGTCACGAAACGAGATCCAATCGACGCGGAATCCTTCGGGGCCGGTGGCAACCTTCATGCTATTGGCCGACCTGTCAAGCCCGTCCAACCAAATCCAACTTTGTATGGCGCTCCACACAACCACATCGCCGCTGGCGATGTCCGTGATGCGGATGTCCGCCGCGTACTCCCATCCCGTACCGTCCTTGTTCATGGCCCGGAGGAGTGACGGAGCGTGTACGTGCAAGACCACGTTGCCGGAGGGATGCGAGATCACCTGGCTGCATTGGAACCCCGGTGGCAGTCGATCGACGCCGTTACCGAGGAGGATCGAGGCAGTGGTGCCCCGCCAGAGAAGAGGGGCGTCACAGCCTGAATACTCCGTCGTGGGACACGCCTGGAGCAGTCGGTTCGCCGAGCCAGCGAGCGCCCCGTTGCTTCCGACGCTCAACACGTTGGCGTTTTCCTGGTCCCTGAGACGTCCGGTGACGGAGGCGGCAATGATGCCGAGTTTTTTTCGCTCGGTCTCGGCGAATTTATTTCCCTGAACTCGCGTTTCTGCTGAAGGTGGGTAGCGCTGCAAGTGAAGAGCCATCACCCCGGTGACCATGGGAGAGGCCATGGACGTTCCGCTGTCGAGCATCAATCCGCCGTCAGGGTGTTTCCAGTCGGCGGCCAAGATGTTCACCCCGGGGGCCAGGAGGTCGACCACCGGGCCGAAGTTGGTGAAGACCGCTGGCTGATCCAGGATGTTGGTTGCGCCGATGCACATCACGTCTGCGCTGGTTGCGGGCATCGACCATGATGCAGGGTATGAGTAGTTTCCGGCACATGCGATGATTGGAATGCCCTGATTCGTCACCGCCTGGAGGGCATCAAAGTAGATGGATTGTGAAATCCCCACGTCGGCTCCTTGAATCGACATGTTCGCGGTGGCTGGGCCATCAATGTTGGACGGGTTTGCCAGCCAGTTGAGAGCGGCGACGAAAGCCGAATCGGGGCCACTATTATTCTGATCGAGCACCCGAAGAGAGACGATCTCGGCAGCTGGTGCGACGCCGATGGTGGCGCCGGCGATCGTCGAAGCCACATGCGTACCGTGGCCGAACTGATCAATGGGCGAATCTACGTTGGGGTTGAAATTGAGAGCCTCAACGATGCGGCCTTCGAATTCGGTGTGGTCTGGTGTGATGCCGCTATCGATGACGACCACGGTGACGCCCGAGCCATCCGCACCGCAGGGATCGTAGTCCGGGGCAAGACCGTCGGGATCGGAGATTCGGCGAAGTCCCCAGGGAGCAGGCAGGTTGGGATCGTCGTTGGTGTTGTCCCCACGGCTTGGCAACCAGTTCCCCCCGTGGGCAATGAAATCCGGCTCGACCCGACGCACTCTCGGGTCATCGAGCAACAAGGCTGCCTCCAGTGGGGTCATGTACGCGGCGAATCCAACGATGGCGTACACGTATCGCTGGGTCGTTCGGCCTCCTCCGATGGTGTCGGCCAGGACTTCGTCGATATCGGCTTCAAGAAACGCCGCGCGGTTGGGGTCCGGCTCGAGTTCGAGTTGCACCAGCCAACTGGGCATGTCGGAGTTCGACTCACGAAATTGCGTGTCGTAGACGGCCAGAGGCGCCGGCGCCGTGACGGCCTGGACGTGTTCCTGGCGGAGAGGAGGCGGTGTGGCTGTCGTAGCGACACAGATCATCGCGAGCGAAACAAAGGCAACCGTCCTGGGTGTTCGTAGCATGGTCTCTCTCTCCAAGGGCGGAATGTCAAGTGCTCAACGGATCGGTACAAGTATATCTGCGGCCCTCGCCATCACAAAGGTATTCCTCGGATCGCGTCCACACGTCCGCTTCGATCGCGATCAACGCATCGTCAATCAGCTTCGATACCTCGGCAAGCGCGTTTGCGGGGCGGAATTCGCGGTAGGTCGATCGCGATGACGCGATGATGTATATGCGGACTTTGACCACCTCAGGAGAGATCATCGTCGAAGGCGGCGAGCAAGGACCATGTTCTGACAAAGCGTCGGGTCACATCGAGCGTCCGCAAAAGGGCCGATCAACAGATCGGTAGGCAAGTCCACCCTGAAAAGTAGCCCACGATGAAGGGCATGGCGAGAAGATATGGCTGTTTCCATCGCTTTTCCCGCGAACCTCACGGCGATGACCGTGTTGATCGATGCGCGGGCCGCAGCGGGTTGACGTCCTCAGGATCGAGGTTCAACTGCACCAGGTAGTCGGGCAGGCCGGTTGTCGGTATTGATGGCCTGGCCCAAGATGCCGGCTCCGGCATCCTGAACGTCCGAATCGCCGGTATTCGTGCGGGGCGGCGCGGCAACGACTGCTGAGACGAGCGGCAGGGATGGCAGGACATGCATACGTTGCATGTCTCCAACCCCAAGACGGGTCCGTATCTTCTCGCCGAAGAGCCCTTGTGACCGCACAAGGTGTGGTCAGGGGGTGATGCTCAGGATCAACTGCCGGCGTAGATTGTCCGGCCCCAGCATGGGGTACCACGTCTGCCCACCGTTCGGCGATGTCTCGGCTCCGAGGGAAAGATCGTCCTCGGCGAGACTGTTGTTGTTGATCAAGAACCAGGATTGGCTTGGGATTCCAGGCCCCTCGAAGTTGGCGCGAATCGAAATGCTTTCGATTTCACGTCCATCATCGGCATGCAGGTCTTCGACAACGTATCGATATAATCCCTTAGACACGTCACCGATCACGCCCACTCTAGGCTGGCGAACCACCTCGACCGGGTCAGATCCATCACGGAAGGTCAGGGTGATGTGAAGATCGGATGTAAAACTCGCGAGGCCGTGTTGATATTGCTGAGCACCCAGGTTCGAATTGGATGGAGCCAACAACTGGAAAAGGCCAAAGATTCCGAGGCTGCTAATTGATCGGATGTCCTCGGCGATGGGCTGCCGGATGATCGCCGGGGGTTTGGTCAAAATCAGGTTTATCGAATCCCATTCTCCTGTGAATGCGCCGTAGGCAATCGCACCCTTTGCGTAGAACTCGCTGGCCTGGATTGTGGGAAGAAGTTGATCGCACGTCGTGCCGTGGCCGAAATATGTGCTGTCTGAATTCTGGGCCTCGGCAAACGTGGTCGTGGTGCAGGTTCCGTCCGGCAGGATGGCCGCACCGAGTCTTGGGTCCGACGGCGAAATCGAGAATCCAACCGTGGGCGCATCCCAGTTCAATTCCTCGCAGTCGAAGTTTGCCAAGGTGAAGGAATCGGAAGTCAGCGGTATCAACTTGAACCCACGGTTCCCTTCATCAAGTCTCTTGTCTCCGAGCCATGAAGCTGGAACAGGGGTGCCATTGCAATCCTTGACAAATCCGGGAATCGTGTTTTCCTGGGCCGTTCCCCAGGCCGCGAGCAGAAGGCCAAGGTCGGCGCTGTCCACCACGCCGTCTCCATTGAGGTCGCCAATGCAATTGGTCTTCGGGCAGGGTCCCCAGTTCGCCAGAAGTATTCCCAGATCCCTTCCGTCGACGACGTCATCGTTGTTGAAATCCCCGGGCGCGACTCCCAGCGCCATGGCGGTCATGGCGTAGCCGTATCCACCGGACACGTCGTCACGAAACGAGATCCAATCGACGCGGAATCCTTCGGGGCCGGTGGCAACCTTCATGCTATTGGCCGACCTGTCAAGCCCGTCCAACCAAATCCAACTTTGTATGGCGCTCCACACAACCACATCGCCGCTGGCGATGTCCGTGATGCGGATGTCCGCCGCGTACTCCCATCCCGTACCGTCCTTGTTCATGGCCCGGAGGAGTGACGGAGCGTGTACGTGCAAGACCACGTTGCCGGAGGGATGCGAGATCACCTGGCTGCATTGGAACCCCGGTGGCAGTCGATCGACGCCGTTACCGAGGAGGATCGAGGCAGTGGTGCCCCGCCAGAGAAGAGGGGCGTCACAGCCTGAATACTCCGTCGTGGGACACGCCTGGAGCAGTCGGTTCGCCGAGCCAGCGAGCGCCCCGTTGCTTCCGACGCTCAACACGTTGGCGTTTTCCTGGTCCCTGAGACGTCCGGTGACGGAGGCGGCAATGATGCCGAGTTTTTTTCGCTCGGTCTCGGCGAATTTATTTCCCTGAACTCGCGTTTCTGCTGAAGGTGGGTAGCGCTGCAAGTGAAGAGCCATCACCCCGGTGACCATGGGAGAGGCCATGGACGTTCCGCTGTCGAGCATCAATCCGCCGTCAGGGTGTTTCCAGTCGGCGGCCAAGATGTTCACCCCGGGGGCCAGGAGGTCGACCACCGGGCCGAAGTTGGTGAAGACCGCTGGCTGATCCAGGATGTTGGTTGCGCCGATGCACATCACGTCTGCGCTGGTTGCGGGCATCGACCATGATGCAGGGTATGAGTAGTTTCCGGCACATGCGATGATTGGAATGCCCTGATTCGTCACCGCCTGGAGGGCATCAAAGTAGATGGATTGTGAAATCCCCACGTCGGCTCCTTGAATCGACATGTTCGCGGTGGCTGGGCCATCAATGTTGGACGGGTTTGCCAGCCAGTTGAGAGCGGCGACGAAAGCCGAATCGGGGCCACTATTATTCTGATCGAGCACCCGAAGAGAGACGATCTCGGCAGCTGGTGCGACGCCGATGGTGGCGCCGGCGATCGTCGAAGCCACATGCGTACCGTGGCCGAACTGATCAATGGGCGAATCTACGTTGGGGTTGAAATTGAGAGCCTCAACGATGCGGCCTTCGAATTCGGTGTGGTCTGGTGTGATGCCGCTATCGATGACGACCACGGTGACGCCCGAGCCATCCGCACCGCAGGGATCGTAGTCCGGGGCAAGACCGTCGGGATCGGAGATTCGGCGAAGTCCCCAGGGAGCAGGCAGGTTGGGATCGTCGTTGGTGTTGTCCCCACGGCTTGGCAACCAGTTCCCCCCGTGGGCAATGAAATCCGGCTCGACCCGACGCACTCTCGGGTCATCGAGCAACAAGGCTGCCTCCAGTGGGGTCATGTACGCGGCGAATCCAACGATGGCGTACACGTATCGCTGGGTCGTTCGGCCTCCTCCGATGGTGTCGGCCAGGACTTCGTCGATATCGGCTTCAAGAAACGCCGCGCGGTTGGGGTCCGGCTCGAGTTCGAGTTGCACCAGCCAACTGGGCATGTCGGAGTTCGACTCACGAAATTGCGTGTCGTAGACGGCCAGAGGCGCCGGCGCCGTGACGGCCTGGACGTGTTCCTGGCGGAGAGGAGGCGGTGTGGCTGTCGTAGCGACACAGATCATCGCGAGCGAAACAAAGGCAACCGTCCTGGGTGTTCGTAGCATGGTCTCTCTCTCCAAGGGCGGAATGTCAAGTGCTCAACGGATCGGTACAAGTATATCTGCGGCCCTCGCCATCACAAAGGTATTCCTCGGATCGCGTCCACACGTCCGCTTCGATCGCGATCAACGCATCGTCAATCAGCTTCGATACCTCGGCAAGCGCGTTTGCGGGGCGGAATTCGCGGTAGGTCGATCGCGATGACGCGATGATGTATATGCGGACTTTGACCACCTCAGGAGAGATCATCGTCGAAGGCGGCGAGCAAGGACCATGTTCTGACAAAGCGTCGGGGCACACCGGGCGTCCGCAGAGGGGCCGATCAACAGATCGGTAGGCAATTCCACCCTGAAAAGTAGCCCGCGATGAAGGGCATGGCGAGAAGATATGGATGTTTTCAGCGCTTTCGCCGCGAACCTCACGATGAATGCCTCACCACGCCGCCGTCCGGGGAATCGACGCCTCTGGTCACCGCGAGTAGGCTTCGTCCCCGCCCATTTCTCCGGAGCGCGAGACCACGTTGAGGCAATCAGATGCGACATCGTCATTCGACCGGCCGAGCGAACGAGCCGCCGATCGCATGGCGACGATCATCGTGAATCACCCCTGGCGGGTGCTGCTGGTCGCGGCCTTCTTGGCCACCACCGCCGCCTGGTACGCGGCGTCCCACCTGGTCCTCGACGCGGATACCAATCATCTGATTGGTGCCGACCGTCCGTTCATGATCCAGTTCAACGAATGGCTCGAGGAGTTCGGCGACCTTGAGTATCTCTATGTCGTTGTCGATTCTGGAGAAGACCTGACCGCCGGTGATTCGGCGGTGCGTGATCTCGTCCATCGACTTCAAGGGATGCCGAACCTTCCCGCGGTCCACGGCTGGATCTCCGGCGACGAACAGTGGCGGCTCGCAACCCGTGCCATGTCGTCGTCCGATCTGGAGAATCTGGTTCAGGGCGGTGACGCGCTGAGAATCCTCTCCGGCGATGCTCCTGCGTCGACGGTGCTCCGGCAGGGCACCGAGCGTCTGAGTCAAGTCACTGGCCTGTCGTCGTTCACCCTCGACGACACGGAACGTCGAACCCTCGCCGCGAGTGGCACTCTTCTCCTCGAGTCAATCGCAGCGGCACGAATCGACGATGCTCCAGGACTCGAACACGATTCGGGTTTTGATCTGGCGTCGGTCCGACAAGACGAGTTCCTCGTGAATCCGGGAGGGCGGCTTCGATTCGTCGAGATCCTCCCTCAGAAGGACTTTGGCTCGCTGGCGGCCATCGAAGTCCCGCTCGCGCAGATCCGGGCGGTCATGACCGAGGTGGAGGCGGCTCATCCGGGCATCGACATCGGCATCACCGGAAAACCCGTGCTTCAAGCCGACGAACTGGCGATCAGCGACGCAGACATGACCCGCTGCGCCGCCGGCGCCTTCGTGGTGATCGCGATCATCTTCATGTTCGTCTTCCGCGATGTTCGACGACCGTTGCTCGCGATGCTGGCGTTTCTCTTTGCCTTCGCCTGGACCTATGGCGCCGCGGCGCTTCTGGTGGGTCGACTGAATCTCCTGAGCATCGTCTTCATGCTGGTTCTGGTGGGCGTCGGCCTCGACTATGGAATTCACGTGGTCGCCCGTTGGACGGAGTCCAGAAGACGATCGACCGCCGAAGAAGCCACTCGGGAAACCATCCGGACCGCCGGGATCGGCAACCTGTTCGGGGCCACCACCAGCGCCGGCGTCTTCTTTCTCGCGCTGGCCACCGACTTCGGAGGACTTCGCGAGCTCGGGATCATCGCGGGTACGGGACTCCTTCTCTGCGTCATCGCGATGTGTCTCGTGCTCCCCGCGATGCTCGTGCTGTCCGAACGCCGCCGTCCCGAGCCGGATCCCAGAACCTCAATGATCGCGGGCGATGTCACCGAAGAAGGCCGGAGGGGATCTCGAGGATCGCTCGGCATTCTCGCCCTCGGCATGCTGGTGTCGGGAATATTCGTCTTCACCATTCCCGCAGGATTCCGCTTCGAAGAGAACCTCCTCGCCCTGCAAGCAGACGGGCTCGAGAGCGTCGAGTGGGAACATCGAGTGCTCGCCGATTCGAGTAGTGCGTCCTGGTTCGCCGCCGTCGTGGTCGACTCGGAATCCGAGGTTTCGGCGGTGTCTGCTCGAGCATCGAATCACCCGGAGATCGGCGAGATTCGCAGTGTTTTGGATCTGGTCGAGCCCGCGACACCGGAACGCGATCGACTCAGAGCTTCGTTTCAGTCATTCACGGGGACGGACATCGAGTCGCAGATCGACGCCGACGGATTATTAGGTGCGGTCACGCCGACGATGCTCCGGGAGGCCCGGGATCGGCTCCAGGCACTCGCAGATTCGGCAGGTTCCATCGCCCCCGATGCCGCCGATCGGCTACGGCTCATCGCCGGACGGCTCGCCTCTCTCGCCATCGCGCTCGAACCGACCCTCGGACGGGTGGATGATCCGTTGGAACTCGAGCGACGCCGGCAGACCCGCGCCGCGATCGAGCGCAGTCGGCAAATCACCGGCGACTCCATCCGCGCGATGCAAGCGGGAGACTCGGACACGCTTCGGGATGCATTGCCTGCCGCGCTCCGGGCGAGGCTCATGTCGCCCGCCGGCAAGTTTCAGGTCGAACTCGTTCCTGCCCAGGACATCTGGGAATCCGATCCCATGGCCCGTTTCATCGAGGCGGTTCGGGAGGTCGATCCGGACGTGACCGGCGTACCGATCACGCAGTTCGAGTCGCTTCGGGACATGCGACGCTCGTTCCTCCTCATGGGGGGCCTGTCGCTGATCCTGGTCACGGCACTGGTCTGGATTGACTTTCGCACCATCCGTCAAACGATCATGGTGATGACGGTTCTGGTCATCGGACTGCTCTGGACAATCGGTGCCACATCGTTGCTCGGCGTGAGTTTCAACATGGCCAACTTCTTCGCGATTCCAATCCTGATCGGAATCGGCGTCGACAGCGCCATCCACATGATGCATCGCGCCGATGAGTGCGGAGATGGACCGCTGGAATTCCGGTCCACTCGGACCGCCGTGATTCTGACCGCGGTGACCACCGGCATCGGATTCGGTTCTCTGGTGTTCGCCCGTCATCTAGGACTTCAAAGTCTTGGCGCCGTCATGGCGATCGGAAGCATCGCCTGCATGCTGTCGAGCGTGGTCCTGCTGCCCGCCCTGATCCGCCTCTGGCGTTGACGTCGTGCATCCGGTAGGCGAATAGTCGACGAACTGCGAAGATTTTCGACTGACGCCTTTTCTGGCAAAACCGATAAGACCCACCTGCAACGAATCGGCAGATCGCCGAATTGGTTATCGGAATCACTGCGACAGGCGGAGTGACCTTTTTGCTTGGAATATCTGCGACTCGGGGTACCGTCTAAGTGGCTTCAAACGCCTCGCCATCCCGGACCGAGATTCCGGGGCGAAGCCTCCATTCTCAAGAACGACGAAACAGGACCACTCCGATGCGGCATGAGTTTCTCGCCATCGCCACCATTTCTCTCGTCTCCGCCGCCCACGCCGGCGGCGTCGGTTCCACGTACGTGGATGCGAACGGTGACATTTTCGATCCCAGCCTCTCGAACATCGACATCCTGAACGCCACGTTCAATAACGACGCGACGAATCTCTATCTCAGCGTCGCGGTCAACGCGGACGTCGCGGCGACGGATTGGGGCAAGTATCTGGTTTTCATCGACAGCACGCCTTCGATCGGCGCCTTCAGTGGCCTGAACGGGAATGACCCGTTCAACAACCCCTGGAACCGGCGAGTCGGTTCTCCGGCGGGCGTGGATGCCTTCGTCGGCTCCTGGATCGATGGCGACGGCGGGAATCTCAACTACACCTTCGACGGATCGGACTGGAACCAGAACGAGTCTGGAATGCCTGATCTTTCGCAGGCCGCCTCCGGCATCGTGAGCTGGACGTTTAGCCTTGCTTCTCTGGGACTCTCGCAGGGGGACACCTTCTACTTCGATGTCGCCACCACCGGCGGCAACGATAACGACCCTGCGATCGACTTCCTGTCCACGGACGTGGTCCAGCCCGGCTGGGGCTACAACTCAATCTCGGGAATGTCCCTGACCTATACGGTCGCCTCATCGACGCCGGTCCCAGGCATTGGTGGCCTCGCGGCGCTGGCCGGTTGTGGTCTGGCGGGGCGACGACGGCGGCGTTGAGTCGAGACCTCCGACTCGGAACTCGCGTGCTCCTGATAGGCCATCCGATCCCGAGCCCGACGGCGGCCTAGAGGTCGAACGCATTCAGTCAGGGGTGAGTCAATCGCGGGGAGGGTCACCCGGCGAATCGATCGCATCGAAGCCGCCGGGAAAATCGACATCCATCGGAAGATCTGGCACGTCGTCGTAGGACGCGTCGAAGGCCTCGAATCCGGTATCCGGGAGGTCCGGCGGCTCGAGCGACTCAACTTCCACCCCTTCCGGAAGCGACTGCAGAAAGCGGCGGCCGTAGCCCTTGGTGACGATCCGGGGATCAAGCACCACCACGCGGCCAGAGTCATCCGTGGACCGGATGAGGCGGCCGATCCCCTGTTTGAATCGGATCACCGCCCGCGGGACCTGGTCCTCCATGAATGGGCGGCCCCCCTTCGCCTCGATGGCTTCGTGTCGCGCCTGGACGATCGGTCGATCCGGAACATCGAACGGAAGACGGGTGATGATCACGTTCCGCAGGGCCCGGCCCCGGACGTCAACACCCTGCCAGAAACTCGAGACACCGAAGAGCACCGATCGTTCATCCGCACGAAATCGCTCCAACAGGAGCCCTCTCGGTCCTGACTCGTGTTGGACCAACACGGTGTGCGAGTGTTCCTCGAGCCGCCCCTTGCAACGCTCGGCGGCTTCCCGCATCGCGTTGTTGCTGGTGAAAAGAACGAAGGCGCCTCCATCGGTCGCTCGGACCTGCTCGACGATTCGATCGGTCAACCGATCGAGGTATTTCGCGTCACGGGGGTCGGGCATGTGCGGATCGACCAGTACTTTCATCTGTCTGGCGAAGTCGAATGGCGATCCAACTTGAAGCGTCTTTGACGTTTCTGCCCCCAGACGATTGGTCACCAGTGAGAAGTCGTCCTCACCGGTGGCCAGGGTGGCGCTGGTGCAGATTACGGCGCCATCGCGACCGAAAAGATGTTCCCGAAGTACCGGGCCAACATCCACCGCCGCGCACGCCACCGTCACACTTCCGCGACCCCCTCGACGGCGACGATCGGAACGAGTGACCATTTCCGCCCAGTAGACGCAACCTTCGACCCCCTGCTCGATCAGCAACGAGGTTGCTTCGGCGATCTCGGTCGCCCGACCCGAGAGGGACCCCAACTCCATCTCATCGGTCTCGTTGGCCACCTTCGTCCGAAGTAATTTCAGGCTCGCGGCGAGCTTCCGCAGTGCTGGTGAAAGCGGGTTGTCGACGATGCCTGCTGCGGAGATCCGCACCGTGCCGCCACCGGCGCGATCAAGCCACACTGCGAGATCATCGAAGAAGGCGTTCGTCGCCATCTCGACCGTTCGGAGCGCGACGATGGCGTCCTCCAACAAGGGATCCGAATCGAGCCGTCCACCAATCGAGGCGAGCACGCCTCGATTGGTTCGTTCCGACAGGAGCATGCGGAGAAGATGCCTCACCCGGCCTTCGGAGATTCGAAGTCCGAAGTGCTCCGCGGCGACATCCTCCACTGTATGGGCCTCATCGAGGATCACATGGGTATAGGCCGGAAGGAACCCCGCACCACGAATCCTCAACGCCAGATCACTGAAGAACAGCGCATGGTTACACACCAGAATGTCCGCATTCTCCATTCGGCGTCGGGCTGACTGGTAGAAGCACTCATCATGGGTTGGGCATCGACGGCCCATGCAATTCCCACCGTCACTCTGCACATGGTCCCACACACCAGGCCGCTTCAACTGTGGCAGCGTCGCGAGCGTGCCGTCACTGGTCCGCCCCGCCCAACGCTCGATCTGCTGGAGCGAATGTCGTTCCGGCTCGTCGGCCAGAAGCCTGGTCTCGCGTTCGACCGCAAGCCGAAGGCGTCGCTTCGAAAGATAGTTCGATCGCCCCTTCACCAGAACCGCGGTGAACTCATCGGGCACCAACGCTCGAAGCAGGGGGAGGTCCTTTTCCATCAACTGCTCCTGCAGGCTGATGGTGTGCGTGCAGATGATGATCTTCTCGCCTCGTTTTGCGAGCACGCTGGAGATCGCAGGAAGGAGATAGGCGAAGCTCTTTCCGGTTCCAGTGCCCGCTTCGACGAACAGACGCTCACGTTTTAGCAGGGCTTCCTCGACGGCCGTCGCCATCTCCACCTGCTGTGGTCGCGGTTCGAAACCCTTGAGTCGTCGAGCGACCGGGCCATCGGGAGCGAGCATGGAGCGGGCGGGGAGAATCATGAGGAACAACCGGAATTCGTGAGATCAAGGTACGACAGTGCCGGACGGGTCGGGCGGTACTTTGAGGGATCCGCGACCGGAGGGATCCGCGACCGCCGCTCGGCCAGCGATCAATTCAGCGGTCGTCGCTTCGGCTCCCCGACTTCGCGAGGATAGAGCTTTGGAACCGGGCGATTCTTCTCGAGCACGATGATCCGACCCGTCGAAGTCTGACGTACTTCGACGACCGAGGCGTGCAGTTTGTGCAGCGCCTGTTTCGCTTCCGCGATCTCGGCTTCGGCCTTGGCGCCCTTGATGACCAGGATGAGCCCGTCGGGATGGGCGAGCGGAACGGTGTACTCGGCCAGGACGTTGAGTGGCCCCACGGCGCGGGCGGTGACGAGGTGGTACGACTCCCGCTGGGCCGGATCACGGCCCATGGTTTCCGCTCGATCATTCGCGACGTACACCCGTTTGAGCCCGAGCGCCTCGGCGGTCTCCGCGAGGAATCTGGCCTTCTTTCCGGTGGTCTCGAGAAGGGTGATCGCGAGGTCGGGCTGGACGCAGGCGAGGATCATCCCGGGAAGCCCCCCGCCGGATCCAACGTCGATCAATCGTGTGTTCTCGCCGATCTTCTCCCGCATCTCGAGCACCCAGGGAAGAAGGGTCAGGCTGTCGAGCACATGCCGTGACCACACTTCCGCCGGATCCCGGATCCCGGTGAGGTTCATTCGGGCGTTGGCCTCGTAGAGAAGGTCGAGAAATCGACCGATCCGCGCAAGGTCCTCGGTCTCGAAGTCGATTCCGACGGCGGAAGTGGCGGCGAGGAAGGTGTCCGGCGGCGTGGCGAAGGTTGATTCAGTCATGAGTGAAGAGGGTGTACCACGGTTCGGGTCGGTCTGCGTGGACGGACGGGGTCAGCCGGTTCCGGCGACCTCCCATCGCTCCATCCGTCGCGGCCGTCGAAGTCCGACATTCAGGACAAGACCGATCATCAACCAAGCGGTCAAGAGGCTCGATCCGCCGGCGCTCACGAACGGGAGCGTCATGCCGGTGATCGGAAGAAGACCGATGGTCATTCCGGTATTGATCACCATCTGGGAGATCAGCAGGGTGACCAGGCCGGTGGCCAGCAGACGACCGAAGAGATCTCGGGCAAGCGCCGCGACCAGGAAACCCGCGGACGCCAGAAGCAGGAACAGCGACCAGACAACAATGCTGCCAAGAAGCCCCCACCGGCACGCCACCACCGCGAAGATCATGTCGTTGTGTTCTTCGGGAAGATGATTGAAACGAAGCAAGGTCGCGGCATGTTCGCGGCCGACGCCCGTGAGTCCACCCGCTCCGACCAGGGTCATCGCCCGATCACCCTGGTATCCGATGTCATCTCGATATCGATCATCACCCTCGATCTGCGCGATGAGGGCCTCGATCCGATCCTGCTGGTGTTCCTTGAGGTACCCCCGCACTGGGGTGAAGAGCACCGCGGAGATCGCCAGAACGCCGGTCAGGGTCAGAATGGAGAGGTGCGAGATCTTCGCACCCGCGACCAACAGAAGGGCGAGCAGCGTCGGCACGAAGAGCAGAGCCGTTCCCAGGTCGGGTTCGAGCAGGATCAGACCCATGGGAATCGCCGTGACCACGAATGGCAGCATGAAACCCTTGAGGGAGCGAACGTCCCATCGAAGGCGAAACCATGCCGCCAGCGCCAGCACCCAGACCACCTTCGCCAGTTCCGAAGGCTGCAGATCGGTGATCCCGAGATTGATCCACCGTCGAGCACCGTTGTAGGGACGAACCAACCAGGTCGGTATGAACGGGAGCAGCACGAAAAGGAGAAGGCCCAAGACCAGCACGCACAATGCCGGAACCCATCGACGCATGCGTCGGTAGTCCGGTGACGCCGCCATGACCGCGACCAGGATTCCCAGCGGAAGAAACATCGCCTGCTTCCTCGCGAATCCGGGTTCGGTGGTGTCGATCGCAATGATCCCGATCAGGTTGAGCGCGAGCGCCGCCAGAACCACGATCCAAGCCGCGGTCGCCCAGCGAATCCCTCCGGACTGCAGATCGCGAGCCGATTCATGGAGCTCGCGTGCCGTGAACGCCGCTCGCGCTGGACGAGCCGAGTCGTCGACCCGTGTCGTCGAGGTGATCACCGGATCGCTCAACCGTCCTCGCCTCCTCGAAGGGAGGCGTGCTCGACCGCGACGTCCCCCGGAGAAAGGAACCCAGCAGGATCGACGATTCCCTCTTCGACGGGGAGGGCGTCGAGCCAATCGATGCGGCGGATCTCTGGGTCGATTCGATCCAGTGCCGTTGCCCCGAGATACCCCTCCGCCGCCAGGGCGCGGATCAACTGCGCGGCGATCGGCCCCCCGGCCCGACCGCCGGAGTTTCCGTGTTCCACGATGACCGCGAAGGCGTATCGCGGCTCCTGCTCGCCGGCCGGTGCGACCAACCCCGCATACCAACCGTGAGATGCCTTTCCCGTGACCTGCGACGTGCCGGTCTTCGCCCAGACGGTCGGTGCCGCGTCGCCGAGGTCGGAGAAGTCGAGGATGTCCTCCCGACGCCGATTCTCAAGCCAGAGCCGGCTCGCCGTCCCTTCCTTCGCCGACTTTCGCATTCCCTGAAACGCGATCCGCACCGCCTCGCGGCTCCAGTCACCCGGGTCAAACTCCGCCACAGGTTCATCTTCCAGCACCAAGACCGGCGCCACCGCCGCACCCTGATTCGCGAGGCGGGCGTAGGCCGTCGCGGCGTGCAGCGGCGTCCAAGCGACCGATCCCTGCCCGATCCCGAAGAGCATTCGTCCGATCTCGGTGTTGTCGGGGATGAACGTCCCCGGACTGGCGTTGGCGAGGCCCGGACCAGGCGCTGCTTCCAGCCCGAGCGTGCGGTACCACGCCTGCATCGCCCCGGGACCAAGGGTGTCGGCGATGGTGTAGAAGTAGATGTTGCAACTTTGGGCAATCGCGTCCACGGGGCCGAGCGTCTCGTGCCGGCCGTACAGCCCGGCTTCGGGCCGCCATCCCCAGCACCTCGGACGGAGCAACTCGCCGCGAATCCAGCCCTTGCATTCGATGGACTGTTGCAGGCCGAAGCGCCCGCTCTCCACACCGGCGATGTAGATCAGCGGCTTGACGATCGACCCCGGCGGATACGCCGTGGCGATCGCGCGATTCCTAAAAGGCGCCAGTTCCTGGAGTTCACGTCGCCGCAGCCGATCCGAGTCGGAAAGTGCTTCGACGCCGGTCTCCGGCATGAGCATCAATTCAATGTCCCGCTGCGAGGGATTGACGTCCGCAAAGGTCGGCGTGGAGACAAGCGCGAGCGTCTCACCGGTCCGAACGTCGAGAATTACCGCGGCGCCGTTCAACGGTGTCCCCATCGGAAGCGTCGACGCTCGCGGCCCATTGGCATTCCAACCGTAATGGAACTGCTGGACCTTCATCAGTCCGAGATCGGGGTTCATGGCCGCCCGGACCCGGGCCTGCAGTGCGACGTCGATTGCCAGCCGTCGATCAAGACCGGGTTCCGCAACGACTTCTGCCAGCACGGCACCGCTTGATCGATCGATCTCCCGCATCCCGATCGCGCCGTGCAATCGAACATCGAACTCTCGCTCGAGTCCGGTTGAGCCGACGATGTCTCTTCCCGGTCGATACCCGCGATAGTCGATGGCGTTCGACCCCTCGTCGACGAAGGGTCGCCGTTCCAGATCCTCCCGGGTGACGTCGGATCTGGTCGTGCCGACGAGCGTCGAAGCGACGCCCTGCACGGGGATCTCCACGATCCCCGATCCGCGTAGATTCGCGGGCAGCGTCGAACGGTCGATCGGTACCGTCGCTTCGGCGTATCCGCGAATCCGTCGATTGACATCCACGACGGCGAACGCGACCTCCGACGCGGGCGAACCCCCGGTATCGAGCACGGCGGCCTCGAGCGCCGCGATCGCCTTCTGCAACGGAAACGTGTCCTCGTCTGACTCGGCGAAGTTCTCGACGATCGAGTGCAGCCCCTTCTGTTCGGCGATCGGCCGCTCCGTGAAGATCTCCTCGGCCTCGGCGCGACCGCGACGCTTGGCCAACGCCTCGAACTGGCGCCGCCACACCGACGCCGCACGACCGGAGACGCCCTGTCGAATGTTGTCTAGACGGAGGGGAAGCGTGGAGAGATCGAGGCCGGCATGCGTCGCCGCCGCGTCCCAGATCTCCCGCACCCGGCGATTCCATTCCGGGATCACCGCTTCGATCGCCGCTTCCCGATCCGAACGAGAGAGACTGCTCCAATCGGTTCCAATCGCGCGACGGGCCTGCCGGTACGCCTGACGACGCTGCCATTCGCCCGTGAGCACCTCGTAGTCGACGCTAAAATCCCAACTCGATCGTTCAACCGCGAGCGGGCGACCGAGTCGATCGACGATCGGACCGCGAATGGTCGGTTGGTAACTCCGCTGGAGCAGCCTGGCCTCCGCTCGAGCCAGTCGAGCCGGACCGTCGATGATCGCCAGTCGGGTCATCTGGGCGGCCAGCGCGGTGGCGATCAGCACGAACAGGACAACCAGCACGATCAGCCGGACGTGGAACGGCGTGATCCGGGCATCGGTCTGGCCTGAGGGTGGTCGCATTCGGCTCCAGGGGGATCGATCAGCGGGTGGATCCGATTGGCGGCCGCCCGGATCGTGTCGTTCGGGCGGGATCCACGCGTCGATGGTCGATGGAAGATCCGCCCTTGAACCATATCGGCTTGACGCCGGGGCTGGCTTTGCTCGGACGATCCCTGATCGAATTTTCCGCGCCGGATCTCTCCGCCGGGTCCCGGCAAATCGAACCGAGCCGCCTCACACCTCGGTCGAGCCACCCACCTCGAGTCGCCGGACCTCCACCCCGTTGGGTGTGAACTTGTCCGGATCGATGTCGATGAGCGGCCACGTCCCGAAGTGGCAGGGAATCGCGATCGGCGCGTTCACCATCTCCGCCGCCCGGGTGGCATCCGCTGGACCCATCGTGAATCGATCGCCGATGGGCAGGATCAGCACGTCGGGCCGATGGATCTCCGCGATCAACGCCATGTCGCCGAATATCCCGGTATCGCCGGTGTTGTAAATGGTCGTATCACCCATTCTGATCACCAAACCCGTGGGCATGCCCATGTACCGGCCGCCGAAGCTCGAAGAATGGAAGGCGTTGGTCATGGTGATCCGCCCGAACGGCATATCGACCCCTCCGCCAGGATTGGCGGGCTCGAGTTTCTCCAGACCTTCCTCGCCAAGCATGTTGCACAGTTCGAAGGGGCCAAGCACCGTCGCGTCGCACCGCTTGGCGATGGCCAGCGTGTCACCGACGTGGTCCTCATGGCCATGGGTGAGGGCAATATGCGTGCAGGAGATGGAATCAGCGGTGATCCCCGCTGCCTCGGCCTGGGGATTTCCCGTGATGAAGGGGTCGATGAGGACGGTGTGCGTCCCATCACTCAGGCTGAAAGCGGCATGTCCGTGAAAGGTGATCTTGACGCTCATGGGTCGCTCCGGCCTTCGAGTTGACGGGTCCGTGATAAAGATCGAGACAATCTCTCGACCTGTGGAGAGCATCCCGGAGCGGTTGCGGTCGGTCAACCGGGAATCCTCAAATTCGCGGATCGTCGGGACCGATTAGCATGACCAACCCGCCGCTTCGCCCGGAGAAGCGTCCCCTTCCCCCTTTTCCCCCATATGACCCAGGAATCTCCGCCATGGAATGCGGCATCGTCGGACTGCCCAACGTCGGCAAGAGCACCCTCTTCAACGCCCTGACCGCCGCCGGCATCGAGGCGCAGAACTATCCCTTCTGCACCATCGAACCGAACATCGGCGTGGTGAGCGTCCCCGACTCCCGATTGGAGACGATCCGGGAGCACATCGAGAGCAAGAAGATCATTCCCGCGGTGATCCGGCTCGTCGACATCGCCGGTCTCGTCGAGGGCGCCAGCAAGGGTGAAGGTCTCGGCAACAAGTTCTTGGCGACCATCCGCGAGGTCGACGCCCTGCTCCAGGTCACCCGCTGCTTCGAGGACGACGACATCGTCCACGTGTCGGGTTCGATCGACCCGGTCCGCGACATCGAAATCATCGGACTTGAACTGCTCCTCGCAGACGCCGAGCAGGTCGACGGTTCGCTCGACAAGGCACAGCGTCAGGCGCGTTCCGGCGACAAGGACGCAAAGTTCCGACTCGGGGTCCTCGAGAAATGCAAGGCGTGCCTCGACGACGAACAACCCCTTCGCACGCTCGATCTCAATCCGGACGAGGCAAAGGCGGTCCGGTCATTCGGATTCATCACCGCCAAGCCAATCCTCTACGTCGCGAACGTGGACGAGGATCATGCCGACGGCGCGGGTCCATTGGTTGACGCGGTCCGGAAGTATGCCGAAGAGAACGGTGGCGGCGTGGTGGTGGTCTGCGCCAAGATCGAAAGTGAACTCGCCGAACTCGACGACGACGACAAGCTCGAGATGCTCCAATCGCTCGGCATGGCGGAACCGGCCCTCGCCGTGGTCGCCCGCGGGTCGTACGACTTGCTTGGCCTGCAGAGTTACTTCACCGCCGGACCGAAGGAGATCCGGGCCTGGACCATCCGCAACGGTGACACCGCCCCCAAGGCGGCAGGCGTGATCCACGGCGACTTCGAACGCGGCTTCATCCGTGCTGAGTGCTACCTGATCGACGATCTCGTCCAATACAAAAACGAAAAGTCCATCCGCG